>CAJLJQ010000064.1:0-11888 GCA_905207015.1 uncultured Collinsella sp. | reverse complement strand
GAAATCCACCTTTCGAGGCCCAAAAATAAAGTCCCAAGCGCTAAAAGTGTTCGCCCGATGGCGAAACCACACCTTACCCGACGCTGCTAAATCGTTTTAGCAAAAGCCAGATCGACCGCGTTTTCGGAAGTATGCGGCAAATTCTGAGACCTCCGAGCACACCCCGTTTTTTCGCAACAAAATGCCTGATAAACTGGCCTCAAAAGCCAGGTCTGCTCACAGGGTTCAGATTTTGCCGCATACTTCCGAATTGACGCTGGCATCGCACGGTCCAAAAGCACATTTCGACCAGGAGGATATCATGGACCTGACGCTATGCGGTCAATCCGCTTTTTACTATCACCGTATCCCGCCGCAGGTATTAGGGCTTTACCCCGCCATTAGCCTTGGCAATATGGATCGCAGATGTTGCGGCCTCGGAAGTCATGCAGTTGTAAAAGACCTACTTCACGCACCGCTTCACAGGTTTGTATTCACTCGAGCACAATCCGGGTCGCGAAGCCTGTTTAAATCGCACCTCCTGACCCAAGAGCCGCCTCCCGGGTCGTTTAGGCAAACTGAACATGGATTTGATGTCACGTCGCCCGAGTTTACGCTGCTCAGCCTTGCTACGCAGGTCTCACGCAACCAGCTACTCATGGCTTGCTACGAGATGTGCGGCTCCTTTGCAGTGTTTAAGCCCTGCGAGCGAACGCAACAACAACTTGATGAAGCTATTTCGCTTAAGCTCATTCCACCCAACTGCTGCTGGGAGCGTGTTGTCGACACCAAGGGCAATGACACCAATTTGTGGAAGCGCCCGCCGCTCCTCAGCGCGGCGGATATCGCCGCGTTCGCCAAGCAGGCTGCAGGCCTGCGCGGCGTTAAACAACTGCGCTGGGCGGCCGAGCACATGACGGGGCAGACCGCCTCGCCCTTCGAAGTACAGGCCTCTATGCTTGTCTCGCTCCCCCGCAACGAGGGCGGCATGGGCATCAACATCGCAAACAACGTGCGCATCCCACTCAGCGACGCCGCGCGCTCACTGTATGACAAAACCTGCTGCTACGCCGATATCCTCATCGAGAGCAACAACGACAGCATGGGCGTCATCTTGGAATGCCAAGGCCGCTCCGCCCACGATGGCGAAGCCGCAAGTCTCTCCGATGCCGAGCGCACCACCGCCCTCACAAGCATGGGCTATGACGTTATCCAGATAACCTATGAGCAAATCAAAGACACGAAGAGCTTTAACAACATCGCCGAACTCATCCATAAAAAGGCAGGGCTCCCCTACATCCCAAAGACCGATCAGGAACGCACCACCGAAGATGCCCTGCGGCGGGAGCTATTGGTCGATTGGGATGAGCTGTTCGCCGTCAAGCCGGCCAGCTAGCAGCTAGTGATCAGAGGGACTGCGGGGACGTCAGAAGCGGCAACGCGAGTCGCAAAGCCCACCTCGGTCAGCTCGATGACCTCGGTAAACGTTGCATCGAAAAACTCCTCAGTTAGCAGGCGGTATGGCGGATGATCGGGCTCACCGGGGTTTTCGCGCACAATCTCGTGCATAACGCCGATGGTCTTGAGCACATACTCCTTATGGATGGGATACTGCCCAAAACGCGTCGCCGCAGTATACAGACGATTGGTCGCACGCGGGATGGAAACAATGCCGAGCGTCTTACCAAACCAGTCAAAGTCACCTTGCTTTTTAATGCGGAATTCCTCGCACGGCTTGCCGCCGTGCGCCTCCAGGTACTGATTCACGCGCGTATTCCATACGGTATCGGCCACCAGATGCGACCAGACGCCCAGCGTTAAATCGAGCAACGACTGCGCCACATCTTCGGACGCAAGCGAGAACTCACAGGCGCCGGGACCGACAACCGGCTCGGCATCCCTGTAGCGCTGGGGATAGTGCACGCGATTCAGTCGCTCGCGCTCCTCGATAATCGAGGTCGCCGCGGCCGGCGCACCGGTGGGAGAACTTTTAAGCAACGGTGCCACATAGGTATCCCAGAACTCATGCTCGCGAGGCTTAGGGATGGGCTCAGGCTTGGCAAAATGCGTAATGCGGTACGGGATGGGATCGGCGATGCCGGGGACCATATAGCCCACGAAGATATCCGGAACCACGCAACCAAACAAAAAAGCATTGCGGTCGCGCACGCTATTGGCAAGCGCACCGGTGCGCTCCAGCAAACGCTCCGTCTGAGCGATATGAATATTCCAACTTGGCATAGCCACCCCCGTAAAAACCCGGATAACTATACCATTCACAGCGGGCCACGCACGCGGCCGCAACCCCACTACGCAGCAACTATTCCGCAGCGGCGCTCTCGGTTCCATACGACGGCACGGGCGCCTCGACCACGTGATGATATCGGTTGATATAGATGGCGCGGGCACCCAGGCGTCGCACCAAATCCTGATGATGCGTGCTCATTAAGACCGTCTTACCGGCAGCAACATAGGCCAGCAAAAAGCTGACCACAATGTCGCACGAATCCTCATCGAGCCCGTTGGTGGGCTCGTCGAGCACCAGGATATCGGGGTTCATCGACACGACGGCCGCCAGCGCCACGCGCTTCTTTTGTCCGCCCGAAAGCTGGTAGGGCGAGGCATCGGTAAGATCGGCAACGTGGAACAGCTCCATAGCATCGCGAACGCGGCGCTCGAGCTCGTCTGCCGGCAGGCCCATTTGAGCTGGACCAAAGGCGACCTCCTCGCCCACCGTGGCGCAAAACAGCTGGGCATCGGCATTTTGAAACACAAAGCCCACGCGCTGATGAAAGCGCTGAGCAGCCACGGAATCCTTTAGAAACGCCGCATCGACCGCATGTCCATCGAACAGGTACGTACCCGCGTCTGCGAGCTCAAGGCCGTTGATAAGACGCATGATCGTCGTCTTGCCGCAGCCGTTGGGGCCAAGCAGGGCAACGAGCTCTCCACGGTCCACCTGTAGCGAAACGCCGTCGACCACCGTATGGCCCGCGTAGGAAAACACCACGTCGCGAAACTCGATGAGCGGCACGCTCTTGGCGCCAGTAGCACCGCTCGCGCCCATCACGCCATTCGTATCGTTTGCCAAAACGTCGCCCTTCCCTATCCACATCGACGGCTCGGCCGCCCGCGCTACAGCACCGCGCACAACACGGCGAGCAGCACCACGACGACCGCATAGACCGCATCGCGCCAGCCAAAGCCGCTCCGCGCGGGAGTCGGATACGCACCGGCAAAGCCACGGCAAAGCATAGCCTCGTCCATCGCGCGGCTGCATTCCATCGCCTTGATAAAGGTCATGCCCATGATACCCGCGATCGAATCGGTACGCGAAAAACCCGCAGGCGCACGACCCACACTGCGCAGCATGACCGATTCGGTCAGATCGTGCGCCGTGCGTCCCAGCACCTCGATGTGCTTGAGCGCCATATCAAACGTAAAGATGACCTCGTCGGGCAGCTGTAGCGTCTTGAGCGCCGCCGACATGCGGCTCCAGGTAAGCGTCCATGAAACGCCCAGCACCAGCGACACATTAATGAAGGTCTTGAGCGCGATCTTGAGCATGGCGCCCGCGGCAGAAGCGCCCAGCAGCAGGGCAGGCAGTGCCAGAACCACCGCAAGCCCCGTGGCGCCGAGCGCCGGTACAAAGGTCGCACGCAGCCCGCGTACGGGGCGCACGGCAACGAGCACCAGCGCGATGGCCGCCATCAACATGAGGTACAGCGGGCTCTGCGTCAGACACACGCACAGGACGCAAACGAACATCCCCACCAGGCGCACCGGAGCCGAAACGCAAGAAAGGGCGCGGTCGACCATCGACCCGCCCTCGTGCGCGCCTCCACCCAGGCGAACCCGCTCAAGCAGGCTCGCCAGGTGCAGGACATTCTTTTGCATCACACGATGCCGAGCCCCCGCGGGCTCGTATCGCTGCTCGGCCGTAAGCCAGCTAGGCAGCTCGGCTATTGCCATGAGCACCGCTTTCCTTGACCGTCAGCGAGACCAGGCGGAATGCGATGGTGAGCACCGCCACGCCAATCACGCCCGAAAGAATATACATCGCGGCCTGGCCGGCAAAGCCAAGGCCTTGCTCCTCGGAATAGGCCTGCAGATAATCGCCCGTGGGCAGGGCATCGGCAAAGGTCGGGGTATCGAGACCGACCGAAGCCTGCAGGCTGTCGTCACCAGCCTCCTGAACGGCGGTCGCGGCGCCTTCAGCGTCCCACTCGCCCCAAGCGTCACCCGTGGCCAGCAGGCCCAGCGGCGTGGCTACGACAAGCACGGCAACCAAGATGAGCGTGGGGACCAGCGAGGTCTTCTTGGCAGCAGCGTCCTCGGCAGCAAGCTGGCCATCGACAGCCTCGGGGCCGACGATAATGCTCGGCGCCGTCTTCTTAATGAAGCCGTAGATGGCGGCCGTCGCCACGCCCTCGATCACGCCGGCAACCAGCATATGCGGGATCAACATGGCCGGAATAGCCACGGACAGCGGGAAGGGGCAGTACAGAGGGGCGCCCGAAGCGTTGGTGAAGAGCATCGGCTGAATACCAAACTCGATTGCCGCGCACAGGGCCGCCAGGCACAGGCCGACCCAACCGCTCACGATGGCCGAAACCGAGGTGCCCCAGCTCTTGTCGTGCAGACGGCTGTTGAGCGCACGGAACACGATAGCAGCGACAAACGGCAGCACAAAGGCCATGTTAAAGCAGTTGGCGCCAAACGACAGAACGCCGCCGTCGCCAAACAGCAGCGCCTGCAGCGCCAGCGCGACCGAGACAGCGATAGCCGCGGCCTCGGGGCCCAGCAGCAGCGCGATGAGTGCGCCGCCGACGGCGTGACCAGTGGTGCCGCCGGGCAGCGGCACGTTGAACATCATGAGCAAAAAGGAGAACGCAGCGCAAATACCCAGAAAGGCCATATGCTCGCGATCGAGCGTGGCGCGCACTTTCTTGATGCAGTGAACCCATACGGGCACCATCGCCACCGCCATAACGGCATCGGTCTGCGGGGACAGGTAGTTATCTGGAATGTGCATATACGCCTCCCGGTTGCCGGCACATGGGATTGCAGCGCCGCTTGAACCATTTCATCAGTGTTACGAGCTAGATGATTCGTAACACGCCGCAGGCTATGATAGCAAAACGGCGCGCCGCCACAAAAGCAGCACGCCGTTTTGTAATGCGCGTGTCATATATGCAGGGTCAGCGATGCCTTATTCCGAACACCGCGGTCGCGCAGAGCTCCGCAGCAACCGCCATCAGGCCCTACGCCCCCCATCGCAAGCCCTAGCCGCGGACCTCGCCGTTTACGCCTTTGCATACCTTGGTGACAATCTTCTGGTGCGCTTTCTCGACCTCTTCGCTGGTAAGCGTGTGGTCGTCGGAGCGATACGTAAGCGCAAAGGCCATGGACTTTTTGCCCGCTCCGATGCGGATGGGATCGCGGTAGACGTCGAACAGGCGCACGCCCTCGAGCAACTTACCGCCGGCGCTCGTAATGCGGCGCTCAAGATCCTCACAGGTCACGGAGTTGTCAACCACAATGGCAAGGTCGTGCTCAACGGCCGGGTACTGCGAGAACTCACGGTAGTTCTCCTGGTTGCGGGCGCCCTTGATCAGCTTGTCCAAGTCGAGCTCAAAGGCAACGACGACCTCATCGATGCCCATCGCCTCGCGCGCCTCGGGGTGAATCTCGCCGACCCAGCCCAGCACGGTTCCGCCGGACAGAACCTCGGCCGCACGACCCGGCTGCAAGAAAGCGTAGCCCTCGCCCTCGACAGGACGGAAGCGAACCTTCTCGATGCGCAGCTGGGCGAGCAGCTCCTCGACAATGCCCTTGCCAAAGAAGAAGCGCAGCTTACGGTACTTCATGTTCCAGGACTGCTCGCTCCACTGGCCCGAGAGCACACCCGCCACGGACTTGGTCTCCTTGGGCAGGCTGGCGTTCTCGCGACCGTGGAACAGGCTGCCGACCTCGTACAGGTGCACGTTGGGCGTGCCGTGGGCCTCGTTGTAGGCCACGGACTGCAGCAGGCCCGGCAGCAGCGAACGACGCATCTCGGTCTGCTCGGCCACCAGCGGGTTCATGAGCACCACGGGGCAGCCGCGGCCTTCGGTGGACATGCCAATCTTCTCCAGGTCGCCCGGGGCGGCAAAGCCAAAGGTCGTGGTCTCGTTGAGGCCGCAGGCGCGCAGGATCTCGCCGACCTTGCGGGTGAGCTTCTGCTCGCGGGTCAGGCCGCCGATGTGGTTCTTGGCAGCCGGGATGGTCGCCGTCACACGGCCCATGCCCCATAGGCGCAGGACCTCCTCGATCAGGTCAATCTCGCGCGGCAGGTCGGGACGGAAGCTCGGCGGGGTAACCATAAAGTCCTCGCCGTCGCGCTCGACGGTGCAGCCCAGACGGGTAAGCGAACGCTCGATAAAGTCGGGCTCGATGTCGGCACCGCAGATGGCATGCACGCGGGCCAGGCGCAGCTTGATGCTGTCGATAGTCTTGGGCGCGGGGAAAACATCGACATGGCCGGGGGCGACCTCGCCGCCGGCGATCTCCTCGATGAGCGCGCAGGTAACGTTGGCGACATCCACGCAGCCAGTCTCGTCAACCTGGCGCTCAAAGCGGATGGAGGCGTCGGAGATCAGCGACAGGTCACGGCTGGTGTGCGAGGTGCGACCGGCGTTGAAGCAAGCGCTCTCGACCATCACGTCGACGGTATCGTCCTCGATCTCGGAATCCATGCCGCCCATGACACCGGCCAGCGCCACGGGACGCTCGCCGTCGGTGATGAGGCCCATGCCGGCGTCGAGCACACGCTCCTCGCCATCGAGCGTCGTGAACTTCTCGTCCTGCTGGGCGGCGCGAACCACCACGCGACGGTGGCCATCGCGCTCGGCAAAGGTGTCGAGGTCAAAGGCGTGCAGCGGCTGGCCGGTGAGCATCATCACGTAGTTGGTGATGTCGACGATGTTGTTGTGCGGGCGCACGCCCAGGGCGTTGAGGCGCTTGACCATCCAGTCGGGCGACGGGCCGACCTTGACGTTGCGCACGATGCGGGCAACGTAGCGGTCGCACAGGCCCTCGTCGGCGATCTCGACCGAAAGCTCGTCGTCGGTCGCGCGGCCGGTCTCGACCTTGATGGCGGGCAGCTCAACGTGGAAATCGCGGTCGAAGATGGCACCGGTCTCGCGGGCCATGCCGATCATGGACAGGCAGTCGGGGCGGTTGGGCGTGATCTCGCAGTCGAGCACGGTATCGCTCGAGCCCACATACTCGGCAAACGGCATGCCGCAGGGCGTGTCCTCGGGCAGGATCATGATGCCGGAGTGGTCGCCGCCCAAGCCGAGCTCGCGCGCGGAGCAGTTCATGCCCATGGACACGACGCCGCGAAGCTTGCTCTTCTTGATCTTGATGTCGCCGGGCAGCTCGGCACCGATCATGGCCGTGACGATGTGGTCGCCGGCCTCAAAGTTCTGCGCGCCGCAGACAATCTGCAGCGGAGCGGGGTTGCCGTCGGCGTCGAGGTTCTTGTCGCCCACGTCGACCGAGCACACATACATATGGTCGCTATCGGGGTGCGGGGTCTTGGTGAGCACCTTGGCGGTCACTACATGGTCGAAGGACTCGCCCACGGTGTCGATCGCCTCGACCTCGGTGCCGGTACGGATATATTCGTCCGAAAGGGTCTTAGGATCCTCCGGAATATCGATCATGGTCTTGAGCCAGTCGTAAGAAACGCGCATCTAACTGGTCTCCTTTCATAAATGCGGCTTTGAGCCAAAAACTGCAACGGAGACGGGTTTTCCAAGTGCCGCAGATTGCCTTGAAAGAGGAGGGCCGCGTACTTAGGTACGCAACCGACGATTGAAAGGCAAGGTGCGGTGCTTGGGAAAGCCGCCGGGCCTAGAACTGATTTAAGAAGCGCATATCGCCTGTCATGAGCGTTCTGAGGTCGGGCAGGTCGTAGCGCAGGGCCGCGACGCGCTCGGCGCCAATGCCAAAGGCGAAGCCGGTGTACTTCTCGGGGTCGATGCCGCAGTTGATGAGGACGTTGGGGTCGACCATGCCGCAGCCCAGGATCTCGATCCAGCCGCTGTGCTTGCAGAAGTTGCAGCCCTTACCGCCGCACACGTGGCAGCTCACGTCCACCTCGCAGGAAGGCTCGGTGAAGGGGAAGAAGTGCGGGCGGTAGCGCGTCTTGCGGTCCTCGCCAAACATGCACTTAACAAAGTAGTCGAGCGTGCCCTTCAGGTCGCCGAAGGTGATGCCCTCGTCGACGACCAGGCCCTCGATCTGGTTGAACTGCGGCAGATGGCAGGCATCGGCTGTGTCGGGACGGTAAACGGTGCCCGGACAGATCATGTAGATGGGCGGCTTTTGCGACTCCATGGTGTGGATCTGCACGCCCGAGGTCTGGGTACGCAGCAGCACGTCGGACTCACCGTGGGCGTGAGCCTCGGGGTGCGCGACGCTGCCGGGGTTGTTGTCGACCACGTAGAACGTGTCGCGGGCCGAGCGGCTCGGGTGATCCATGGGCGCGTTGAGCGCGGTAAAGTTGTAGTAGGAGGTATCGACCATGGGGCCGGACTCGACGGTGTAGCCGATGCCGCAGAAGATGTCCTCGGCCTCCTCGATAATCTGCTTGATCAGATGCTGGTGACCGATCTGCGGACGGATGCCCGGCAGCGTGATGTCGACGGCATCATGCTCGAGCGCGTGTTTGAGAGCGGCGGCCTTCATCTCGGTGGTGCGCTCGTCGAGCATGCCCTCGATCAGCTGGCGCATCTCGTTGGCGCGCTTGCCCATGACGGGGCGATCCTCGGGGGCGAGCTTGCCCATCATGCGCATCAGGCCGGTGATGCGGCCCTTGCGGCCGAGCAGCGCAACGCGCGCAGCCTCGAGCTTCTCGGCGTCGTCGGCGCCTGCGACGAGCTCCTTGGCCTCTTCCTCGAGTTTGACCAGATCATCAATCAGACTCATGTCTTCCCTTTCGTCTCTCGCGTATCCGCTTGCCGGGACGGCTGGCACCGCCCGACGCTTACGGATGTGCGGCCCGGTTCGGTAACAAAAAACCGTCCTCGGGCATGTGCATTGCCCAAGGACGGTTGAATTCCGCGGTACCACCTTGTTTGACCCGGCGGATGTCTGGCCCGCCGCGCCCACTCTTTGCCCCTTTTCGCGAGGCTCACGGCTTCCCTACTGGAGACATCGCCGCCGCGTGGCCGCGCGCCCGTTGAGGTCGCTGCTCGGGAGTGAACGCTTGGCCCTTGCCACCGCAGGAAGGCTTGCAGCCCATGACCTTCCCTCTCTTGCCGGCGACGCGACGGGCAAAACCCTCTCCGTCAACGCATTGGGCTATAGGATAGCACATCCTGCGTGTGCATCGCCGCGTTCCGTTTTGTTCGCGCTGGGTACAAGGCAGATAACTGTGCAAACTGGCCGCGCACCCGCCTGCGGCGCTCGGCCTGCGAGATTAAGGATACGGTATGGGAAAGAAACTCGATAAGAAGGCCAAGGCCGCCGTGGCAAAGGCTGCCAAGGGCGTCAAGGCTGCTAAAGTCGACAAGGCCGTCAAAAAGTTCCGCAAACTCGAGGGCAAGCTGTGGACTCGCGAGTACCTGCTCAAGATTGCCGAGTTCGATGGAGCGACGATTGCTCCTGCCAACGGCGCTGCCGCCCGTGTCGACGCCATGGGCACGCTTGCCGGCGAGCATCACAAGCTGCTGACCAGCGAGAAGTCCGTTGAGCTCGTACGCTCGTTAGCGCGCGAGACGGTCGCAGGCGGACATGTAGACGACCCGCAGCTGCTCGACGAGATCCGCGTGCTCGGCCGCGACCAGCGCGAGGCAAGCGCCATCCCCACCGAGGAAGCCGAAGCCTGGACCAGGCTCGCCTGCGAGGCCGATGCCGTGTGGCACAAGGCCAAGGCAGCCAATGACTGGGCGAGCTTTGAGCCCTATGTGGACAGAATCGTCGCCCAGCTTAAGCATCAGGCCGAGCTCATGGATCCCAAGCGCGATCCGTATGACGTGTGGCTCGACCAGTACGAGCGCGGGCTTTCCGCAAAGAGCTTCGACGCGTTTTGCGACGAGGTCAAGGCCACGGTCGTGCCGCTCGTGCACGCCATCGGTGAGCGCGGCCAGCAGCCTGCTGCCGACTTCTTGCATGCCCGTGTGCCCGAGGCCGCCCAGCGCGCCATGAGCTTCGACCTTATGAAGCTCGTCGGCCTGGACCTGGACGACACCACGCTCGCCTTTACCGAGCACCCGTTTAGCGAGGGCTTTGCCGTGGGCGATGCGCGCATTGCCACGCACATCTACGAAAACGACTGCATCTCCAACGTCTACAGCATCATCCACGAGGCGGGACACGCCATGTACGAGCTGGGCGTCAATCCCGCCTATGCGCGCACCTGCCTGGAGGGCGGCACTTCCATGGGCATCCACGAGAGCCAGAGCCGCTTCTTTGAGAACACCGTGGGCCGCAGCCGTGCCTTTATGGGACCGCTGCTGCAGGTGCTGCGCCGTCACGCGCCCGAGGTCTACGGCGATGTGGACGAGGACATGCTCTATCGCGCCGTGAACATCGCACAGCCGTCGCTGATCCGCACCGAGGCCGACGAGCTCACCTACCCGCTGCATATTATGGTGCGTTACCAGATTGAGCGCATGCTGTTTGCCGGCGAAGCCACGGCCAAGGACATCCCCGCGCTTTGGAATCGCTTTATGGACGAGTACCTGGGCATTCCCGTTCCCGACGACACGCGCGGCTGTCTGCAGGATACGCACTGGAGCGGCGGCTCGTTTGGCTACTTCCCCACGTATGCGCTGGGAAGCGCCTACGATGCCATGTTTGTGCCGGCCATGTGCCGCGACGGCGTGGACCTCAACGGCGCCTGCGCGAGCGGCGACCTGGCACCCGTCCGCGCCTGGCTTGGCGAGCACATTTGGCAATGGGGCCGTGCCAAGGACGCGCCGGAGCTTATCGAGGGCGCGTGCGGCATGGCGTTTGATGCCCGCTACTACTGCAGCTACCTGCAGGACAAGTTCACCACGCTGTACCAGCTGTAAGGCTTGACCAGCACGCCATCGCCAACGCCAACCATGTTGAGGCCAATGTCTTAGCAACGTCAGCGAAAACGGCCCCAAGCGAGCAAGGTGACGTGAAATGAAAGGGCGCTGACCTTCTGGTCGCGCCCTTGAAATTGAACGTCAGATTGCCGCTTAGGGCCGTTTGCAGCGTCGAGCAGTTACGCGGTTTGGTAAAACCGCGTAACTACAAGGCCTCTAGCGCGTTGGCGATGCGCTTCATGGCGGCGTCGGCGGCTGCCTGGTCGGGGGCTTCGGCCAAAACGCGAATCACCGACTCGGTTCCGCTCTTGCGCACGAGCACGCGGCCCTCGCCCGCCAGCGACGCCTCGGCCTCGGCGATGGCGGCCTGCACGCCCATGCTTTCCAGTGCGGCGTCCTTATCCGCCACGCGCACGGCAACCTGCGCCTGCGGCAACAGCTTGCACGGAGCCGTGAGCTGCGAGAGCGTCTCGCGCTCGGCACGAATCACTTCCATCACGCGCAGCGAGGTCATGATGCCGTCGCCCGTGCGCTCGATATCGCCAAAGATCGTATGGCCCGTCTGCTCGCCGCCCAGGCTGTAGCCGCCCTCGCGCATCTTGGCATACACGTGACGGTCGCCCACGCCGCTGGTCACGGCACTCAGGCCGGCAAGCTCCAGCGACTTGATCAGGCCAAAGTTGCTGGCGATCGTCGGCACCACGGTACCGCCCGAAAGGCGACCGTGCTTGTTCAGATACACGCCGCACACGTACAGGATCTGGTCGCCGTCGACCACGCGGCCGCGCTCATCCACGGCCAGGCAGCGGTCGGCGTCGCCGTCAAAGGCAAAGCCCACGTCCA
>CAJLJQ010000063.1:0-12580 GCA_905207015.1 uncultured Collinsella sp. | reverse complement strand
GACCTGGTGAACCTGGAGGACATGCTCCAGAACGGCACCGTTATCTCGGGCACGCTGATCGAGAAGCCGCACAGCTTCTCGACTGCCTGCAACATCGCGACGCAGATTATCGCCCAGGTTGCTTCCTCCCAGTACGGCGGGCAGTCTATTTCGCTGACCCATCTCGCCCCCTTTGTTGAGGTGAGCCGTCAAAAGATTCGCGGCGAGGTCGCTCGCGAGCTTGAGGAGCTCGGCGTCTCTGCGTCTGCCGAGAAGGTCCGTGAGGTCGTTGAGGACCGCCTGCGCGATGAGATCCGTCGCGGCGTCCAGACGATTCAGTATCAGGTCGTGACCCTTATGACCACGAATGGCCAGGCGCCGTTCGTGACGGTCTTTATGTATCTCAATGAGGCCCGTACGCCTCAGGAGAAGCACGACCTTGCCATGATCGTGGAGGAGACGCTTCGTCAGCGCTATGAGGGCGTTAAGAACGAAGCCGGCGTGTGGATCACCCCGGCATTCCCCAAGCTTATCTATGTACTCGAGGACGATAACGTTCACGAGGATTCCCCGTACTTCTACCTGACCCAGCTGGCTGCCAAGTGCACCGCCAAGCGCATGGTGCCCGACTACATCTCCGAGAAAAAGATGCGCGAGCTCAAGCTGTCTAAGGGCGAGACCGCCGGCAACGGCGATTGCTACACCTGCATGGGTTGCCGCAGTTTCCTGACGCCCGACCGCTCGGGCAACGGCTTTAACAATGTCGCCAACGCGCTGAACTATGACCCGACCAAGCCTAAGTACTATGGCCGCTTTAACCAGGGTGTTGTGACCATCAACCTGCCCGATGTCGCGCTGAGCTCGCATCAGGACATGGACAAGTTCTGGAAGATCTTCGACGAGCGCCTTGAGCTGTGCCACCGTGCCCTGCTGTGCCGTCATGAGCGCCTGATGGGCACGCTTTCGGATGCCGCGCCGATTCTTTGGCAGTACGGTGCCCTGGCGCGTCTGAAGAAGGGCGAGACAATCGATAAGCTGCTCGTGGGCGGCTATTCCACCATCAGCCTGGGCTATGCCGGTCTGTATGAGTGCGTCAAGTACATGACGGGCCATAGCCACACCGAGAAGGAGGGCACGCCGTTTGCCATGGCCGTCATGCAGCGCATGAACGACAAGTGCGCGGAGTGGAAGGCTGCGAGCGACATCGATTTCTCGCTGTACGGTACGCCGTTGGAGTCGACGACCTACAAGTTCGCCAAGTGCCTGCAGCGTCGTTTTGGCATTATCCCGGGCGTGACGGACAAGGGCTACATCACCAACAGCTACCACGTTCACGTGTCCGAGGAGATCGATGCCTTCGATAAGCTTAAGTTCGAGGGCATGTTCCAGCAGCTTTCGCCGGGCGGTGCTATCTCCTACGTCGAGGTTCCCAATATGCAGGACAACCTCAAGGCTGTCATTCGCGTGATGCAGTACATCTACGACAACATCATGTACGCCGAGCTCAACACCAAGAGCGACTACTGCCAGGTGTGCGGCTACGATGGCGAGATCAAGATTGTTGAGGACGATGGCAAGCTGGTGTGGGAGTGCCCCAACTGCGGCAACCGCGATCAGGAGAAGATGAACGTCGCCCGTCGTACGTGCGGCTACATCGGTACCCAGTTCTGGAACCAGGGTCGAACCGAGGAGATCCGCGACCGCGTGCTGCATCTCTAATAACCATCCCATGCTGCCCCGTAGCGAGGCCCCGGACCTTTACTCGCTATTTCGGACAGTCCTGGCTCACGACGGAGGCGCCACTGGCGCCTCCTGTTCGTGCGGAACTCATATCGAGCAAAGGTCCGGGGCCTCGCTGCGGGACAGCCAAGGTGATGTAGCTGAGATGCGGCATGCGGTCTGCTCGCTCCTCGAAGTTCTTAGCGGAAATGAGTTGAGCTGCAATGACGATCTGCTTGCAATGGCGGCTGAGCTGCAGCTGAGTATTTATTGGACCTCGAACCCTATACTCGATGTTCGCTTCGTTCATTGAGTTACCCTTTGCATGAGGCCGGGACATATCGTCCCGCCCGCAGTTTCGCAGGCCGAAGGCCGAGAATGTTTGAGGACGGGATGATATGTCCCGGCCTCCCGGGAGAGTTACCTATGAACTACGCGAACATTAAGTATTTCGACATTGCTGATGGAGAAGGCGTTCGTACTTCTCTGTTTGTGAGTGGGTGCCGTCGTGGGTGCAAGAACTGCTTTAACTCTGTCGCGTGGGACTTTGCTGCGGGCGAGCCGTTTGATCGCGCCGTCGAGGACAAGATTATCGAGAGCCTCGACCATCCCTTTATCGATGGCCTGACGATTCTGGGCGGGGAGCCTATGGAACCTGAGAATCAGGTGGGGCTCGTTGATTTCATTGAGCGTGTTCGTGCCGCTTATCCTGCGGGGTCGGGGAAGACCATTTGGTGCTTTACTGGCGACGTACTCGAGGAACTTATGCCGGGCGGTCGTCATCATACCGAGGTGACGGACCGCATCCTTGCCTGCCTCGATATGTTGGTGGACGGTCCGTTCGTTCAGGATCTGTACGATATCTCGTTGCGCTTTAGGGGCTCGAGCAATCAGCGCGTGATTGATATGAACGCCACGCGTGCCCGTGCCGAGCGTGAGAACATTGCGCTTTGCGACGCCGTGGAGCTTTGGCGGGACGATCCGGTCTATTCGACCCATACTATGTAGCTGACAGAGGTTGCGTGCCGGCGTGGTACTATAGCGCGAACGCGAAATCGAAAAAGTGAGGCCCAGATGGTCGATCAGGAAAAAGTCGAGACTGCCATTAAGCTGCTGCTTGAAGGTATAGGCGAGGACCCAACTCGTGAGGGCCTGCTGGAGACTCCGGCACGCGTCGCCCGTATGTATGGCGAGATTGCCGGCGGTATGGACCAGAGTGCCGAGGAGCACCTGTCCAAAACTTTTGCCGTCGCTTCGAACGATTTGGTTATCGAGCGCGACATTACGTTTTACTCGCTGTGCGAGCACCATCTGCTGCCGTTTTATGGCAAGGCCGCCATTGGTTATATCCCTAACGGTCGCGTGGCAGGTCTGTCTAAGCTTGCTCGCACGGTTGAAGTCTATGCCCGTCGTCTGCAGCTGCAGGAGCAGCTGTGTGCACAGGTTGCCGACGCCCTCATGGATTATCTCGCTCCCCAGGGAGCGATTGTGCTCATGGAGGCTGAGCATATGTGCATGACCATGCGCGGCGTGCAAAAGCCCGGCACCAAGACCGTGACGCTCGCTCGCCGCGGCGTCTTTGAGACCGATCCCGCGCTCGAGGAGCGGTTCTTTAGGATGCTGGGCCGTTAACATGAGGGTCGTCAACGACTTTACATCGAAGACCGATGAGGGGACGTCGCGTCGCGGCTTTATGGCTTCGGGCCTGGCCCCTTTTGGTGCTATGCCTCGCATTGATTACATTTGTGCCAACGGGCTGTTCCGGCGGCACCTGGGTAACATTGCGCAGTTGGAATCGGGACGCATTTTCTGCCGCCACGGTATTGACCATCTGCTCGATGTCGCTCGCATTATGTGGATCAAGAATCTCGAGGAACAGCTCGAATTTGACCGCGAGGTCATCTACGCCACGGCACTTCTTCACGATATCGGCAAAGATGAACAGTACGAATCGGGTATATCCCATGATGTTGCAAGCGAACGCGTCGCTGATGCGATTCTCGGCGGCATGCCCGATGGCGTGGCGTTTGAGCCGGCCGATGCCGCAGCCATTAAGACGGCCATTTTGGGCCATCGAAAGCTGCGCGTGAACAGCCAACCGCTTGAGCGTCTGCTCTATGCAGCCGACAAAGCGTCGCGCGCCTGCTTTGCATGCCCCGCGCGCAATGCTTGCAACTGGAGCGATGATAAAAAGAACCTGTCGATTCGCGTGTAGTTAGTTTGCGCGGTCGGGGTTCTAAACGAAGGAGACGATCGCGATGAGTAACAAGAAATTGCCCGAGAATGCAACCAAGACTGAAGGCGCCGAGCTCGCTCGCCGTGGAAGGGGCGAAATATCCACCGCAACGGCGGTGCCCCACGTGAGCTATGACGACTTGCGCCATGCCGACCGTATTGTCATTGACGGCCTAGAGGTTTTTGCCAACCATGGCGTGTATCCCGAGGAGAACGCGCTGGGCCAGAAGTTCATCGTGTCCTTGGTGCTCTATGCCGACCTGCGCGCAGCGGGGGAGCACGATAACCTGGACGCCTCGATTGACTACGGCTCGGTGTGCCACGATGTCGATGGCTATCTGCGCGAGCATACGTTTAAACTCATCGAGGCGGCAGCCGAGGGGACGGCCCAGATGCTGCTGCGCCGTTATCCCTCGCTGCTTGGTGTGCGCATAAAGCTCGATAAGCCGTGGGCTCCTGTTGGCCTGCCCCTGGCAAGCTGCGGTGTCGAGATCGAGCGCGTGCGCTAACCGGTTCTAATACGTCTCTACGGGAGGCTGCTTGAGCCGCTGCGACAGAGCTCTATTGTTGGGGCAGTACGTGTCGAGCAGGGCGTGAAACCGCTGATTGTGGCTTGGCTCGAGCAAGTGGACGAGCTCGTGGGCGACAACCATGTCGAGGCATTCGACGGGGTAGGCGGCGAGCTCGCGCCCGATGCGAATGGCGCCGGATTTGGGCGTGCATGAGCCCCAACGCGTTTTCATGCTGCGTACGGAAATGCGGGAAACGGTGACGCCCATTGCGATTTCGTACGCGTGCACGATGTCGCGTAGCGCTGCGGTGACCTCGGATGCATAGAGTTGGTCGATGCGGGCCTGGAGTTCTTTGGGCGTTAGGCCGTCAAGGGCTGTGCGCTGCTTTGCCTGCGCGCACCCACTTGGCTCGTCGGTACCCATAAAACTTGCGAAGGTGGCTTGCTTGGGCCGCGGTGCAGGTGATGCAAAGTTGTGATCGAGTGCGTCCTGTACCGTGATGGGCTTGCCCCAAAGTGCAATGATGGACGAGGAGCTGAGCGGCTCTCGCGCCGTCGCCTGACGTTGTTCGCGCTGGGCAAGTCGGCTGATAATCCAGGCGCTGTTGCGCTTCACAAACGCTTCGATACGCTCGCGGCTGGCGCCGATCGGTGCGCTGGCGTGGACCTCGCCGCTCGATGTGACGCGTAGGTTGAAGTTCTTGACGCGCTTTTTGGTAACGACGACGGGGATGGGCGTCCCATCCGGTCGGGGTAGGAAAAACGTAAATTGCTGCGTCAAAAGCGGTCCTTTGGATTGGGGACGGGCCGGCATGTCGACCGTTCGGCATACCGGCCCGCTCAAGGGATGTGAAATTAATAACGCTCAAAGAAGGCAAGCGCGTTGTCGCTGCAGAGCTTCTGCATCACGGTCTTGCCAAAGTGCTTGGAAAGCATGTTCTGGAACTCGGGCATCTTGCTGGCATCGGAGAGGAAGGCGGGCACAGTGGCGCCGTCCCAGTCGCCGCCGAGCGCGATGACGTCCTCGCCGCCCAGGTCGAGCCAGTGCTCGATATGCGCCGCCAGTTGATCGAAGGTGACGTCTGCGGCGGTCTCGTCGGTTGCGTCGTTGGAAAGGAACTCGCTGCAGTAGTTGAGGCCGACGATGCCACCCATGTCGCGAATGGTGCGGAACTGGTCGTCGGTAAGGTTGCGTTTGGCGCCGCAAACCGCACGGGAGTTGGAGTGGCTGGCGACGAAGGGACGCGTGGCGCGGGCGGCGACCTCGTCAAAGCACTCATCGTTGAGGTGGGAGACGTCGAGCACCATGCCAGCGTGCTCCATCTGCGTAAGCGCCTCGATGCCGGCGGCGGTGAGGCCGGCGTGGGCGTCGTGGCCGCTCGCGAGCGGTCCCTGCGCGTTCCAGCTGAGTGATGACATGAGTACGCCCAAGCTCTTGAGCACCTCGATCAGCGCGGGGTCCTCGGCAAAGAACGTGGCGTTTTCGATGGTGTGGATGCAGGCGATCTTGCCGTCTTTGAGCGCAGGGCGAATGTCTGCCGCGCTGCGTACGTTGACCATGCGGTCGTGGTTGAGCATTGCCTGGCCGCTCATGTGCGCCATGATCTGCGCCTGGAAGCGCGCGGCGTGGGCGGTGGGAATCTCGTCGGGGACAAACGTGGCGAAGCACTGCGCCCACGGCGTGTTGCCGATCTTTGCGAGCGAGATGGCGCAGGCGTTGCCCTCGATGAGGTCGAAATCTTGCGGATGCGTTTCGTCGCCGGGGAAATAACCGTCGGTGCCGGCGGTAAAGCGCAGGTCGAGATCGAGCGTGGCCCAGCCGATGCGGTCGGCGGTGTCGCAGTGTAGGTCAAATACGGGATATGCCATGGTTCCTCCGGTTGCAGCGTTTCTTTGCAAACTGTCTTTGAATTGTATGACTAGGGTATAGTTAGCGCCATATGTTCACGGCGGCCCACGTTGTGCGCCGCCCTTATCACGGAGGTTTCCATGTCCAACCAGGGCAAGAAGGTCAAGACCCATTATCGCGGCACGCTCGACGACGGCACGCAGTTCGATAGCTCCTACGATCGCGGCGAGCCGCTGGAGTTCACCTGCGGCGCCGGTCAGATGATCAAGGGCTTCGACGCCGCCGTTGTCGACATGCAGGTGGGTGAGAAGAAGACCGTGCACATCCCGGCTGCCGATGCCTATGGCGAGCACAATCCTGAGATGGTTTTGACCTTCCCGGCCGAACAGGTTCCCAACATCGAGCAGATCGAGAAGGGCATGAAGCTCTTCCTGTCCACGCCGAGCGGCATGCCCGTCCCCGCCGTGGTCATCGACGTGACGCCCGAGGCCGTGACGCTCGACGCCAATCACGAGCTGGCCGGCAAGGACCTCAACTTTGATATCGAGCTCGTTGAGGTCGAGGACTAGGCTATGCCTGTGAATCTGGTTTCGACAGTGTGTCTCGGAAATCTCAACGACCCGTCCTATGAGCTTTTGCTTCGCCGGAAGCTGGGCGGTGTCTTTGGGGTCGATGAGCTACTACTCGATTGGGACCAGGCCGATGCCCGCACATTTGTGGGCGTGACGGAGCTGGGGCGTACGGTCGATATTCGGCTGGGCGCTGCCGATGGCGATCGCCTTGCCGATGGCGATGTGCTTGTCATCGACCGTTCGGGCATAGTGCCCGTGGCGGTTGTCGTGCGCCTGCGCAGCGCCGAGGTTTATTTGGTCGAAGTTGACCGCATGGACCCGATTGCGCTCGCGCATGCGTGCTGGGAGATCGGCAACATGCATGCGCCGCTCTTCCGGGGCGACTCGGACGAGCATACCGTGCGCATGTATACGCCGGTGCAACCGGTTTTGGGTCGTATGCTCCGGGGTGTCGAGGGTGTTCGGCTCTCGGTGGTTACCCGTGAACTCGATGCGGACCGGCGCTTTGCGTCGAGTGCGGCGGAGGTCGTCGTGAGCATGGCTCCCGACTTTACCATCGTAAAAAAGGCGCGCGGCTAAGCGCGCGTATGCGCAAGACGGGCTTTGAGGGCGACCGATCAAGGCCCGTCTTGCTGTTGATAGGAGGCTTTGGGGGAAGCATATGGGTCTTGAGGGAATCAAGCTGATTGCATGCGATTTGGATGGCACGTTGCTGCATCCGGGGGAGCGCGAGCCGCGTCCCGAGGCCTTTGAGCTTATCGATGAGCTGCATCGTCGCGGTATCGTGTTTATGCCGGCGAGTGGCCGTCAATATGCGAGTCTGCGCTACCTGTTTGCCCCGGTGGCCGATGAGCTCGCCTATGTATGCGAAAACGGAGCCCTGGTGATGAGCGAGGGACGTGCCGTGGTCAAGCGTTCTATGGAACGTGGCCTGGCCATGGATATCGCGAATGCCGTGGTTGCGTACCCCCGTGCCGACGTGACCCTGTCGTGTGAGGCGCACCTCTATACCATGAGCGGCAACGATGCGTTTGTTGACCACCTGCGCTATGAGGTCCATTGTGATGTGGCGGTAGTCGACCGTCCCGAGGACATCGAAGAGGACGTCATTAAGATTGCCTTCCAGACGCCCGAGGTGAATCAGCCGGCGGCGCTGGAGTATTTTGAGCGCCACTTTAGCGATCGAGTCGATGTCATGACATCGGGAACCGAATGGACGGACTTTATCGGCTTTGATTCGGGTAAGGGTTCCGCGCTTGCCGATTACGGTCGTGCCCTGGGTATTTCGCCCGATGAGATGATGGCGTTTGGCGATAACGAAAACGACCGCGACATGCTCAACGTAGTGGGCCATCCTTATCTAATGGAGAGCTGCAATCCCTCTATGCGTGGCATCAACGACCACGTCCGCTACGTGCGCACGGTCGAAGAGGAACTGCGCCGTCTGCTCGCCGAGTAGGTTTTCGGGACATACCTAGAAATCTATTTTTTGCTGCAAAGTGCGAAAAGGTGGATTTAAGGCATGTTCCAAACATTTACCGGCAGTCGGGGCAGAGACCCTCGAAGATGGTGTAGTGCGACGTGACGTGCCAGCCGATTTGCTCGGACGCCTTGGCGTCGAGCTGGGCATCGAAGGGGAGCGGTACGTCGATGACGCGGCTGCACGAGGTGCAGATGATATGCGCATGCGGCTCGATCGTGCGATCGAAGCGGCTGCCGCCCGGCGTCTTGATGGAGAGGATTTCGCCGGCGTCGGCCAAGAGATTGAGATTGCGGTAGACCGTACCGCGGCTGATTTTGTCATCCTGCGCGCGCACGACGTTGTAGATTTCGTCGGCGGTGGGATGGTTATAGCTTTGGCGCACGGCGTCAAGAACCAGCTTTCGCTGCCTGGTATTCCTTCTTTGCACCGCCATGCGCCTCGCCTCTTTTCTATCAACGGTCGTAGGTAAATGATACCGTATTTAGCACACAATACTAATAACGAGGCGTGAAACCGTCTTCATTGGCAAGTGGGGCTCGGGCCTGGGCGTCTACGAGGCGAAAACGCGTTCCCATGCGCTCGTAGGAGGCATGAAGCGCCTCGAGATGAGACAGGATGTTTGCCGGAGCTCCCTGTATCTCCATCTCGACTGACCCGTCTTCCATGTTACTCACCCAGCCGGTGAGTGCGCGTGCCTGTGCGAGGTTGGTGTTGGTAAAGCGAAAACCAACGCCTTGGACTTGCCCCTCCCAGCGTAGGAAATATCGCAGGGGAGTGTCTTGAGTGGCCTCGTCGCTTGCGAGCACAGTAAGCCTGCGGCGCAGCTCGAGCTCGACGTTTGATGGTTTTTGAGGCTCTCGACTGCCGCCGGTGACGCTGGGGAAGAACGTATCGAAGAAGCCCATCGCTAGGCCTGCTTGCCTGTATCGGCCGGGAAGGTAATGCCGGCCTGCTGGCGCACGGCATCCATGATACGCAGCGAGACGAGCGTGACATCGCGGTAGTGGCCAAGCTCGTGGCGTCCCGCCGGGGTCTCCCAAATCTCTTCCTTAACGTTATCGATGCCGCCGATGGCGGTGATAAAGTCGGCGAGCTCGTATTCCATAGTGTTGCTCGATTTGGGCAGGTCGAGCACGCGGCCGTTGTCGCCTTGCTCGCGCGGCGCCTCGGTTGCCGATCCGCGTACGACGTCGCCGCGATAGTCGATGCGGACGTTGCGGGGCGTGGACAGATGGTCGATCTGGATAGTGCCACGCTCGCCTTCGATCTGCGAGGGCAGCAGGTCATTCGTTATTTTGGAGTGCGCAAGCTCGACGGAGATACGGCCACCGCCGTAGCTGGCGAGGATGGAACCGCAGCCGTCGATGGGGCCGTGCGTGAGCCGTCGCGTTGCGGGGTCGAGCAGAGTAGCCATGCTCGTAAGGCCGGAGGGCATGCCGAAAATCTCGACCATGGGCTCGACGGTGTAGACGCCAATGTCCATGAGGGAACCCGATGCCATACTGCAGTCGAAGATATTGGTGGCGCGTCCCGCGAGAATCTCGTTGTAGCGCGAGGAATATTTGCCAAAGCGCAATGAGGCGCGGCGGATGGGGGCGATCTCGCCCAGGGCGTCCTCGATGGCGTGGAAGGCGGGATCGTGGAGGGGACGCATGGCCTCGAGGGCCACGACGCCTGCTGCCTCGGCAGCGCGGAAGACCTCGAGCGCTTGCGCCTCGGTGGCGCAGAAGGGCTTCTCGACGATAACGTGCTTGCCACCGGCGATGCAGGCAAGGGCCTGCTCGTAGTGAAGTGCGTTAGGGCTGCCGATATAGACGGCATCGACGTCGTTGGCGGACGCGAGCTCGTCAAGTGAGGTGAAGTTTCGCTCGCCGCCATGCTCGGCGGTAAAGGCAGCGCCGCGATCGGCATCGCGCGAGAGCGTGCCCACAAACGCGGCTTGGTCGTTGGCGTTGACGACCTGGATAAAGTCGTCGGTGATCATGGATGTGCCGATGGTCGCTATACGCAGCATGTATCCCCCTCGTGCCGTTAGGTTTACAGAATGAGTGTAGCGCGAGGGGAACGCAAAAGCGTGCGAAAACGCCGTTACAGGTCGCTCTCGTTAAAGCCGGTATCGATATCGAGGTTGCTGCCGTCGGCCGCCGTGGTGGCGAGCTCGTCGCAGCGCTCGTTGAGCTCGTGACCGGCGTGACCCTTAACCCAGACAAACTCAACCTTGTGCTTACTCTTTGCGTTGAGCAGGCGTTCCCACAAGTCGCGGTTCTTAACGGGCTGCTTGTTGGCGGTTTTCCAGCCGCGCTTTTTCCAGCCGTCGATCCAGTGCTTGTTAAAGGCGTTGACGACGTACTGCGAATCGGAATGGACTTCGACCTCGCAGGGGCGGTTGAGTGCCTCGAGCGCCACGATAACGGCCATGAGCTCCATGCGGTTGTTGGTGGTCTTGGCGTAACCGCGCGAAAGCTCGGAGGTAAAGGTCTTGCCGGCGGGGTTGGTGTATTTGAGCACGGCGCCGTAGCCGCCGCGTCCCGGATTTGATCGGGCCGAGCCGTCGGTATAGATGATGACCTTCACGTGGTTCCTTTCGTTGGGTACGTTTCGTGCGAGTGACCATTGTAGCGCCATGCCCGCCGGGGGCTAGCAATCTACGATTTCTACCCCGTCTTCCGACTGTTAGTTGGCATGGATGATGCGGTTGAGCTCGTCGAGGTATTGCTGCAAGAGGAGAGAGGGCTTGCGCTCGTCGGGCCAACGTGCATCGTTGGGGCGTCTGCTAGCGGGATCGATGCCATGCCCCATTGCATTTCATTGGAGAGGACACCGGTCGACAGGGTGTAACCGTTCGACGTGATAAGTAAGTTGGTAAGTGTTCCGCGGTCCGAGATTCGTATGTTGCGGTCGCAAGGGATATAGCTAAAGGGTTCCTCGGCGTAATAGAAGGAGTTTGAGGTTCCCTGCTCAAAGCTGTAGCGCGTATAGGGCGTGAGGTCGGCAAGGGGCAGTTGAGGGCGGCGTGCGAGCGGATGGCGTTCGCTGACGAAGACGTGGACCGTCGCGTCGAAGAGGGGATGGAAGCTTGCGCGGGCATCGGCGAAGGCCTTCTGCAAGACACGGGTATTAAAGTCGTCCAGATAGAGGATGCCGAGGTCGCTGCGAAACGCGCGCACGTCGTCGATGATCTGCGATGTGGTGGTCTCGCGCATGATGAACTCGAACTTGCTGTCGCGGCAGCGCTCGACTACGTTGACAAAGGCCTCGACCGAAAAGGCGTAGTGCTGGGCGGAAATGGCGAGGCGGGCTTGCGGGGTGCCGCCGTCCTCGTAGCGCGCCTCGAGCATATCTGCCTGCTCCACGACCTGGCGCGCATAGCCTAAAAGCTCGGTACCGTCGTTGGTGAGCGTGACGCCGCGGCTGGAGCGCGTAAAGATCTCCAGATGGAGCTCCTGTTCCAGGCTTTTGACGGCGTTTGAGATGTTGGACTGAGCAGTATAGAGGCGTTGAGCTGCGGCGTTGATTGAGCCGGACTCTGCCACGGTGATCAGAAAACGAAGCTGCTGAAGGGTCATCGACACCATCCTTTCGATAGTTATCTATAAAACAGATAACAAGTTAGCGCTTTTAAGTGATTGACCGAGGGAGACAATGCCCGTACTATTCAAAACACACAAAGGCGGTAGGTTATTAAGCCGACCACGGAATCGGGACGCGAAAGGAGGCCCGCATATGAATTGCTTACCAAGACGAATGCCGGGCTCCTGTTTGCGCCCGTCGGCGTGATCAGGAGACAGCGACTTACTTCTCTCTTTTTACTTACTTTCGTTCGATCAAGGAGATCATCATGAGCCAGTTCATCAACAACCCCGAGCACACCTTTGGTTTCGATACCCTGCAGCTGCACGTTGGCCAGGAGAGCGCCGATCCCGCATCCGACTCCCGTGCCGTGCCGATCTACCAGACCACGAGCTATGTGTTCCGCAACTCCCAGCACGCCGCCGACCGCTTTGGTCTTGCCGACGCCGGTAACATCTACGGCCGTCTGACCAACTCCACCCAGGGCGTCTTCGAGGACCGTATCGCCGCGCTCGAGGGCGGCGTGGCAGGTCTTGCCGTCGCCTCCGGCGCTGCTGCCATCACCTATACCCTGCAGGCTCTTGCCCAGGCTGGTGACCACGTGGTGGCTCAGAAGACCATCTACGGTGGCTCCTACAACCTGCTGGAGCATACGCTCTCCC
>CAJLJQ010000062.1:0-12594 GCA_905207015.1 uncultured Collinsella sp. | reverse complement strand
AGGAGGCCACCGAGAGCGACGACATGAACAAGGCCGCCGAGATCACCGAGCAGCAGAAGGCCGCCGAGATTGAGCTCGCCGAGGCCAAGGCCGCCTGGACCGCTGAGCTCGACGCCAGCCCGCTCACCATCGATGTGAGTCAGATTGCCGACATCGTGTCCGTGACTTCGGGCGTGCCGGTGTCCTCGCTGACCGAGAGCGAGAGCCGTCGCCTGCTGCAGACCGAAAGCGTGCTCAAGACCCGCATCATCGGCCAGGACGAGGCTGTCGAGGCCGTGGCCAAGGCAGTGCGCCGCAGCCGCTCACCCCTCAAGGACCCGCGCCGCCCCGGCGGTAGCTTTATCTTCCTGGGCCCCACCGGCACGGGCAAGACTGAGCTCGCCAAGACGCTCGCCGAGTACCTCTTTGGCAGCAAGGACGCGCTCATCAGCTTTGACATGTCGGAGTTCGGCAGCGAGTTCGAGGTCTCCAAGCTCATCGGTAGCCCTCCGGGTTACGTGGGTCACGACGAGGGCGGTCAGCTTACCAAGGCCGTTCGTCGTCACCCGTATTCGGTCGTGCTGTTCGACGAGATCGAGAAGGCGCACCCCGACATCTTCAACATTCTGTTGCAGGTGCTGGAGGAGGGTCGTCTGACCGATAGCCAAGGCAAGACGGTCGACTTCCGCAACACCGTGATCATCATGACGTCTAACGTTGGCGCCCGCGAGATCGCGCAGGATGCGAGCGTGGGCTTTGGCACCACCGGCGAGCAGGGTCTCACGTCGAGTGAGATCCGTGGCCGCGCGATGGGCGAGCTCAAGCGCCTGTTCCGCCCCGAGCTGCTCAACCGCATCGACGACATCGTGGTGTTCCAGAAGCTCTCGGGCGAGAATCTCACCAAGATCGCGCACCTGCTGGTGGACGACCTGCGTCAGCGATTGATTGCCAACGGCATGAACATCAAGCTCACCGATGCGGCCTATGACAAGATCGTGGCCGAGGGCACCGACCTCACCAACGGTGCGCGTCCGCTGCGCCGTGCCATTCAAAAGCTCATCGAGGACCCGCTGTCCGAGGAGCTTTTGGCCGGCGAGTGGGGCGAGGGCGATACCGTCCTGTGCGACGTGGCCGATGGCAAGTTTGTCTTTAGCCACGGCACGGGCGAGATTCCGGCACCGCGTCCGGCGGGCACGCTCGGTGGCGATACCGCCCCGGCGGCACCGCACACCGGCAACGCCGCGCCTGTGAGCAGTGGCGTGAGCTCGGGCCCCGGCGGCATGATGCAAGCCGGCTCTGGTGCGCTGTAGGCATTAACATATCTTGTATAACGGGGGCGTTTCCGATAAGGAAGCGCCTCCATTTCTATTGAAATGCGCTTCAATCTGCCGTGCTATACTAAAATTGAGATACCGTATAGCAAAGGAGCTGATATGCCTACATCAATGCTCGACACGCGGCCAGTTCAGATGAACGTGCGTATAGATCGTCAGCTCAAAGAGGCAGGAGACGCCGTCCTGACTCATATTGGCATGACGCCGTCACAAGCTGTTCGGACACTTTGGGAGTATCTGGTCGTTAACGGACGCATGCCCTCGAAGGAAGACGCGGCGGCTCCGGGTTCTGACGGAGTGGAGCCCCGGCGCATGGAGTCAAGGGCCGCGCAAGGCAGCCATATCGTTCGCGATTCGTGCCTCAAATACGGCATCCCCATCCCTGAGTTCTCGGGAGACTATGACGACCTCTATGAGGAGGCCATGGCGGAGCGCTATCCCGAGTGGGTGGAACTATGAGCACAGAAGGCGTCCTCAAGCTGTTAATCGATACCAACGTATGGATGGATTATTTTTCTGGCAGGTCCGACCGTACGGCAAATGTCGTCCATCTGATCGAGATTGCCGATGTCTCGGAGCAGATTGCCCTGTTTGCCTCGTCTCTTTCGGTCAAAGATGTCTCGTATCTTGTCTCGGCGGCAATCAAGCAGGAGTGCCGAAGGAAGAATGGTTCGCTGAGCGATAACGCCATTGCGGCGGCGGACGAAACGGCCTGGGCATGCGTTCGGCAGATGCGCGAGCTCGCCCTCATCGCGCCGGTCGGTGCAGACGAGGTCTTCGACTCCTTTGTGTTCAAGTATCATCACAACGACTTTGAGGACGACCTGATGCTGGGCGTCGCCAATCGCATTGATGCCGATTACGTCGTGACGGAGGACAAGAATCTTATTAAACATACCAATGGTGTATGCATTAATGTTCAACAGGCGTTGAAGTTGGTTGGGGGGTCCAACGTTCCCTCTGCACGGCCCGTCTAGATTGCTTTACCTTGATAAAGTGGCGTTTCCTCACCGTTAGCCGATGATGCAAGGGCGCTCGGCGTTTTCGACTGGTTTATGCACGCAAAGTCTGGGAATATACAAGTCGCATATCTTACTGTCTAACCAGTTGCGCCAAGGAGGCACCATGGACTACAAGATTACCGGCTACGAGCCCGCCCAGCTGTTCCATTTCTTTGAGGAGGTCAGCGCGATCCCCCGTGGGTCTGGCAATGAGAAGGGCATCAGCGATTTCCTGGTTGCGTTTGCCAAGGAGCGCGGCCTCGACGTGTATCAGGACGAGGTCTACAACGTCATCATTCGCAAGCCCGCATCTGCCGGCGCCGAGAATGCCCCGACCGTGATGCTGCAGGGCCACATCGATATGGTGTGCGACAAGTTGGGCTCCGTCGAGCACGACTTTACGACCGACGGTATCGACTTGGTCGTCAAGGACGGCGTCCTCACCGCTAACGGCACCACTTTGGGCGCCGACAACGGTATCGCCGTCGCTCTGATGCTTACTGTTCTCGATGACGATTCGATCGTTCACCCCGCCCTCGAGTGCGTATTCACCACCGACGAGGAGACCGGCCTGGTCGGCGCCGAGACGCTCGACAAGTCCCAGATTAGCGCCCGCACCATGATTAACCTTGACTCCGAGGAAGAGGGCGTTGCCACCGTCAGCTGCGCCGGCGGCGTCGTCGTTACCTACACCTGCCTGATCGCGCGCGAGCACAAGACCGGTAGCACTCTCACGCTTGACATCTCCGGCCTGCTGGGCGGTCACTCCGGCTCCGACATCAACCTGGAGCGCGGCAACGGCAACCTCATCATGGCCCGCATCATCGACCGCCTGATGGTCGCCGGCGAGCCCGCCATCGTCAGCTTTAACGGCGGCACTAAGGACAACGCCATCAACCGTGAGTGCAAGGCCGAGCTGGTTTACGCCGACCACGCTGCCGCCGAGGCAGCGGCCGAGATCGCAAAGGGCATCATCGCCGACGTCACTGCCGAGCTTGAGGTCTTCGACCCCGGCTTTACCTGCACGGTTGAGATCGCCGACAACGCCGAGGTCGAGGCCATGGACCAGAAGTCCGCGCTTGCCCTCATCCGCGCCCTGCGTCTTGCCCCCAACGGCGTGATCCGCCGCAACGTCGCCACCGACGGCTCCGTCGAGGTTTCCTCCAACATCGGCGTGGTCGCCACTTCCGATGATCAGGTCAAGATCATGCTGTCCCCGCGCTCCTCGATCACCTCACTTCAGAACGAGTTCAAGGATCGTCTGCAGACGCTGGCCGATGTCTTGGGCTTCGACGCCAAGTTTGAGTTCGAGTATCCCGGCTGGAGCTATGCCGAGCATTCGCCGGTCCGCGACGTCTTTGTCGAGAGCTATCGCGAGCTCTTTGGCTCCGAGCTGCGCATCGAGTCCATTCACGCCGGCCTTGAGTGCGGCCTGTTTGCCGAGGCCCTGCACGGCCTGGACGCCATCGCCGTGGGCCCGACGCTCTCCGATGTCCACACTCCGGACGAGAGCATGGAACTCGCTTCTGCCGAGCGCTTCTACGAGCTGCTCATCGACGTCCTCAAGCGCCTCGCTGCGTAAAGGTTGCGCTAGCAGCAGTCCGAGCCACGTGCTAGCGGATTGCAGATGACATTATGAGAGGGGGCACCCGAGCTTTTGCGATGGGTGCCCCCTCTCTTCTTTTGGGAAATGTGAAATTGCGGCCACCTAGCCCATATCCGCCTTGATGAGGTCGAGGGTGCGCTGGCAGTTTTCGCGGACGGGGCCGAGCATATGCTCGCGCAGGTCCGCCATGCCGGGCAGGTCGGCGTATTCGTCCATGACCTCTTCCATACAAATGGGTACCTCGTAGGCGAGGTCCATCATGGTCGCAAAGCAAAACTTCTCGGATAGCCCGGCATCGGTGAGCGTCGCCTCCAGCGCGGGGTCGCCCATACCGTGGTATCGGCGGATAGCGCCTGGACCGATGCGCCCCACACGATTTTCGCCGCCAACGCTCATGGCAAGGCGCGCCCGGCGGCGCATGCGCTCATATGCCAAACCCGACGCGACATCGTACATGGGGGCGAGCGCCGCGTTTGTGCCTTTGCCAAGGATGAGCGAGTAGTTTTTAGCGTGTGCGTCAGGCGCTCCGATAATGGCGTTATAGAACAACATATAGGTAAAAAGCACAAGATTCATGTGGTGGGGGACTGTTTTAATCAGTCGTTCTTGGATGTCTCGTGTAGTTGGTCCTCCGTCGGCGGTGTATTTATGGCTTGGCAATACACCGAGCGCCTGGCAAAAGTCCTCCTGATGCAGCCTTTCGATATTTCCGCTGCTATTGACCATTCTGTCGTACCGTTCAACGACGAGCGCGGCTTCGTCTTCAAATGTGCAATAGGAGACGTTGGCAGTTGGAATGCCAGCACGCCGAGCTGTTTTCATGCAGACGAATTCGTTTAAGGCCTGATGTTTGAACCCAACGACACCATTTTTGAAGATATGGGTAGTGGGGGATGACCCTAGACATTCGCACCATTGGCCGTCATGCCAAGCTAGTGCAAATTTGCCTTGGTTGCCGCCCAGGGACCAGCTTTCGTTGGAGCCCATCCATGTCTCTCTTTCGTCATCGCGAATTGATTTGAGCTTGTGAGCGATTTGAGAATTGGTAAGCGGGCGGTATGCCGAGACCCTGCCGCGGGCGGCGTCTAATTGATCGGCTCGACAAAACTGAACAGCCCCCGCGCAGTCAAGACCGATATGGCACAAGAGGGCGACGGGGTTGTTGGATGCAACGTCATGCTCGGCGGCAATAGCGCGACGCTGTTCTTGACTGTCGGGCAAAAGGCCAAATAGGAACGGGCGGACGATGTTATGGCCATATGTGCGATTGGAAAGCGGCATTGTTAGCGATAGCGGTGCTCCGCGATAGGTTGGGGCGTATACAAAGCTGCAGAGTCCATGCTTGTCTTGCCGGAGAGTGCCGGCGATTTCGCCACAAATGAGGGTCGCAAGCTCCATCTCTGCCATTTATTTCACAACCTTACAGCCAAAGGAGAGGTCTGAAGCGCCGGAAAGGCCTTGCTCGACTGCGATTTGGGCCAGCAGGGCACCATAGGAAGATGGCGTTCCTTGTCGGGCGGGTCGTCTGCCTACGCTTGGCTTTAGCAGGGCATTCGAGTTCACGATAGGGAGGTCCACTATCGTCGTCGGATGTTCGGAGGGCGATGCGATGGAGTCGTTATCGCTTTGCGCAAAGAGACCTATGCCGAGTGCGTTAAAAACGGTCAGCAACTTGTCGAGCCGAATACCCGTGGCGTCGCCCAGCTCGAGCGATGCGAGCAGGCGCTCCGAAACACCGGCCTTTTTGGCGAGGGCGGCACGGGTGAGACCCTGAGCCTCGCGTGCCTGGCGCACGTAGATGCCAGCTTGGCGCGGTGTGGTGATGGGAAAGGTGTCCACGGCGATCTCCTAACGTGCAGACTTTTGCATATCAGTATGACATGCAAAAGTCTGCATGAAAAGGCCTCATGCAAAACTCTGCATGAGGCCGTGTGCTGGCGTTGAGTTTTGAGCGATTGTGTTTGGCACTACAGCACGAAGATTCCCAGGTGCTCAAGCAAGATCTTGAGGCCGATGAGGATGAGCACGACGCCACCCACGATGGTGGCGGGTTTTTCGTAGCGCGCGCCAAAGGTGTGGCCGATTGCCACGCCGGCGATGGAGAAGATAAACGTTGTGACGCCGATGAGCGACACGGCGGGCACGATGTCGACCGAGAGCGCGGCAAATGAGATGCCCACGGCTAGGGCGTCGATTGAGGTGGCGATGGCGAGGATCAGGTACTCGCCCAGGTCAATCTTCTCGGCATCCTTGCCGTCGCCTTCATCCTCGTCCTCGGTAAATGCCTCCCACAGCATTTTGCCGCCAATGAAGGCGAGCAGGATAAAGGCGATCCAGTGGTCGATGGGGCCGATGATGCCCATAAATTGACTGCCAAGCGCCCATCCGATTACGGGCATGCCGGCCTGAAAACCGCCAAAGAACAGGCCGAGCACCACGGCGACCTTAAGGTTGATCTTTTTCATGCCGAGACCCTTGCAGATGGATACGGCAAATGCGTCCATCGAAAGGCCAACGGCGAGCAACACGAGCTCTGCGAGTCCCATAGCCTGGCTCCCTCTCTGCGGGCGAGCCCGATTACGCGACTACTCCCTCATTTTATATGAGACCCGATGCTACCACATGAGCAGTCAAAGGAGCCCCGTCCCAAATGAGCTACCTAAGCTGTGTTCGCTCATTCTGTAAGCATCGGATTTCGCAAGCGCCGCAGGGACAAACCGTGAGAAACTATTTAGCGTTTATGGAGCGTATACGATGGGAGCGATGCCTTGGATAAGAACGAGCTGCAAAAGCGTATGGAACAGGCCATCCGCCTGACGGCACCTGGTCAGCCGATCCGCACCGCCCTCGACATGATCATCGCCGGTCACCTGGGCGCCCTTATCTGCGTCGGCGACACCGAAAACGTGCTCGCTGCCGGTAACGACGGCTTTCCGCTCAACATTTCGTTCACCTCGAACCGCCTGTTCGAGCTCTCCAAGATGGACGGCGCCATCGTTATCGACGGCGACCTCACCCAGATTCTGCGCGCCAACTTCCACCTCAATCCCGATCCCTCGCTCGCCACGAGTGAGACGGGCATGCGTCACCGTACTGCCGCTCGCATGTCGGTGCTCACCGACGCCATCGTGATCTCGGTTTCGGCTCGTCGTGCCGTCGTCAACGTGTACGTCCACGGTAAGAGCTACGAGATCCAGCCTGTCACCACCATCATGAGCTCGGTCAACCAGCTCGTCGCCACGCTTCAGACCACCCGTCAGTCGCTCGACCGCTCCCTGCTGCGTCTGACGGCCCTCGAGCTCGACGACTACGTTACGCTCGCCGACATTACCGGTATTTTCTCGAGCTTCGAGATCATGCAACAGGCAAAGACCGAGCTTAAGGATTGCATTGTCAAGCTGGGCAACCAGGGCAAGCTCGTGCAGATGCAGCTCGAACAGCTCGCCGGCTCCAGCATGGATACCGAATACGACCTGATGATCCGCGACTACGCGAGCGATTCTTCCGAGGCAAACGCCGAGAAGATCCGCGCCAACCTGAGCCGTATGACGCCCAAGGACCTATCCGACCCGCAGCATGTGGCGGCAGTTCTGGGCTATGACGACCTGGACGAGGATTCCGTCATGACACCGCTGGGCCTGCGTACGCTTTCGCGCGTGTCCGTCGTGCGCGACGGCGTGGCCGAGAAGATCGTCGACGAGTACGGCTCGCTGCAGGAGCTCATGGACGACATCAGCGAGGACCCGGAGCGCCTGGGCGACTTTGGCGTCAACAACCCTGCCATTCTTGCGGACTCGCTGTACCGCATGAAGGGCACCAAACAGGGGAACGCATAATGGCGCCCGTATGCGCCGTGGTCGTTGCCGGCGGCAGTGGCCAGCGCTTTGGAAATCCCGGCGGCAAGCAGCTCGTTAACGTGGCGGGCCGTCCGCTCATGAGCTGGTCCATCCGTGCGTTCGATCGGAGCGACAAGGTCGGCCACATCGTGGTGGTGTGTCCTGCCGAGCGCCGTGCCGAGATGCGCCGCCTGGCCATCGATCCGTTTGACTATGACACGCCCATCAGCTTTGCCGATGCCGGCGATACCCGTCAGGATTCCACCCGCGCCGGCGTGCACGCGGTGCCGGCGGGCTTTGAATACGTCGCCATCCACGACGGCGCCCGTCCGCTCATCACGACCGAGGCCATCGATCATGCGATCGACGTGCTTGTGGGCGACCGCTCGCTCGACGGTGTCGTGTGCGGTCAGCCCGCGATCGACACGCTCAAGATCGTCGACGGCGATAATATCGTCGAGACGCCGCCGCGCGAGCTCTATTGGGCCGCGCAGACGCCGCAGATCTTTAGCGTCGACGCCATGAAGCGTGCCCATGCCGCGGCGATTGCCGAGGGCTTTATCGGTACCGACGATTCATCGCTGGTCGAGCGCATGGGTGGGCGCGTCCGCTGCGTCCAGAGCCCACGCGATAACCTTAAGGTGACGGTGCCTGAGGACCTGCGTCCCGTAACCGCGATTCTGCTTGGCCGTATGGCCGAGGGAGAGGACCTTCCCCATGTTCAGTAACCTGCGCATTGGCCATGGCTACGACGTTCACCGTCTGGTGGAGGGGCGTCGATGTATCATCGGCGGGGTCGACATTCCCTACGAGCGCGGCCTGCTGGGCCACTCGGATGCCGATGTGCTCGCGCACGCCTTGGCCGACGCCATTCTGGGCGCCTGCCGCGGGGGAGACATCGGCAAGCTATTCCCCGACACCGATCCCGCCTACGAGGGTGCCGATTCGATGGTGCTGCTCGCTCGCGTGATGGACTATGCGCGCGAGCTGGGCTTTGAGTTTGTCGATGCCGATTGCACCATTGCCTGTCAGCAACCCAAGATCACCCCGCACCGCGATGCCATGCGCGCCAACCTTGCCCGTGCCCTGGGCGTTGACGTCGAAAACGTGGGCGTCGCCGCCACCACGACCGAAAAGCTCGGTTGGGAAGGCCAGGGCGAGGGAATCGGCGCCTGGGCCGTCTGCCTGCTACAGAAAACCGTTAAGGAGTAACGAATGCGTATCTACAACAGCGCTACCCATAAAAAGGAAGAGTTCCAGCCTATCGAGTCCGGCAAGGTCCGCATGTACGTGTGCGGCCCCACGGTCTACGACAACATCCACATCGGCAATGCCCGCACGTTCATCAGCTTTGACGTGATTCGTCGCTGGCTCATCGCGAGCGGCTACGAGGTCACCTTCGCCCAGAACCTCACCGATGTCGATGACAAGATCATCAAGCGCGCCAACGAGCAGGGCCGTACGGCTGCCGAGGTCGCGACGGAGTTCTCTGACAAGTTCATCGGCGTCATGCGCGCCGCCAACGTGCTCGATCCCGATGTACGCCCCCGCGCCACCAAGGAGATCGGCCCCATGATCGCCATGATCAAGACGCTTATCGAGCAGGGCCACGCTTACGCAGCCGATAACGGCGATGTGTACTTTGCCGTGCGCAGCGATCCCAACTATGGTCAGGTCTCGGGCCGCAACATCGACGACCTTATGGTTGGCGCGCGCATTGAGGAGAACGAGGACAAGAATGACCCGCTCGACTTTGCCCTGTGGAAGGCCGCCAAGCCCGGCGAGCCCAGCTGGCCGAGCCCCTGGGGCGAGGGTCGTCCCGGTTGGCACACCGAGTGCGCCGCCATGGTGCACCGCTACCTGGGCACCCCGATCGATATTCACGGCGGCGGCTCCGACCTTGCCTTCCCGCATCACGAGAACGAGTGCGCCCAGGCCACCTGCGCCTGGCACCAGGGCTTCTCCAACACCTGGATGCACACGGGCATGCTGCTGGTAGACGGCGAGAAGATGTCCAAGTCGCTCGGCAACTTCTTTACGCTGGCCGAGGTCCTCGAGCAGCACTCCGCTGCCGCCCTGCGCCTGCTGATGCTGCAGACGAGCTATCGCTCGCCGCTCGACTTTTCTTGGGAGCGCCTGGAGGGTGCCGAAAACTCGCTCACGCGTATCGCCGGTACGGTCGAGAACCTGCGTTGGGCCGCGAACCACGCGACGGCCGATGCCGACGAGGCAGCATCCGAGGCGTTTGCCGCCAAGGCCGCCGAGACCCGTGCCGCCTTTAAGGAGTGCATGGACGACGACTTTAACACCGCCGGTGCCATGGGTGCCGTCTTTGGCTTTGTGACCGAGTGCAACCAGTACCTGGAGCAGGCCGGCAACGCTGCCGACAAGGCCGCCGCGCTTGCCGCCGCCGATACGCTGGTCGAGCTGCTCGACACATTTGGCGTTGAGCTTCCCGAGCCTAAGGTCGAGTTGCCGCTGGGTCTGCTGGGCGTTGCCGCCGGTTTGGTTGCCTACACGGGTGACGACGTGGATGAGGCGGCTGCCAAGATTCTCGAGGCCCGTGCCGAGGCTCGTGCCGCCAAGAACTGGGATCTGGCAGACGCCATCCGCGATCAACTCAAGGACCTGGGCCTCACCATTGAGGATACCGCCGCCGGCACCCGTATCAAATCTCTCTAATCCCCTCGGGTTTCCCAAGCACCCGACCTTGCCGTTCAAACCGTCGCTCGCGTACTCAAGTACGCGTCGCTCCTCTTTCACGGCAATCTCGGGCACTTGGAAAACCCGTACCGACCGCTTGAGCTATTCGTCTTAAGCGGTCGCTTCTTTTGTCCTGTTTGAAAATTTTTTAAAGGAGGCCGTTTTATGGCCGACAATCGCAAGCGTGCGCCTCGTGGCGGCAAGCAGGCTGCTTCTGGCTCGCGTCCGATTCGCCGCAATGACCGCGCTGCCGCTTCCAAGGGCCAGCGCGATCGCACCCAGGCCGCACGTCCGCAGCGCGATCGTAGCCGCGACGCTGCCCAGGCTCCCAAGGGCGAGTTTATCGAAGGCCGTCGTGCTGCCGCCGAGGCGCTACGCACTGGTTTTCCCATCAAATGCGCGCTTGTTGCCGAGGGCGGGGAGCGCGATGCCGCCTTGTCGCGCCTGGTCGATGACCTCAACGCCGCAGGCGTCCGCATTAAGTATGTGCCGCGCGCGCAGCTCGATGCGCTGTCGAGCCATGGCGCTCACCAGGGCATTGCGCTCGAGGTGGGCAACTTCCCTTACGCCGATGTCGCCGACATCCTCGACCGCGCAGGCGAGGGCCCGGCGCTTGTCGTGGTGCTCGACCATGTGACCGACGACGGTAACTTTGGCGCCATCGTGCGCTCTGCCGAGGTTGTGGGCGCAGCGGGCGTCATCATCGCCAACAAGCGTGCCGCCGGCGTGACCGTGGGCAGCTACAAGACCTCCGCCGGCGCCGTCATGCATCTGCCTATCGCGCAGGTGCCCAATATCGCCCGTGCGCTCGATGACCTCAAGGCCGCCGGCTTTTGGGTGGGTGGCGCTTCCGAGCATGCCGAGGGCAGCTGCTGGGATGCTCCCTTCGAGGGCCGCGTGGCGCTCGTCATGGGCTCCGAGGGCGACGGCATCTCGCGTCTGGTGCTCGAGAAATGTGACTTTTTGACCAAGCTTCCCCAGCGCGGCATGACCGAGAGCCTCAACGTGGCACAGGCGACTACCGCGCTGTGCTTTGAGTGGCTGCGCCGCAATGCCGGCGAGCTCATGGGGGAGGAGTAGCGCATGTCCAAGAAGAACCGCGCCAAGTCCAAGGCCAAGCGCTTTGGCGAAGGCTCGGCCAAGCCGATTGTTTCGGCCGCGACCTATGGCGTGGGCGGCAATGCGTTTGCGCAGGCCATCGCCGACCCGGTCTCGACGGTGCACTCCAATAAGCCCGAGCTGCTGGTGGTCGACGGCTACAACGTGATCCACTGCACGCCGCGCTACGAAAAGCTCGTCTACGACCATTCCGATGATCCGTATTCCAGCGACGTTCACGATATGGCGCGCACCGCCCTCATCAACGACGTCGCCGCCTTTGCCCAGGGCCGCTACGAGGCCGTGATCGTGTTCGACGGCGCGGGCAATATCTCCAACGAGCGCCCCAACCTGCCGGCCCGCGGCGTGCGCATCGAGTTTTCGCCGACGGGCGTCTCTGCCGATACCGTGGTGCAGAAGCTCTGTATCGAGGCACGCGAGGAAGGCCGCGCGTGCTCCGTGGTGTCGAGCGACGGCACGATCCAGGCCGTCGTCATGGGTAAGGGCGTTACGCGCATCTCGAGCCGCATGCTGGTGGACGAGATCAAGCAGATAGATAACGATGTTCACGAGGCAGAGGAAGCTCCGCAGATCAAGATGACTCTGGGCAGCCGCCTGAGTCCCGATGTCCTGGCCAAGCTCAAGGCCCTGCGCGGACGGTAGGGGATTATCCATAGAGACCCGTTTTCCAATTGGCCGGCCCGTTGATTTGTAATCAATGGACTGTGGGTTGCCGTCGCCAAAACGAATAGTTTTTTGTTTTGGCGAACGGATAAAACTATTCGTTCTGACGAATAGTTTTGAGATGTGGTCGGTCAAAGGGTCTGTTGCGCCTTGTCAGCAATTCCTTTATTCTTAATTGGCTTCGCGCGAAAGCGCCAAGTGTGCCAGTGTGGCGCAACGGTAGCGCAACTGATTTGTAATCAGTGGGTTGCAGGTTCGATTCCTGTCACTGGCTCCACGCATCTTCACGCCGCCCCGATTCGCGCTATTTCGATTATTCAGGCGTTCGCTATTTTTACTGTTCTATCTGGCAT
>CAJLJQ010000061.1:0-12850 GCA_905207015.1 uncultured Collinsella sp. | reverse complement strand
ATGTCAATGAGTCCGGTACCGAGTTCACGGCTACCAAGGAGGGCGTGCGCTTTGGTCTGGCCGGCATCCGCGGCGTGGGCACCGGCGTGGCGCAGGCGATTATCGCCGAGCGCGAGGCGGGCGGTCCGTTTAAGACGCTGCACGATTTTGTCGAGCGCGTGGACTCGAGCCAGGCCAACCGCCGCGTGATCGAATCGCTCATCAAGGCAGGCGCCTTCGACTCCACGGGGTATCCGCGTCGCCAGATGATGCACTTTGTGGACAAGAACAACCCCGAGAACATCATCGATGCCGCGGTAAAGCGCCAGAAGGATCGCGCGAGCGGCCAGACGTCGTTCTTCGATATGTTTGGCGACGTTGAGGGCTCGGGCTTTGAGGTGAGCGTGCCCGATCCGGATGGCCAGGAATGGGACCGCCACCTCAAGCTGAGCCAGGAGAAGGAGGTTCTGGGCATCTATGTCTCGGACCACCCGCTGCGCCCGTTTGAGTATGCGCTCAGCAAAGCGCGCGACTTTTCGTTCTCGCAGATCGACACCGGCTACGAAGTTCAGAATCCTACGGGCGGCACCATCAACCAGGAGATTCCCGAGGGCAAAGCGCTGTGGTGGGCCGGCATGGTCTCGAGCGTGTCCAAGCGCGTGACCAAAAACGGCGACCCCATGGGCATCGTGCAGCTCGAGGACATGGAAGGCGAGGCCACCGTCGTGGTGTTCCCCAAGACCTACAAGGAGGCCGAGGGGTACCTGTACGGCGAGGTCGATCCCGAGACGGGCGCGCAGCTGTCCGATGCGTTTGTGCGCATTAAGGGCAAGCTCGAGCGCTCGGACCGCGGTGATCAGATCATCGCGCAGGAGATTGTGCCGCTGGAGCTTAATGAGGAGAGCAACAAGCCCAAGGTGTTTGAGGTCATGGTGCCCAACAGCCGCTTTAGCCAGGGCAATATGGCGCGTCTTGCCACGGTGCTTACCGCCAACCCGGGCGGCGACCGCGTGGAGATCTTTATCGAGCAGGTGGACGGGCGCGTGCTGCGCGCCGAGGTACCTGCCAAGGTCAACGCACGCTCGATTCCGCTGTTGGCAGAGGCCAAGGCCATCGTGGGTAACCAGGGTCGCGTGACGGTGATCTAAGCTACCCCGGGTGAGATTGGAGGAAGTGATGGCGCAGGGGACGTTTGTGCAGGCGCTTCGCAAAGAGGCGGCGTTGAGCGGCACCTTTATGAAGGGGCGTTCGCTCATGCTCAACGGTGCCGTGCTGTCGATCGAGGACAGCGGCTCGCGCTTCTCCAAAAACGTGACGGTCGAGGGCACGGTGCGCGGCTCGCGCGGTGACCTGTACAAGACGCACGTGGCGCTCGACATGGACGAGCACGAGGTTATCGACTACGACTGCGACTGCCCCGCCGCATACCGCTATCCCGGTATGTGTAAGCACGCTATTGCCACGGCGCTGGCGTATTTGGATGCCAGCGGCGCCGAGCCCGTCGAAGGTTTGCGCACGCCGGTTCGCACGTTTACGGCGCAGCCGAAACAGCCCGCGCGCGCCGCGTCCGCCGCGCCGGCCGTCAACCCCAACTTTCCCTTCCCGGCGCCCGTCCCCACGAGCCCGAGCCTTGTGGCGGCGCTTTCCGATCTTTCGGACGCGCGCATGGATGAGCTGGCGAGCATGCGCCGCAAGCTTGCCGGTGCCGTTGATCCCGACGCCCCCAAAGCGGCGTTGGAGCCCTCGTTGGTGCCGTACTACAATCCGCTGTTCGCTGACCGCTTTAGCTGGGCGCTCGAGTTCCGCATTCGCTGTGGATCGGTCTCCTACGTGGTTAAGGATATCGACGGCATGGCCGATGCCTACGTGCGCGGCGGCACGTTCTCCTATGGCAAGAAGCTCACGTTTGTCCATTCACCTGAGGCCTTTGACGAAACATCGGCAAAGCTGCTCAACCTTGTTGTGACGACAGTTGCCTATCTCGATGACATCACAAGCTCGCGTTCGGCGTCGTACGACTTTGCCCGCAGCGGTTTTGTTGCCGAGCGTCAGTTGCCGCTGTCCGAGCATAGCATCGTATATGTGCTGGACCTGCTGCGCGGCCAGACCATCTCCTTTGAGCCCGCCTGGTCGCGGGGGATGACGACGCATCGCACCTACGACGTGGCGGTTGAGCTGTCTCCGCAAGGGGAGGACGAGGCATCCGCTAAGCGCCCACCGCTGCTTGCCGCCAAAATCGCGCCGGCGGCTGGTGGTAGCTATGACCTGCGCCTGCCCGCCGATATGTACTGCTTTGCGTCGGGCGATGCCGCCTACTTGGTTGACACGCGCCGCGCGCGCCGTACCGACGCTGCATTTGCTCAGCATGCCGCACCTTTTTTGTCGCGCTTGCTGCCGTGCCGCACGCCCGCCCATATTGCCGCCGAGCAGGTGGGTGAGTTCTGCCGTATGGCGCTGCCCATTTTGCGCGACTACACCGACCTCACCGCGCCCGCCGCGCTCGATACCGTGGCACCCGAGCCGAGCTTTGCTATGGCGATCGGTGTCGACGATGGGCTCGTGACCTGCAAAATTACGGTTACCTACGGCGATTGGTCGGCGGATCTCTTTAGCCTGGGCGCTCCGGGCAGCCCCTTCGAAGAGCAGCGCCCCGGTGTGCCGCCCCGCGACGAGGTGGCGGAGTTTCGCGTTATGGATACGGCGGCCCTGTACTTCGATTTCTACGAGGGCGGTCTGGCGTTTGAGGAGCGCGATGACGCCCGCTTGTTCTGCCTGCTGACCGAGGGCCTGTCCGCCCTGTCCGAACTGGGTGAGGTCATGCTCAGCGACCGTCTGCGCCAGATCTCGGTCCGCCCCGCGCCCAAGCTCTCGGTTCGTGCGACCGTTAAGAGCAATCTGCTCGATGTCGAGCTGGGCGCGAGCGGGCTTTCGGCCGCGGACCTTGCCGTCTATCTCGATTCGTACAAGCGCCATCAAACGTTTGCGCGCCTTACGTCCGGCGACATCATTCGCCTGGACGAGGGGGCGCGCGCCGCGTTTGGCCTTGCCGAGGACCTGGGTGTCGATGCCGTCGACCTGCTCGACGGCGTGTCGCTTCCCGCGTCGAGCACCCTGTTCGTCGACAGCATGCTCGCACGCACGCCGGCGCTCGAGGCCGATCGCGACGCTGCGTTCCGCCGTACCGTCGAGCGCCTGGACACGCTCGGCAAGATGGACTTTACGGTGCCGGCATCGCTCAAGGCAACGATGCGCGGCTACCAGGTCGACGGATACCAGTGGCTCGGCTCGCTCGAACACCTGGGCCTTGGCGGCATCTTGGCCGACGACATGGGCCTGGGCAAAACGCTCCAGATGATTGCGCATATTCTGGCGCGCGTGGAGGCGGGGGACACCAAGCCCACGCTCGTGGTATGCCCGGCCTCACTCGTGTACAACTGGACTGCCGAGCTGGAGCGCTTTGCCCCGTCGCTCGATGTGTGCGCCATTGTGGGCGCCAAGGCTCAACGCCGCGTGCAGATCGCCGGCGTGGCCGAGCATAGCGTGGTTGTGACGTCGTATGATCTTATGCGGCGCGATATCGACGAGTACGTCGAGCAGGATTTTGCCCGCGTGGTGCTCGATGAGGCCCAGTACATTAAAAACCCGCTCACGCAGGTGGCGCGCGCCGCAAAGCGCCTGCCTGCCGGCGCGCGCTTTGCCCTGACGGGCACGCCCATCGAAAACCGCTTGTCCGAGCTTTGGAGCATCTTCGACTTTTTGATGCCGGGCCTTTTGGGGACGCGCGAGTCGTTTGCCAAGCGCTTTGAGAGCCCCGTCGAGCATGCCGAGGGCGATAGCGCCGCTCGCCTGCAGGCGCTCGTGTCGCCGTTTGTGCTGCGCCGTGTTAAGGAAGACGTGGTGGCCGACCTGCCCGAGAAGATCGAGGACACCGTCATGGCACAGCTTACCGGCGAGCAACGCAAGCTCTACCTGGCCAACCAGGACCGCATCGCCCAGCAGGTGCAGCACCGCGAGGCTGGGGAGTTTAAGAAGGACAAGCTCAAGGTGCTCGCCGAGCTCACCAAGCTGCGCCAGATCTGCTGCGACCCGCGTCTACACTACGAGGATTACAAGGCGGGGAGCGCCAAGCTCGATACGTGTATGGAGCTCGTGCACGGCGCACTCGACGGCGGGCATCGCATCCTGTTGTTCAGCCAGTTTACGGGTATGCTCGATATCATCGGTAAGCGCTTGGCCAAGGAGGACATCGCCTTCCTTAAGCTCACGGGCGCTTCGTCTAAGGAGAGCCGCGCCAAGATGGTCGCGCAGTTCCAAGCGGGCGAGGTTCCGGTCTTTTTGATTTCGCTCAAGGCGGGCGGCGTGGGCCTTAACCTGACGGCGGCCGACGTGGTCATCCACTACGACCCGTGGTGGAACGTGGCGGCGCAGGACCAGGCGACCGACCGCGCGCACCGTATTGGCCAGCAACATACCGTGACCGTGTACAAGCTCATCGCCAAGGACACGATCGAGGAGCGCATTATGCAGATGCAGGAGTCCAAGCGCGACCTGGTCAACAGCGTGCTCGGCGGCGACGGCATCTCGTCGGCGCTGTTTACCCGCGAAGATGTTCTGGCGCTGCTGGGCGGCGACGGGCGCTAACCCGCTCGGGTGGGGCCGCCAGGGCGGATAGCGCACGCTGCCCCATCGTCCCCGCCCGTTATGTGTTCATTTGCAATGCCGTGGATGGTTTGTCTGCCTTTGGGCATAAGAACCATCAAGAACATTGGCACGTCAGCAAAGGAGAACATCATGGCGAAATTCTTTAAGGACCCCGACGGTAAGCTCATTGCCGCCCTTGGCAACGACGTTGCAACCCCTGCCGGTTGCACGGAACTGACCGCAAACACTGAGGACGCGGCGCACGAGAAGCACGTGCCTGTTGTCGAGACCGAGCGCGACGGTCACGTGATTCGCGCACGCGTTGGCTCGGTCGAGCACCCCAGCCTGCCCGAGCACTATATTGAGTGGATCGCCCTTGAGGCTGAGGGCCGTCTGGAGATCCATTACCTTGAGCCCGGCATGAAGCCCGCGACGTTTTTTGCCGGCGGTTCCAAGACCGGTACCGTCTATGCCTACTGCAACCTGCACGGGCTGTGGTCCGCGACGTTCTAGGAGCGCGCCCCCGCTCGGGGTATCATAGCTAGCATATGCACATGCGAGCGCCGACTGCATTATGCGGCCGGCGCTTTTACTACGACAACGATGGTTTACGACGGAAAGGGCTGAGCCATGAAGCTCGCGCTTGCACAGATCGATATGCGCCTGGGTGATATTGAGGGCATTTGCGGCCGCATCGAGGACCAGGCTCGTCTGGCCCACGGGCGCGGGGCGCGCGTGCTGTGCGTTCCGGCTCCGCTCTTTATGGGCGCCATGCCCGGGGGCCTGGTGGGCACTGCCGACTTTGAGCACGACATGCTTGCTGGCTTGACTGGTGTCGCCGAGCGTATCCAGGAGCTTGACATGATCTGCATCGTGCCCGCGGCGGTTTCGTTTGAGGGCCAGCCGCTGCTCGACTACATGATGCTCAAGGACGGTCATGTGGTGCCGGCGCGTTCGAGCATCGCCCTGCAGCGTGGCGAGAGCAACGACGCGCGTTGGGCGCCTCCGGTGTTTGACGTGGACGGCGTGCGCATCGCCGTGATTTTTGACTTGGACCGCGAACTCGAGATGTTGCCGACCGGTGTTGACCTCATTGCGTATTTCCAATTCAACGCGTTTGACATGACCGACCGCGAGACTGCTGCCATTGCCGCCGTACGCAGCGGCGCCTACCGCAAGATCGCATCCAAGCGCAGCGTGTGGTTTGCCTGCATGGCGCCGGTCGGTGCCTATGACGAGTCGGTGTATACCGGCGGTTCGTTTGTGCTCGACGACTGTGGTCGCGTGGTGGCCCAGGCGCCGTGTTTTGAGGAGAGCCTGCTGGTTCAGGAGATTCAGCGCGGCGTGATGCTCGATGCCCTGGAAAATCACGAACTGCCCGAGTTCCGTTCCGAGGAGTGGCTGTGGCAGGCGCTGGTGCTCGCCGTGCGCGACAACGCCCGATCCCACGGTGCGTCGCGTGCTGTGGTGGCACTCGAGGGCGACTTGCCGTCGTCCCTGCTGGCGGCGCTGGCCGTCGACGCCCTGGGTCCGCGTAATGTGATTGGCCTGGTGCTGGGGCGTAACCGTATCTTTACGCCGGCGCAGGAAGAGGCCGAGGCTGCCCGCTGCGCCGCCGTCCGCGCCATCGCTGAGCGTCTGCACATTCGCACCGTCGAGCGCGATGCGCCGGATGCGGCGCGTGTGCTCGATCGCGACGTGTCGGCGGGCGATGCCGAGCGTCTGCGCTCGCGTACGCTGGGCCTCATGCTGGAGGACACGGCGCTCGAGTTGGGTGCGATGGCGCTGAGCCCGCTGTCCAAAACCGAGTACGCGCTGGCGGCGCCGGCGCTTTGCGGCGGCTACCAGGGCGATTATGCGCCCTTTGGCGATGTGTACCTGTCGACGCTTGAGTTTGTGGCGCGCGTGCGCAACCGCACGTCTGCCGTGGTGCCCCAAGAGCTCGTGACGCTCAACGCGGTGGAAGATTGTATGGAGCGCGTGCTGGCGCAGGCGCTCTCGACGCTCGACGGTCCGGTCGATATGCTCGACCGCGCGGCACAGCTGCTCGGCGGGCTTGAGCCGGGTGAGGTCGATGGCGCGCTCGAGGCACACGTGGACCGCAATCGATCTTTCGACGACATCCCGATGGCCGCTGGCAAGCCTGAGGCTTGCTCGCTGCTGCTGATGCTCGTTCGACAGGGTGAGGCTGCCCGCCGTATGTTGCCGACGGCGCCGATCGTCTCGGCCCGTTCGTTTGCCGAGCGTGCCTGGCCGTACATGCTCGCGTGGTCCGACCTGGGGCTTAACGGCAAGGAGCGTATGACGGTCGATTCGCTGGCTCGCGCCGAGGTGCGCCGTTTTGCTGACGAGGATACGAGTGACCGTATGCGTGGTGAGATGATGGGCATTTTGGGCGAGCTGCTGGGTATTTCGCCCGAGCAGATGGAGGAACTGCGCTCTGAGGACGGTCAACGTCGTTTGCACGAGGGAATGAAAAAGTTCGAGGGCGAGGTTCAGGACGCCATCGATAAGATGATGGGCGGTCAGGGCGGACCGCAAGGTAGTCCCCAGGGTGGCCCGATGCCGCATCCGCCGGTTGATCCCCGACAGTTCCCGTTCTTCTCGCAGAACTAAAAAGGTTACGCGGTTTTGCCAAACCGCGTAACGAGTCGACGCTGCGCGAGCCCCTGCCGGGCAATCTGCCGCTCAAACCGTCGCTTGCGTACAAAAGTACGCGGCGCTCCTCTTTCGCGACACCTTGCCACGGCAGGGACTCGCTCGCTGACTTATGCTCAACCTATGGTTCAACCTTGCTTGCTAGATGCGGCCGCTATTGTGTTATTCTAGAACAGACGTTCGTGAATGATGCGCGGGGCCTTGCCTTGTGCTGTGCTGGTGACGAGGGGAGGTCGGCTTGGTTATCTTGGGCATTGACCCCGGTTTGGCTCATACGGGTTGGGGGATTATCGAGGAGCGGCGCGGCGAGGTTCGCTGCCGTGCCTACGGTTGTATCGAGACCAGCGCGGGCAGCCCGCTCGCGGTGCGTCTGTCGCATATCGCCCGCGACCTCAAGGGTGTCGTGGAGCGTTATCGACCCGATACCGCTGCCATCGAGAGCATTTACTTTGGCGCCAACGTTCGCTCGGCCATTCCTACGGCGCATGCCCGCGGTGCTGCACTCGTGGCGCTTTCGGAATGCGCGCTCGAGATTGGCGAGTACACGCCTATGCAGATTAAGCAGGCGGTTGTGGGCACCGGCGCCGCGGACAAACGGCAGGTCGCGTATATGGTTCGTACGCTCACGCAGCTCGATCACGACCCGCATCCCGACCATGCCGCCGATGCCCTGGCCTGCGCCATCTGCCACGTTAACCTCAGTCGCACCCGGGCGCTTACCGGCGGCGAGTTCTATCAACAGAGAGGAACCGGATACTGATGATCTCTCAGCTCCATGGAACGCTTGTCGAGGCCACGATGAGCTCGGCCGTTGTTGATGTATCGGGCGTGGGCTTTGAGCTTGGTATTTCGGGCAGCACTGCCGCCACGCTGCCTACGCCCGGCGGCGAGGTCCGCCTCTATACCCGTATGCAGGTGCGCGAGGACGCCATGACGCTCTTTGGCTTTGCCTCCAAGGACGAGCGCACGATGTTCGATCGGCTCGTGTCCGTCTCGGGTGTCGGTCCGCGCCTGGCGCTTGCCGTGCTCTCCACCTATACCGTGAGCCAGCTGTATTCCCTGGTGATGGCCGAGGATGACAAGGGCATGGCCAAGGTGCCCGGTGTGGGCAAAAAGACCGCCCAGCGTCTGATCCTGGAGCTCAAGAGCACCTTTGCCAAGGACAAGGGCTTTGTGCCGGTCGTCGTGATTCCCGGCCAGGTTGCGATGCCGGTTCCCGCCGCCGCTCCTTCGGCGATCGATGACGCCCGTGCGGCGCTCCTTTCCATGGGCTTTAGCCCGCAGGAGACCGATGTTGCCCTGAGCGGGTATGATGGGCAGGATATGCGTGTCGAGGATCTGCTCGGCGCGGCGCTTAAGCGACTCGGAATGGATGCGTGATGTGGGAAGCCGATGACTCTCAGGACCTGTGGGCGACGCCCGGCAACTCGCCGGCGGCATCCATGGCACACGGTGAGCGCATGGTGGGCTCCGAGCTGACGCCCGAAGACCTCGATGTCGACCGCACCCTGCGTCCCCAACGCCTGGACGACTATTGCGGTCAGGAACATATCAAGCAGAGCCTGCGTGTGTTGATCGAGGCTGCGCAGAGCCGTGGCGAGACGCTCGACCACGTGATCTTCTCGGGCCCTCCGGGTCTGGGTAAGACCACGCTGGCCACCGTTATCGCCAACGAGCTGGGCGCTCAGATCAAGACGACGAGCGGTCCGGCCATCGCGCGTACCGGCGACCTCGCGGCTATCCTTACCAACCTGCAGCCGGGTGACGTGCTCTTTATCGACGAGATCCACCGCCTTAACCGTTCGGTCGAGGAGGTTCTGTACCCCGCGATGGAGGACTTTGCGCTCGACATCGTGATCGGCAAAGGTCCGGCGGCACGTTCGATTCGCCTGGATATCCCCAAGTTTACGCTGGTGGCGGCAACGACCCGCTCGGGTATGTTGACCGGCCCGCTGCGCGACCGCTTTGGTATTTCGTATCGCTTGGACTACTACACGGTCGAGGAACTCGCCCAGATCGTGACGCGCTCGGCGACCATCCTGGGTGTGACGATTGACCATCCGAGTGCGCTCGAGATCGGCTCTCGTTCGCGTGGCACGCCGCGCTTGGCCAACCGTCTGCTCAAGCGCGTGCGCGACTATGCGCAGGTGCGTGGCAACGGTCCTATTGAGCTTGATATTTGCCGCCAGGCGCTTGAGTTCTTTGAGATTGATGAGCTTGGTTTGGACTGGATGGATATTCGCATCTTGGAGACGCTTGCCAAGACGTTCTCCGGTCGCGCCGTGGGCCTGACGACACTTGCCAGTGCGGTGGGCGAGGACCCAGGTACGCTCGAGGATGTCTACGAGCCCTATCTGCTGCAGTGCGGGTTGATGATCCGTACGCCCCAGGGCCGTCAGGCAACCCTGCGCACCTTTGACCACCTGGGTATCGAGCCAACTGTTTAGAGGCGTGTTCTGGCAGGCTGTTAGGCTATTGCTGGGCATTGGATAAACATATCGCCGTTTGTCGGTTACGGGTGCTTTACTATTGCGCGCCCGTGCTATGCTGAATTGGTCTTTTTCTCATCCGGTAACGAAAGGACCGTCCATGCCTACTGACATCGAAATCGCACGTTCCGTCACGCCGCTGCCCATTACCGAGGTTGCCAAGAACGCCGGCGTCGACGTAAAGCACCTGATTCCGTACGGCTTCGACAAGGCTAAGGTCGACTACTCTTTGCTCAATGAGCCGACTGATCACCAGGCCAAGCTCGTCCTCGTGACCGCCATCAACCCCACGCCCGCCGGCGAGGGCAAGACCACTACGACCATCGGTCTGGCCGATGGCCTGCGCCGTCGCGGTGTCAAGAGCGCTGTGGCCCTTCGTGAGCCTTCGCTCGGTCCCGTGTTTGGCGTGAAGGGCGGTGCCGCCGGCGGTGGCTGGGCGCAGGTCATCCCCATGGAGGACATCAACCTGCACTTTACTGGTGACTTCCATGCTATTGGTGCCGCCAACAACCTGCTGGCCGCCATGCTCGACAACCATATTCAGCAGGGCAACCAGCTCGGTATCGATGTTAAGCGCATCACCTGGAAGCGCGTTGTCGACATGAACGACCGTCAGCTGCGCCATGTCATCGACGGCATTGGCGGCAAGGCCCAGGGCGTGCCGCGCGAGGATGGCTTTGACATTACCGTTGCCTCCGAGGTCATGGCGATCCTGTGCCTGTCCACGAGCATCAACGATCTTAAGGAGCGCTTGGGCGAGATCGTTGTCGGCTACAGCTATGCCGGCGAGCCCGTCCGCGCACGCGACCTTAAGGCCCAGGGAGCTATGGCCGCACTGCTCAAGGATGCGCTCAAGCCCAATCTGGTGCAGACGCTTGAGGGTACGCCCGCGTTTGTCCACGGCGGTCCCTTCGCCAATATTGCCCACGGCTGCAACTCTATCATGGCCACGCGTATGGCTATGCGTTTTGGCGATGTCGCCATTACCGAGGCCGGTTTTGGTGCCGATCTGGGTGCCGAGAAATTCCTGGACATCAAGTGCCGCATGACGGGCGTTCGTCCCAACGCCGTCGTGGTCGTCGCGACCGCTCGCGCCCTTAAGTACAACGGCGGTGTTGCCAAGGCCGACCTCAACGAGGAGAACCTCGAGGCCCTCAAGGCCGGCATGCCCAACCTGCTGCGCCATGTCGACAACATCCAGAACGTCTACGGTCTGCCCTGTGTGGTCGCCATCAACCGCTTCCCGACGGACACCGAGGCCGAGCTTGCGCTCATCGAGTCCGAGTGCCAGAAGCTCGGCGTCAACGTTAAGCTTTCCGAGGTCTGGGCCAAGGGCGGCGAGGGCGCGCTCGAGCTTGCCGATGAGGTCATGCGTCTGATTGAGCAGCCGAGCGAGCTCAAGTTTGCCTATGAGGACGGCGCTGATGTCGCTGATGCCCTCGAGGCCGTTGCCACCAAGGTCTACCGCGCCGATGGCGTTGACTTTACGCCGGCCGCCAAGCGCCAGCTCGCCGAGCTGCGCGAGAACGGCTTTGGCAACCTGCCGGTGTGCGTCGCCAAGACGCAGTACAGCTTTAGCGACAACGCCAAGGCCCTGGGCGCTCCCGAGAACTTCCGCATCACGGTGCGCGAGCTCAAGGTTTCTGCCGGCGCCCACTTTGTGGTCGCGCTGACCGGCAGTGTTCTGACCATGCCGGGCCTGCCCAAGGTGCCCGCGGCCGAAAACATCGACGTCGACAACGACGGCAACATCACCGGCCTGTTCTAAGTCTGCTGTCCATAGCTGCTAGCCCGCCCCGCCGTGCCACAAGGCCCGGCGGGGCTTTTTTATCCTTAGGCCCGCGCATGTCTTGTAGATACCGACGGGCTCTGCCCATCATAGGTTTTTGCGCGGGTAGAATGCATGGATAACTTGATGCTCACGAGCGACGGAAAGGAATCGTTGCATGGATCAGGACAAAACAACCGTGATGGGCGGCTACGGTTCCGCGCAGGCTGGCGATAGCGCCGATGCGACCCGCGTTGTTCCCAACCCCGGTTATACCGACCCCGCCGCGACGCAGCCTTCTGCCGAGCCCACCCGGGTTATGGGCTATGGCGACACGGCGCAGGATTCTTACGCTGCATCTTCGCAAGGCCCCTATGGCAACGCAGCTCCGGATCCGTTTGATTACACGCCGCAGGATTCTTATGCTGCCTCGACGCCGAATCCCTATGACAACCTGCCGCAGAATCCCATTCCGCAGCCTCAGCAGACGACGTATATGCCTCGCACGGCGCAGCCTCGCTACGAGTCGCGCGAGCCGTATCGCGAGTACCCCAAGTCGATTCCGCAATATGGCGAGGACGAGGAGAAGAAGCCGTCGCGTTCGTCGAGCGTGATCAAGAAGATCCTCATCGTGTTGGCGATCTTCTTTGCTCTCTCGGTTGTGTTTGCCATCGTGTCGGGCATGCTCAACAAGCGGGGGAGCTCAACGGCCGATACCACTGCCGAGCAAACCGCGTCCGCCTCGTCTAGTACCGTCGATCTGAGCGATATTCCGGGGCAGTACTGGTCCAACGCCAAGAAGCTCCTCAAGTCGCGCGGCGCCGATCTTTCGAATGCCGTGGTCCTGACTGATGATGGCTCAACGCCCGTCGTCGATGCCAACTGGGTTGTTACTTCTGCCTACTATAACGACAACGGTAACCTTGAAATTCAACTCACGCATAAGAACAGCTCGGGCAACTCGTCCGACGGCCAAAGCGGCACCGACAGCTCGAGCTCCAACATGCTGGAGGACCTGAGCAACAAGGCGCAGGAATTGGGAGACAAGGCACAAGAGCTGGGCGATACGACACAAAACCTGGGCGACACCGCGCAGAACTTGGGAGACATGGCGACAGATGCCTGGAACGCCCTACAAAACGGCATTTTGGGTGCACAGGGAAACTAGCGGCCAAGCGGAGCGGGGCTACAGCTGCTCGGCCGGACGGTCGGGCGAGCTGAAGCCCGAGTCAAACGTGACGACGCATGACGCATCGGGCCGGCGCTCGTGCACGATGCGCGTGACGAGCTCCAGCAGCTCCTCGTCGGATATGTC
>CAJLJQ010000060.1:0-12906 GCA_905207015.1 uncultured Collinsella sp. | reverse complement strand
TTTTTGTGATGGGCGGCCTTCGTTTTGGGCTGTTGAGACGGGCGCGGCCGGAATGGCCGTTTTAGCCCTCGGCGATGCTGTCGAGGATGCTGCGCATGATGGACACCAGGATGCTGCCCATAAAGGCCGATCCAAAGCTGGCGATGGAGATACCCGCGCCCAGCAGATTGACCGACAGATAGCTGGCCAGCTCGAGCATAAAGCTGTTGACTACGAGCTGAAAAATACCCAGCGTAATGATCGTGAGCGGCAGCGAGATAACCGTCAGAAACGGCTTGACGAGCGAATCGACGATGTTCAGGAACAGTCCCACGAAGGCGAAACAGACCCAGGCCTCGGCAAAACCGAAGGGCTGGATGCCGGGGACGAGGAACGTGGCAATCGCGATGGCGATCGAGGTAAAGAGCCAGTTAAGCATAAAGCGCATGGTGTGAATCCTTTCTTGCGCAGGGTGCGTCGGTGTCGCGTGAAGCGGTTTGCTGCGGCGGCTTGGACGGCCGCTCGGGTGTGCCGCCTTGTTCGGCCGCCCATTGTCTCAGATATTCGTGGAGCTTACGTGCGCATTCGGTTTCAAAACGGCGTTCGTCCTGAAAAACGCGCCGCTGGCAGAGAGTCTTGTCGCTTTAGTTTGGTGGTGTGCTACACTGCTACGGGCAAAAGCCACAGGCGTTGCCCTATTGCATAGAACGGGCGAACGATGCCCGATGTCAGTATCAACTTCGATGCCTTATGGCGGGTTTGGCGGTGATCGATGAATATCGAGAACATGTTTGACAAGCCTGATGTCAAGCAGCTGGTCCACGCATTTAGTCTTTTGGATGACGAGAAGGATATCCAGGCGTTTTTGACCGATATCTGCACGCCGCGCGAGATCTGCGATCTTTCGCAACGTCTGCAGGTTGCGCGTTATCTGGATGAGGGCGAGCCTTATGTTGAGGTTCAGGCCCGCACCGGCGCTTCGTCCACTACGGTGAGCCGCGTGTCCAAGGCACTCAACGGCGAGTACGGCGGCTATCGCAAGATCCTCATCAAGCTGGAGGATGGCGAGTAGGCCAGCGGCAACAAACGAATTGCGCAGAACCGTCCCTTCGGGGGCGGTTTTTTGATCCTTTGGGGACGGAGGAAAACGGATCACTGGGTTAGACTGACCTCCTCGGTGATCCATTTTCCTCTGTCTCCAAGGGGTCAAATCTGTTGGCGTGGGGCAAATCTGTCCGCGCGGGCGGGTAGGATGGAAGCATTGAATATTGCGAACGGTTTGAGTGGAGGACCATGCCTGTTCGAATCTATACCACCAACGCCGGCGCGGATTTGAGCGATGCCGAGGCGGCGCTGCTTGCCGACCTTATTGCCCGCCACGGGCGTGCCGTGCTGCTGGCGCCAACGTTTGCCGAGCTCGACCTGTGCCGTCATGATGCGGCGGAAGCCGGCGTTTCGCTGGGTATTGACTACAAGACGCCTACATCGTGGCTTCGCTCGCTTTGGGAGCTTTTGGGCGACGGGCGCGGTTTCGTCGACAACCTGCAGCGCCAGATGCTGTTTTCGGACATGGTAGCGCGCCTCGACGACGCCGACCTGCAGCCGCTTTCGCGCAGCCAGGGCACGGTGCGTATGCTCGCGCGTATGGCTCGCGATGTGCTGCCGGGTGTGGCAGGGACAGGCACCGAGCGTTGCTGCGACAACGTTTGCAAGCCCAAGCCCAAAAGCGACGCCGAGGCTCGCGTGTTTGAACTTTTGTGCGCCTATGCGCGCGGTTTGGACCGTCGAGATATGGTCGAGCCCTGCGAGGCGGCTGACATTATGGCCGGCGCTTTGGCCGACAACCTGCCGGGGTGCGCCCGCGCCGTTTGCGTGCGCGGCGTCACGTCATTTACGTATAGCCTGCTCGAGCTGCTGTCCGCCGTGGCAAACAACGGGGGAGAGGTTGTCGTGCTGCTTGCCCGCGAGCAAGCGGCGATGCGCGAGGAGCTTGCCGCGGCATTTGATGTCCGCGGTGTGCTGTTTGAGATCGCGCCGCTGGGGGAGGGCGCCGCCGCGCCCCAGACTGCCTCCAAGTCCGCTGCTCAGCCTGCCTTTATTGAGGTCGCCGGCCCCCATGCCCGTGCCCATGCTTATGCGGACGTCATCGATAAGTTGGTGAAAGCGCACAAGGAGTCCAAGGACGATAAAGTTGCTGCAACACCCGCCGACCCCGTACGCGTGCTCGTTGTTTCTGCCCGGGCACCCCAGCTGTTCGGCGAGCTTGCCGCTCGTTTGGCGGCGCGCCACGTTGCTGCCGAGACGGCCGAGTTCACGGCGTTTTCCCAATCCATTGCGGGCAGGCAGTTCACGGCGCTCGCCAACCTGATCGAGCGTATGAAGGCCGCCGACGAAGGGGCAGCTTCTAAGACTGAGTGGTGGCCCGCTCCGGAGCTTACCGACTGGATTTACAGCCCGCTTTCGGGTGCCGACGCCGCCAGCGCGCGCACGTTCGACAAGAATATGCGACTGTCGCGCAGCAAGACCACTGCGGGCGTCAAGAGCCTGCTGCAGAGCGTGCAGGGCCAGGTGAGGGGCGCGCGTAAAGCGGCGAGCGACGAGAACTGGTTTAAGAACGTGCCGTGCGTGATCTCGGACGTGTTCCAGGCGCTGTGGCGCGACAAACCCGTGACGGCGCTCAAGGCCATGCTTGCCGTTGCCGAGGCACTGCCCGATCGCGCACTTGGCGGTCTCGACGGTCAGGCCCGTCGCCAGGCGGAGGTGGCCCTGCTGCGCCACGTCATCGACATCCTTATGAATGGCGCCCGTGCGCTCGACGTGTCGCAGGCCGCGACCGTGCCCGTGCTCGATGACATTCGCACCAAGGTGGACAAGCGTAGCGCCGCCTACGATTACGAGACCTACGAGGTTGACCGTGCGCCACGCGCCCAGGTTCGCTTTGCTTCGCTTGCCGATGCGGCGGCCCTGCGCCCCGGCAGCTACGATGCCGTGCTGTTTGCCGACGTCGACCTGGACAGTTATCCGCTCTCACATGAGGAGGGCCCGCTGGCAACGCTGACGGCAGAGTTAGATCGCAGCGGTGTGACGCTTGAGCCTGCGGCCTTGCTGCGCGCACGCTTTGGCCGCGCGATACAAGCGTCGCGTGGTCCGGTTGCGCTTGCCCGCGTGACGCACGATCGCCAGGCGCGCGAGTGCTACCCGGCTGCCGTGTGGACCGAGTTGCGGGCGCATGCCGAGGCCACTAACGATGCTAAGGCCGCTGACGCCGACAAGGCCGCTGACGACGCTAAGGCCGTTGGCGCCGACAAGGCGAAGTGCGTGGGCGAGGGCGATATCGTAAGGGACTTCGATCCCGCGGCAGGCGAAGGTCTTAGGCGCGAGCGCGTGACCTGCGAAGCTCCTCAGCATCTGAGCGATGAAGCCATTCCGTATCTGGTCCTGCGCCGTCGCGATGGCGAGGGCGAGGATGCGCCGCTGGTGCCGCGCCTGACGTCTGCCTCGCAGATCGAGGCCTATTCGACCTGCCCGCTATGCTGGTTCGTCTCGTACCGCGTGAAGCCCCAATCGATCGACGCTGGCTTTGGCAATATGGAGAAGGGCAACTTTGTCCACGACGTGCTGGAACACTTGCATGCCCGTCTGCCCCAGGAGGGCATGGAGCGCGTGACACCCATGAATCTGCCGCGCGCGCAGGAGCTGTTGCGCGAGGTCTTTGCCGAGACCCTGGCCGAGCATGCGGGCAAGCGCGGTACCGAAGGCCCGCTGGTGCCGCTCTCCCCGGTGGAGGAGCGCCAGGTGGCCGAGATCTTGCCGCAGCTGGAGGGCGTGCTTGCCTACGAGTCCGAGGCGCTCACACCCTTTGCTCCGCGCCACCTGGAGTTTGCGTTCAACGAGCTCCAGGTCGAGTATGCCGGTTGGCCGCTCGGCGGGCGCATCGACCGCGTGGATGTGGATGCCGAGAATCGCGCCGTGGTAATCGACTACAAGCATCGTTCGGGTGTCGAGGAGTTTAAGCTCGCCGACCCCACGGTGCGCGACGAGGAATCGGGCGAGGCCCCCATCGACGACCCGCGCTGGCTGCCGCCCCATACCCAGACGCTTATCTATGCGCAGGCTATGCGCCGGGCGCTGGATCTGGACACCCGCGCGGCGCTCTATTTTTCGACCAAGGGTGGCAAGCCCGCGCTGCGCGGTGCGGCGAGCGCCGAGTTGCTTGAGGAAGAGCGTGGTGACGGCCGCATCCCGGGGCTTAAGAAGGGCTTTCCCGGCGAGGGCGGCAGCATGGACTTCGATGCGCTGCTCGATCGAGTGGAGACCGGCATTGCCGAGCGTCTGCGCGAGCTCGAGGCAGGCAACGTTGCCGCCGTCGACCCGACGTCGGCTCAGGCCGCGCATGCGCGCTGCTCGTATAACCACGAAGGAACGTTTGTAAGGAGGGACGTGTAGACCATGGATCTTTCGACTTTGATGCCGCAACAACTGCAAGTCGTCAAAACGCTCGACCGCCCGCTGTTTGTCTCGGCAGGTGCCGGCTCGGGCAAGACCTTTACCCTCACGCGCCGCATCGTCTACGCGCTCTCGCCCGAATCCGGTCCGTTCGTTGAGCATCTGGATCAGGTGCTCGCCATTACCTTTACCAAAGATGCCGCGGCCGAGATCCGTGACCGCGTGCGCCGCGCGCTCATCGACGAGGGCATGGACGAGGAGGCCCTGACCGTCGACGATGCGTGGATCTCGACCATTCACGGCATGTGCTCTCGTATCCTGCGCGCACACGCGTTGGAGCTGGGCATCGATCCCGAGTTTACGGTGCTCACCGATACCGACGATCTCATGGATCAGGCTGTTGAGCATGTGTTGGGTCGCGCGACGGCGCCCGATGCCGCCCCCGAGCTCGCGGCATCGCTCAAGGCCCTCTACGCCTGGTATCCCATGGCGGGCGAGGGCGGTCCCTTTGGCGCCGGCACGACCGTCAAAGGCCTGGTGCGCGATCTGTTGGAGCTATCGAGCCAGCTGCCGGGCGGCATGGACGATGTGCGCGTGGCACGCGGCCAGGCCGACACCTCGGCGCTAGCCGATGCCTATCGCGCGGCGTTGGGCGCGAGTAAGGCCGCGACCGAGAAGGCACAGACGGCGCTCGATGCCATCGATGCGTTCGAGGCGAGCAGCAAGACCATGGTCGATGCGGCGCGACTCATGATGTCGTGTACCATGCCGCGCGCGAGCAAGGCATTCCCTAAGGAGCGGATCGAGCTGCTCAAGGCCGAGGCCGCCGATACGTTTATCAATATCGTGCTCGCCTGCGGTGGTCCGGCGCTCGATGTGCTGGTGGACCTGGCCCGTTCCGTGGAGGCAGAGTATCGCGCGCTGAAGGTTGCCCAGTCCGCCCTCGATAATAACGACCTGCTCCGCATGGCATACGAGGCGCTGCGCGACTACCCGGCCATTCGAGCGGCCTATGAGGGACGCTTTAAGATGGTCATGATCGACGAGTTCCAGGATACCGACCAGATGCAGGTCGATTTGATCCGTTACCTGACGGGTGCGGGGGAGCGCGCGCTGTGCACCGTGGGCGATGCGCAGCAGTCCATCTATCGCTTTCGTGGGGCAGAGGTCGAGGTGTTCCGTCGCCAGGAGCGCAAGGTGGGCTCCTCTGCTGCGCCCGAGACCTCCGTCGCATCCGATGCCCCTGCCGGCGAGCTCGTCAAGCTCGTGCGCAACTTCCGCAGCCACGACGAGGTGCTGCGCTATGTGGCACGCGTCTTTGACGGCGATACCGGTGGTTTGATGCAGGGGTTCTTGGATCTTGAGCCGAGTGACGATCGCGAGGACAAGCTCAAGGCAAAGGCTTCGCGCCGCCAGGCGCTGCTCGTTGCCGGCGGCAGCACCCAGGAACGAACGCAGGCGAAAGCTCGTGCGATTGCGGAGCGGTTCCAAGCGCTCGTTAAAGCGGGCCAGCCCCAGGGCGGCATGGTGCTGCTGCTGGGCCGCATGACCAACGCCGACGTCTACGCCCAGGCCTTCCGCGACCAGGGGCTCGACTGCGTGATCGCAGGCGGTTCGGTCTTTGCCCAGGCTGCCGAGGTCCAAACGGTTCGTGCCCTGGTGTGCGCGCTTGCTAACCCGGCCGATACGGCGCAGGGTCTTATGCCGCTGCTGGCCTCACCGATGTTTGCGCTCGGCGCTCAGGAATTCCTGGCGCTGGCGACCAAGCTGGACGACCAGACGGGGGAAACCTCGCGCCGCAACATCGACGTGGGCATCATGAGCGATTCCGATGTGCCGGGTTTGCAAGACTTGCCGCTCGTGACGCGCGCCCGCGAGGTGCTGCGGTATGCGCTCCGTCGCGTGGGCCGCGATTCGTTCGCCAACATCGCGCGCGACGTGGTCAATGCTTCCGGCTGGTTCGTGCGACTGGCGAAGCGCGGCCCCGAGGGCAAGGCCATTGCCGCCAACGTGCTCAAGGCGCTCGACGCCGTGGCCGAGGCGGAGGCCGAGTTCGGCAACTCGCCGCGTTCCATCGCGCTGGCCTTCGACCGCTTTTTGGCTGGCAAGGAAGCCCCGGGTGCCCTCAACGAGGAGGGCGACGGCGCGGTACGCATCATGACGGTGCACGCCTCCAAGGGTCTGGAATATCCGGTCGTGGCGGTCGCCGAGTGTTTTGGCGTGCGCAAATCGTCCGGTGCGGCACAGATGGGTCGCGTCGACGGCGGGGCGCAGGTCGTGGCGCTGCCGGCACGCTTCGACGGCGTTAAGCTCGCCGACGGAACCTTTGTGAAGGGCGACGACGTCAAAAAGCAGTTTGAGCATGCGTTTAAGGGCAAGGGCACGTCGCTGTGGCTGCCGCCGGAGCTCATGGAGGACGTCTGTGCGACGGGTTCTCCCGCCGAGGCATTCGTTCGCCTGCGCAACGATGACCTGCGGCTCTCGCTCGAGGAGCGGGCCCGCTTGCTCTACGTCGCCATGACGCGAGCGCGCGAGTTGGTCATTCTGGCGATGGATGCCGGCGTGAGCCGCGGCAAGCTGTGTGCGCCGACCTTCGATGTCGAGATGGATCTGACCTACGACGTGCTGCGCCGCATCCTGCCGACCGACAGTCTGGACATGCCGCAGCTCGATGCCGACCACCTGGTGTTCGACAACTCCCAGCCGGGCGACTACGAGCTCATCTCGCTGGCGGACTTTTCCTTTGGCGAGCAGGCGTTTGAGGCCAACGCTTCGCTGGATGCCGAGGGCAGGCTTGTCCGCGGCGATGCGGAGCCGGAGGGTGCCGGTGCAGATGCCCGCGCCGCCGTTCCCGGTCCTGCCGACCCCGAGCCCGATGCGTTTGAGCTTGTGTATCCCCAGGCAGTGGGCGTGCGCATGGGCACCTGTCCGTATCCGGAGCGCGATTCGTACAGCTACTCGTCAATTGCCGCGGCGCTGCATGCCGAGTCCGAGGACCGTGCCGCCGAGGCGCATGTGCCCATGGACGAGGCTGGCGATGATGCGGAGTCGGATGGTTCCGAGATGACGGATGCAGACGTGGCCGCCGTTGAGCCCGCCGGCAACCCCATGGCGCTGGGCTCGGCGTTCCATGCTGCCTGCCAGTGGCTGATCGAGATGGGTGCCGACGCGTTGCCCGCTGCGCGCGCCGATGCGCTGGCACGCTTGTGGCGCCTGACGCCGGAGCAGCGCGAACGCTTCGACGTTGCCCTGGACCGCTGGCTCAAGTCGGCTGTTCGTGCCGACCTGCTCGCGTGGCCGTGCGTTCGCGCCGAGGTGCCGTTCTTTTCGCTGGGCTGTGAGGACAAGGACATTGCCCGCTACGGTGCATATGCCGAGGGCGCCATCGATGCTTTGGCGACGAACCCAGCGGATTCGTCATGCGCGCTGGTCATCGACTACAAGACGGGCGGCACGCCGGACGAGACGCCGGAACAGCTGCAGGAGAAGCACGCCCTGCAGGCGCGCGTCTACGCTGATGTTTTGCACAAGGCGGGCTTTGAGGCCGTGACCGTCAAGTTCGTCCGCGTGGAGCAAGTCGACCTCGCCAACCCGTGCGAGCCTCAGGTGGTCACCTACAGCCTCTAGCCCTCAATAACTTGCGGTGGAATACGGACTGTTTTGGCCAAAAAAGCCGCCAAACAGTCCGCATTTCACCGCAACGCATGGGAGAGCCTGGGGCGGTACAATGGCTCGAACGGTTCAAACGAATAAGGAGCCATCATGCAGCTCGCCAAAACGCTTAAGGTGACGCCGGAGGAGCTTTTTGACGCTCTGGCGGGGTCCATCATGCAGGATATCGAGAACGCCACGGGCAAGCGTCCCAGCCGCAACAAGCTCAACGGCTATAAGTACGAGAAGCGCGCCCAGTCCGCAAAAGGCAAGGCCAAGGGCATGGTGATCAAGGTTAAAATCAAGCACTTTGACTACCCGTGTCTCTATGAGGTCCGTTTTCAGTATGCGGCGGGCATCAATACTATGCGCTATGAGGCTGCACCTGCTGGCGATGGTGCCTGCGAGCTCACCTATACCGAGGATTTTCAGGGTGTGGGTGGCAACACGTCTGGCACGCGCGGCAAGCTCGGCCTCTTCTTCTATGAGCGCAAGCTCAAGAGCCACGCCAACCAGACGATTGATCAAATCGTCAAATACATCGAGGGTGAGCGCCGCGTAAAGGCTAATCCCGCCTTCGCCGTTGATACTGCCGAAAACGCTTCGGATGTATTCCATTGATACCCTGTGCAAAAGCTTTACCGCTCTTCACATCAACTGTGAACACTTCAGGCTTCGAGTCAGTAGCGAGCGGCCCGACAAAAGTAGTTGATGGAAGTGCCAAATGAATAAGAATGCCGCTACGCAACTGCACATCTATTCCGCCTTTTTCGTTCTCGCGGGATTTGTTTTAAATCGGGGAGTGTTTCTACTTTTCCTTGCGGAGAAAGGAATGTCTGTCACGGAAATCGCGCTTTATCAAGCCCTGTTTAACATTGCAACGGTCGTCCTCGAGCTGCCAACAGGGCTGATAGGCGATTTCTTTGGAAAGAAGTTTTCGATTCAAGTGGGCGTGCTGCTGCTTTTCTTCCATACGGCTGGCATGCTGTTGCTCTCAGGTCCCTTTCTTGTCTTGCTTTCCCTTGTTGAGGCACTCGCCTACTCCCTTCAATCGGGATCAGAACAAGCACTTTTATATGAAATTGCCCGGAATGCCGGTCAAGGAGAGCGCTTCCTCACCATCAATGCTCGGCTGCTTGCCGCACAATCAATCGCTACGGGAGTGGCAATCGTACTTGGATCATTCATTGCCCAAATATCTTGGAGTGCCCTCTACGTATGCGTTTCCGTTTTCTATCTTCTGCAGCTTTTCCTTCTGTATCCCATTGAGAGGATGGAAACGACCCATTCCAAAAACTCTGGGGAGGAAAGGTTTGACGTAGCCAAGATCTTCAGACGCGAAACCTGGTGCATTGGAGAATCCGCTTTTGCGGTATTGCTTCTTCTAATCGGCACAAGCATGCTCGACGGATTCTATGGGAGTTATTACAACTTGAATCAGTTGGTATTCGACGCATTTGATGCTCCCGTCTCCATAATAGGAATCTTTTTCGGTGCATCCTATGCAGTAAATGCGACGGCCTACATTGCAGCAGATTTCTTCTCATCGCGTTTCGGGAAAAGAAATACCATGCTCGGCTCGATGCTAATCGAAGCTGGTCTTTTCATGATTCTTCCGTGGTTCGCTTCAAATCCGCTGTGTTTGTTTGGCCTTAGCATGGTGCTTTGTTTTCTCCCAGAAGTGGTGTACATCACTTCGGAAAACTTAATCCAAGACGCTATAGCGGACGATCTCCGCGCGACGATCCTTTCCGTCGCGTCTCTGGTAAGGGCTCTCTTTTCTGCAATGTTTTTCTCCATATTTGGATATGTGTTGGGGTTATATCCCATTCAGATAGCGCTCGGTGTTATTGGCGCAATCGCGATAGCAATTACCGCCGTTGTTTCTTTAAAAATGGTAGGAATACAGGTCTCCAAGAATTGATATATCGATTGACGAGCTGCCCGAAGCGTCGAGCCTTCTTGATGGACATGACTATTCGTCACAAATCATTCAGCGTATCGCCGGGGTTCCAGTAATACTCGATGCATCGGGATGCCCTCATTCCCTTTTTGAAGGTCCCAAATTGACTACCCGTGTGGGTTTGGCTAGGTTCGGGTGCTGTCCGTGCCGTGGGGTAAAATCGTTCAGTCAGAACACGAACCCGCATCGGAGCTCATCACATGGCATTCGTCCATCTGCACAATCACACTGTTTTCTCCATGCTCGACGGCGCAACCCGTATCCAGGATATGGTCAATCGTGCCGTTGAGCTGGGCATGCCCGCCGTGGCCATTACCGACCACGGCTACATGTATGGCGTACCCGACCTGGCGCTGGCCTGCGACGCCGTCAACCACAACACGCCCGAGTACAAAACCTGGAGCCACGACAAGGCCTTCTTGGAAAAGGACCGCCGCGACGAGCTGGTGGAGCCCGATCCCGAGTCCAGCCCGCGCGAGCATGCCCAGTATGTGAAGGACATGGCCATGTGGGACGAGAAGGGCAACATCGACGAGCTCAAGCCGCCTCTGGTCATCAAGCCCATCTTTGGCTGCGAGGTCTACTTTACGCCGGACGAGACGCTTGCCCGCGACCATAAGCCCGAGCTCTACCACATGATCCTTCTGGCCAAGGACCAGGAGGGCTACGTCAACCTGATGCAGACGGTCTCCGAGGCAGCCGTGCAGGGCTTTTACTACAAGCCCCGCGTGACGCTCGACAACCTGTGCCGCCACGCCAAGGGCATGATCTGCACCAGCGCCTGCATCGCGGGCATCATTCCCAAATACATCGACCGCGGTGACATGGAGGGCGCCATCAAGTGGGCCGAGACCTTCCGTGATACCTTCGAACCTGGCGACTTTTATATCGAGATCCAGGAACACGGCATCACCACCGACAACGGCCTGACCGATGAGCAGATGGACCGCACGCTCATCGACATCGCCAAGCAGGTAGGCGTCAAGGTCATCGCCACCAACGACTTCCACTACCTGCGCCGCGAGGACGCTCCCGTGCAGGACGTCATCATGTGCATTGGCATGAACGCCAAGGTCGACGATCCCAACCGCATGCGCATGACCGGCTCGGAGTTTTACATGAAGACCGAGGAGGAAATGCGGGCGATGTTTCCGTATTGCCCCGAGGCCTGCGACAACACGCTCGAGATCGCCGACAAGTGCTACGTGGAGCTGGACTGGGACTCCATCATCCTGCCGCGCTTCCCGTTGCTCGATCCCGGCGAGACGCACGAGAGCCAGTTCCGCCGCGAGTGCGAGAAGGGCCTGCGCCAACACTATGGCGACGACTGGGCCACGCGCGAGATCGGTGGCGTCAACATCAAAGAGCGCTTTGAGTACGAATACAAGGTCATCTGCGACAAGGGCTTTGCCGCCTACTTTTTGATCGTCGCTGAGTACGTGCAATGGGCCAAGGACAACGGCATTGGCGTCGGCCCCGGCCGTGGCTCGGCTGCCGGCGCTATCGTCGCCTACGCCATGAACATCACCGCGTTCGATCCGCTCGAGAACGGCCTGATGTTCGAGAGGTTCCTGTCCCCGCAGCGTACCGAGATGCCCGATATCGATATGGACTTCGACGATGAGCGGCGCCTCGAGGTCGTGGAGCACGTTCGCCAGCTCTACGGCCCCGAGAAGGTCACCCACGTCATCACCTACTCGACCATTAAGGCCAAGCAGGCCATCAACGACGCCGCTCGCGTCCTGGACTACCCGGTCTACATGGGCCAGCGTCTGTCCAAGATGGTCTCGAGCGACCCCAAGGTCAAGCTCAAACAGGTGCTCGAAAAGCAACCCGGCAAAGAGGACCTGTTTAACCCCGATTTTGCCGAGGCATATAAAAAGGACGACGACGCCCGCCGCATCATCGACACGGCGCTCTCAATCGAGGGCCTCACCCGTGGCGAGGGCGTGCACGCGTGCGCCGTTCTGATCTGCCGCGACCCCGTCAACGAGCACGTGCCCACCAAGCTCGACACCAAGGGCGGCGTCGAGATTACCCAGTACGAGGGCCATACCGTTGCCGACATGGGCCTGCTCAAGATGGACTTCTTGGGCCTGCGCACGCTGACGGTTATCTCCAAGGCCAAGGCAAACATCAAAAAGAACTTCGGCATCGACATCAAAGAGGAAGAGATTCCCTTTGACGATCCTGAGATCTTTAAGCTCATGGGTTCCGGCCACACCGCCGGCGTCTTCCAGGTCGAGTCCGCCGGCATGACGGCCACAATCAAGAACATGAAGCCCACCGAGTACAAGCACGTCGTGGCATTGATCGCCCTGTACCGCCCGGGCCCGCTGGGCGCCGGCATGGTCTCGTCCTACATCAACCGTATGAACGGCAAGGAGCCGGCGGTTTCCTACGACGACCGCCTGGACGACATCCTGGGCGAAACCTACGGCACCATGGTCTACCAGGAGCAGGTTATGCTCATCTCCGTCGAGATGTGCGGCTTCTCCAAGGGCGAATCGGACTCGCGTATCCGCAAGCCCGTGGCTAAGAAAAAGATCAAGCTGCTCACGTCGACGGTGCTCCACTGGGAGGATGGCTCGGACGAGACCACCTACGACCACTGGATGAACGGCGCTATCAAGAACAACTACACGCGCGAGGTCGCCCAGAAGATTTGGGACGATGTTCTCGAGTTCGCATCTTACGCCTTTAACAAGTCGCACTCCGCCGGCTACGCCATCCTGGTTATGCAGACGGCGTGGCTCAAGGCGCACTATCCGCACGAGTACATGGCGGCCGTTCTGACGTCCTACACGGGCAAGACCGACAAGATCGTTCATTACGTCTCGGCGTGCCGTCACGACGGCATCCCCGTG
>CAJLJQ010000059.1:0-12983 GCA_905207015.1 uncultured Collinsella sp. | reverse complement strand
GGGCGAGAACAAGGTCGAGATCACCCAGGTGACCTCGGACACGCGCGAGTCCGTCCTGCAGAACGGCCAGGTCGACGCTGTCTTTGCCACCTACACCATCACTGACGAGCGCAAGAAGCTCGTCTCCTTCGCCGGTCCCTACTACTACACCCAGCAGGCCATCCTGGTGCTCGCCGACAACGACGACATCAAGAGCGTCGACGACCTGGCCGACAAGAACGTCGCCGTCCAGTCCGGCTCCAACGGCCCCGCCATCCTGGAGGAGTTCGCCCCCAAGGCCAGCCAACAGGAGTTCAAGACCGACGAGGAGGCCCGCCAGGCACTTCAGCAGGGCCGCGTTGACGCCTACGTCATCGACAACAACATGCAGCAGAGCGCCCTGGTCCGCGAGCCCGGTAAGTACAAGATTGCCGGCAAGCCCTTCGGCAGCAAGGAGCCCTATGGCATTGGCCTGCCACTCGATTCCGACGGTGTCGCCTTTGTCAACGACTTCCTTAAGAAGATCGAGGATGACGGCACCTGGACCGAGCTGTGGCAGATCTGCATTGGCGACCGTACGGGCGACACCAATGTTCCCGAGCTGCCCGAGATCGGCGCCTAGGCAGCGAGCCTAGTAACGGCCGCTACGAAACCATACGGAAACGCACGATGCGCTTTATTGCGCTAAACTGTTTCCTCACTGAGTTGTCGGGGCTTCCGTACACACGGGAGCCCCTTTCCTTACCGGCGGGAGGTCCGCATGAGTCTCTCCGAGCTCTGGTCGCTCTATGGCCAGAACTATATCGACGCGCTGCTAGCAACCTGGGGCATGACGCTTGAGTCGTTTGCCATCGCCATGGTGCTGGCCGTCGCCGTCACCGTGATGCGCGTGTCGCCGCTCAAGCCGCTGCGCGTCTTTGGCGACCTGTATGTCCAGGTCTTCCGTAACATCCCCGGCATCGCGCTGCTCATTATCGTCGTCTATGCGCTGCCCCCGCTCAAGGTCGTCCTGCCCTACCGCACCTGCGTCATCGTCGCCACGGTGTTGCTGGGCTCGGCCTTTGGCTCCGAAAACTTTATGAGCGGCATCAACACCGTCGGCGTCGGTCAGGTAGAAGCCGCCCGTTCGCTCGGCATGAGCTTCAACCGTATCCTCGCCAAGATCGTGATTCCGCAGGCGCTGCGCTCGAGCGTGCTGCCCATGACCAACCTCTTTATCGCCGTCATGCTCACCACCGCGCTCGGCAGTCAGGTACCGCTTAAACCGCAGGAGCTCACCGGCGTGGTGAGCTACATCAACACGCGCTCGCTCGGCGGCGTCGCCGCGTTCTTTATCTCGGCGCTTGGCTACCTGGGCACGGCCTTTGTGGTGAGCCACATTGGCAACTACATCGATAAGAAGGTGAGGATCCTCCGATGAGTAAACATTCCTCCCCTGCACTTACCATGCGCGATGCGCTCTACGAGGCTCCCGGCCCCAAGATGCGCGCCAAGATTCGCGTCGGCACCGCCATCTCACTTGTTGCCGTGGCCGCGCTCATCGCTCTGGTACTGCAGCGCTTTTACGTGACCGGCCAGCTTTCGGTCCATTACTGGTACTTCTTTACGCACCTCACCACCTGGAAGTTCCTGCTTGCCGGTTTTGAGGGCACCGTTAAAGTCGCACTCACCGCCGGCGTCATTGCGCTGGTACTGGGCTTAGCCCTTATGCTCGGCCGCACCAGCGACATTAAGCCGCTGCAGCTGGTCTGCCGCGTGCTCACCGATTTCTTCCGTGGCGTGCCGAGCCTTCTGTTCATCTACTTCTTCTTTTTGGTGCTGCCCCAGTACAAGATCGCACTGCCGTCGTTTTGGATGCTCACGCTTCCCGTCGCGCTCGCTGCGGCCGGCGTACTGGCCGAGATCTTCCGTGCCGGCGTCAATGCCGTGCCGCGCGGCCAGGTCGAGGCCGCCCAGGCGCTCGGTCTCTCCAAGGCTAAAATCACCTTTAAAATCGTGCTGCCGCAGGCCATTCGGTTTATCATTCCGTCGTTGATTTCGCAGCTTGTGGTCGTCGTCAAAGACACCACCGTCGCCTACGTGGTGAGCTACCCCGACCTTATGCAAAACGCCCGCGTGCTCATTACCAACTACGACGCCCTCGTGTCGGTCTACCTAGTGATCGCGGTCATCTATATCCTCATCAACGTCGCAATCAACAAGGCCGCTGTCTACGTTTCGCGCAAGACCGGCGCGACCATCATTCGCTAACGATTTACCATTTCGAGTCATAAGGAGCCGAGCACCATGGCACAGAGCACTTCTTCTACCGGTAATCAGCCGCTGATCGAGCTCAAGCACGTCGATAAGCACTATGGCGATCTGCACGTCCTCAACGACATCAATCTCTCGGTCGACCGCGGCGAAGTCGTCGTCGTGATCGGCCCCTCGGGCTCGGGCAAGTCGACCATGTGCCGAACCATCAACCGCCTGGAAACCATCGACTCGGGCGAGATCCTCATCGAGGGCGAGCCTCTGCCGCAGGAAGGCAAGGATCTTGCCCGCATGCGCGCCGAGCTGGGCATGGTGTTTCAGCAGTTCAACCTGTTCGCGCATATGACGGTGCTGCAGAACGTCATGCTGGGGCCGGTCGACGTGCTGGGCGTGTCCAAGGAGGAAGCTCGTGAGCGCGCCATGGACCTGCTGAGCCGCGTGGGCGTTGCCGAACAGGCCGACAAGGTGCCCGCTCAGCTCTCGGGCGGCCAGCAGCAGCGCGTGGCCATTGCCCGCTCGCTCGCCATGCAGCCCAAGGCCATGCTCTTCGACGAGCCCACGAGTGCCCTTGACCCCGAGATGATCAACGAGGTGCTCGAGGTCATGGTCCGCCTGGCCCAGCAGGGCATGACGATGATCGTCATTACGCACGAGATGAACTTCGCCAGCCGCGTTGCCGACCGCGTCGTGTTTATGGCCGACGGCCAGATCGTGGAAACCGGCACGCCCGACGAGTTCTTCGACCATCCCCAGACCAAGCGCGCCCAAGACTTCCTCAACTCCATCAAGGGCCACTAGCCCAATTGCCATATCCGCTCGCCATGACCATCCAAACTCGAAAGCAACACCTATGATCGGAACTCGCACTTCATCGTCATACACCCCGCACGTCAACGTCGACCCCGCCGACCGTCCGCTCATCCTGGTGGCGCCGCGCTGGGAAGAGGCGAAGCCGTTTTTAAGCGAAACGCTCTCCCCCAACGAGGAAATCGCAAGTGTCTTTGTCGATGCCATCCTTGCCGCCGGCGGCCTGCCGCTGCAGATGTCCATCACCGAGGACATTGAGGTCATCCGTCATTACGTCGATATCGCCGACGGCATCGCCATTCCCGGCGGCCCCGATGTCAACCCCAAACGTTGGGGCGATGATCGACCCTACGACCCCACCCTCTGCTGCGAGATCCGCGATAGCTTTGAGTTTAAGCTGGTCGGCGAGGTACTCCGCGCCAAAAAGCCGCTCTTTACCACCTGCCGCGGCACGCAGTTGCTCAATGTCGCCACTGGCGGCACCCTGTGCATGGACGTGCCGAGCCTGGGCGCTCGCGAGGGCCGCACGCAGTGGCGCCATACCCACGTGCTCAACGACCCCGTGCATCCCGTCGAGGTCGTGCCGGGCTCGCTGTTGGAGCGCGCGCTTGGCGGGCACAGGCTGATCCAGACCAACTCCGCACACCACTGCTGCGTCGATCATCTGGGTAAGAGCACGCGTTTGGTCGCCAAGGCAACCGACGGCGTTCCCGAGTGCATCGAGGTCGAAGGCCAGCCATTCTGCTTGGGCGTGCAATGGCACCCTGAGTACACGTGGAAGACGCTCGAAACCGACTTTAACCTGTGGAAGTCGTTTGTCGAAGCAGCGGCCAAGGTAAAGCAGGCCCGCTAGCTCGCGAACCACTCAGGTTAAAGCCTCCTAAGCCAGGGGGGGCGGACACCAGCTACGGTGCCCGCCCCCTGTATTTGATATGCTCGGTATGATTATCCCTCGCAAACAATCAGAGAAATCTCGACCGCAATCGGTCGACAGTAAAGCAAATGGCAACAACGCTTGCTACGTTTATGAGACAGTCAATTAAAATCGAAATGCATTGACCATTCCCCAACGGGGTCACGCCGCAAATCCACATGAGCATCGAGGCTGGAAGCGGAAGCATGGAATTGGCCCCGATCTGTATGTAGATCGCTACGACGTTGACAAGCAACAGCATGCCAATCGGACCGAAGCCGGACCCAAAATAGGAAACAACGATTACGCAAGAAACCACGTATGCAAGGCAGGCAGCGGCAGCAAGAACAAGTCGATAGCAAAATACATGCAAGTTGAAATACTGCTGAGCATCCAAAACGATCGCGCAGTTAAGACAGTACAAAACGACACTCGTCAGGATAAACGCGCCCAAAAGGGCAAAAGAAGACAGCACCACTCGCGCAACGATAGCGCACACACGCTTCCCTCCCCGAGCCTCCGACAGCCCCCACGGTTCCTCAATAAAGTCCGAACTGACAAAGCGCGGCACAATGCAAGCCGCGATGAACGGAAAGAACAATGCATGAGCCAACGGAGCCACGTTGAACAGCAGGCCGCGAAAAACCTCTGCATTACCAAATAGAAGGGCATCCTCTGCCGATAGCCGAAGCGTCGGGTCTGGGAAAAAGCCCAAGAAGCTGTTCTCACGGAGGCTACAGAACCACATCGGGAAAGAATTAAGCTGCAATACCACCATGCACGCATAAATTACCAGGATTAAGGCGTACGCCCATTTGCTCACATGCTTCAATTCTGACTGGAGAAGTCTTTTAATCTGACGAGCCATTGAGCACACCCCCAGCGCGAAAGCTCAAGAGAGCGTAAATCAATACCGATAGACAGCTGGCTGCCACGCCATATCCCAGAAGCGTCAGCTGCCCCATATCGCTATACCCAAGGGCACATCCGACTCCAAGGTACGGCCCCGGAAGGAAGAAGATCCATCGCAAGGATGGTATAGGTGCCTGAAGGAAGGCTCCGTAGAGCGTCAAGCTCATGACAAATCCGACTATCACCACGGCCCCACTCAATACAGCGCTGCCCGTTATCCGATAGATGGTCACCGTCTCCAGCGCAACCGATATCACCAATACGGCGTTGACTATCATTGCAGGCAAAAATACAGTTAGTATGTTGTGCGAGTAGTTATGCCCTCCACGTATTATGGCTATTGCAAAAAGAAGAAGGCAAAGCGCGCTATACGCTGCGCCAATTATTAAAGCAGACGAAAATGCATGGGCTAGAGCCCCATAAAAGCGGTTGAGACCTCTTGCCGAAGAAATTCGGTGCCCCTCTTTATAGCCATGCTCCTGTAAAAGCACCAAACAAACGATGAGTGGAACGAACAGGGATGTACCGGCAAAAGCGCTGCGCGCAAGGGACTCATCAGGCGCAGAAGGATCGATTGCATTCCAGAGGAAACCAATATCCTCCCCACAAACGCCATAGCCAAAGGCGAGCAACGTTGTTCCGTTTTTTAGAAAGATGCCGAAGAGAAGGCCGAACGCCAGCATAAGCGCAAGACCAAACTTCGCCGGAAATATCCTGTGCAAACGCATCATATCTGCCTTTATGGGATGGATCGCCCGCTTCATAGCGAGACCGCCTTCATCAAGCGCCTGTAATACTCTTTTAGGGATGGCGCCTCATCCCTTATGACGTCCATCGATTCCTTTTTTAGCAGTTCACCGTCATGAAGAAACAGGCAGCTTGTTGCAACCGATGCCAGCTCATCCAAGTCGTGGCTAGAGATAAGCATGGTTTTGCCCTGCTCCCGATTCAATCGACCGATAAGGGCCCATATACTCTCGATGCCCAACGGATCCAATCCATTTGCCGGCTCATCGAAAATTAGTACGTCGGTGTCGCCCAATAAAGCCGTAGCTATATCCAGTCGCCGTTTCATTCCCAGAGAAAAACTGCTCACGCTCTTTTTCTCATCGACGTCCAGCCCGACTAGGCCCAAGACGCGAGGAACCTCACGTTTCTCATCGAGTCCCCATTCCGCACATCGGATCCGAAGATTCTCAGCCGCACTGAGGGATTGGTATGCTCCGCAGGAATCTGGCACATAGCCGACACGCGTCCGCATCAAGCTCAGCTCTTTTTTCGACTTGCCTCCAAAGAGCTCCACGCTCCCCGACGATGGCTCACAGAGGCCCAGCACTATTTTAATAAGCGTGCTTTTGCCCGCCCCGTTTGCACCAACAAGGGCGCAAAGCTCAGACTGATCCACCTCGAAGGAAACGTCATGCAAAACGCGGCGCCTCCCATAGCGCTTTGACACCCTTGATAGCCTTATCGTCGATGCGTTCATTGGCCTCCCGTTCCGCTTGATAGCAAAACCGCTCATATCGTTCCTTCTTTACTTTATCGTTTTCCATAGTTGTTATTGTTTTTCGATAACTCATATTTGCCAAGATAATCTAAAAGAAAGAACCCGTGTTAGACACGGGTCCCTTCACGCTGATATTTCGTTTTAGTTGTTCGCCTTAAGCTACTCGTCGCTCAAATCGACAGCAAAGACTGATGTCGGAAGCGACGCCTCATTGCCTCCGCCGTCCCGCATCTGCCTCACAACGTTTTTTGCACGCTCAACAATAAGCTCCTCAAGCTCTTTCTCACTCACGCGCTGAATAATATCTCCCGGTTGACAATCAAGCTCATCACAGATATCGAGGAGCGTCTTTAGGCGAATAGCTTTTATCTTTCCGTTTCTAAGCTTTGAAATATTAGCCGGAGTATGCCCCGTCGCCCGAATCAGATCAGCACTGGTCTTTCCGGTCTTAAGCAGCTGCGTCTCAAGCTCGATGATGAGATAGCTCATGTTTCCTCCTACACAAGCTCGTCAGACTGCTCTTGGAGCAGCGAGGCATAACTCCAGATCGCCGAGATAAATAAACAGACAACTGCGCCGATAAACGACCCCGCATCAAAGGTAGCGCCTTGGCAAATCTCAATAACGAAGGAATGAGGCACGATGTAAAGCTCCAGTCCGCCAATGGTGAGATTGACCGATCCATAGGCACCAACAAGCGAAACCGCGGCGTTAACAGCAAAGGCAAGCGCGAGAACACGGATAAGCCGCACATGCGTCTTGGTAAAGGGCGAGACGCCTCGCGAGATGTTACGGCTGATCCCGCACAGAACGACAAGCGAAATACCCATAACAAGCGCCATGCACAGTCCGCTTGGGATAACGATGCACCCGCCATCGAGAAGCGTCACGACACCGAAAGAATCGACAGAAGCAACGTTTGCAACCGCATACCAGATCACGTAAACAACCAACGCGGCAAAAGCGACGAGCATCCCTGCAAAAACGGCTGCCATGCAAAAACCGAGCTTCCTGATATTTTCGCCCGCCTTGGCCATACGCTGAACGCTGTTGGACATACACTCACCCTCATCGACTCTATCGTTATTCGAACGGTTTATCGAACAACGATATGGATTGCATGCGGAAAGCCCCGACAGTGTGCATAGGCAATTCACTAATCAGAAGAGGTGAGCGTGGATTTTTGGACACGTATCGAACGAGCGTGGATAATCTCCCACTTTGAGGCCGCCACCGGGCCTAAAACGGGAGATTATCCACGCTCATAGTCATCAAGGCTCACAGCCTCTTACTCGGCCGCCTCGCGCAGAGCCGACATCGTAGCCGCATATTGCTGCTGCAACGCATGCATCCCCTCGCGGGCGCCGTCAACGGCATCAGCGCCGCGCAGCGCTTCGGTTACCACGACCGCCGGCTCGTACAGATTATCGAATCCCAGGTTCTGGCTCACGCCCTTGAGCGTGTGCGCTGCCATAAACGCACTCTCGGCGTCTCCTGCCGCCATGGCAGCCTCCAGCTTGTCCATGCTCTCGTCATCCAAAAACTTGAGGGCAAAGCGGGCAAGCATTTCCCCGCCCATCAGCCGAGCGCACGCGTCGTCATAATTAGCGCCGATCTTCTCATACGCCTCACGCATGGAAATCATGGATTAAAAACTCCTTTGGTCAAACTAAATCGTGGGAAACGCGACGACGTCGGCGGGGCGTGCCAACGTCTCGGCAATTTGGTCTTGCACCTCGAGCAGGCAATCGAGCAGCAGCGGGTTAAAGGTGCCGCACTTACCGTCCAGGATCATCTGGATCGCCTCCTCGTGCGGGATAGCGTCCTTGTACACGCGCACGCTCGTCAGTGCATCGTACACGTCAGCCACCGAAACCACCTGCGCGGCGATGGGAATTTCGTCGCCCTTAAGGCCATCGGGATAACCCTTGCCGTCCCAGCGCTCGTGATGCCAACGCGCAATCTGGTACGCATATTCCATAAGCGCATTGCCGGCGTGATGGCTGCCCAGCTCGAGCAGCATGTTGGCGCCAATCGTGGTATGCGTCTTCATAATCTCGAATTCCTCGGGCGTGAGGCGCCCGGGCTTGTTGAGGATCGCATCGTCAATCGACATCTTGCCGATATCGTGCAGCGCCGAAGCCAGGGCGATCGTGGAGCGTTCCTCATTGTCGAGGGAGATCGTGCCGCTACGCTGGACCAGATAGCCAAGCAGCAGCTCGGTCAGCTTTTCGATGTTCGTAACGTGCCTACCGCTCTCGCCGTTGCGAAGCTCCATGACGCCGGCCATGATGTCGATGAGCATGCGACTGTTCTTGACGCGCTCGTTGTACTGTTGGGACAGCAGGTTCGTCAGGCGGCGCTGTTTGGCGTACAGGCGGATGGTGTTGCTTACGCGGCGGCGCACGACACGGGAGTCAAACGGGCGGTTGATATAGTCCGAGGCGCCCAGCTCGTACGCGCGCAGAACCGCATCATCGGAATCTTCGCTCGAAATCATGATGACAGGCAGATTATCGATACCCGATCGGCGCGACAGATCGGCCAGCACCTCAAAGCCGCTTATGCCCGGCATCACAATGTCCAGCAGCACGAGCGACAACTCATCGCCATAGCGGTCGACCATGTCGAGCGCCGCACGACCGTTATCGGCCTCGAGGATGCAATGCTCGTCCTTGAGCATCTCGCTGAGAATGGCTCGGTTCATCTCGGAGTCATCGGCGATAAGCACCAAAGGCTTTTCGCTTTGGAAGGCCTCGATGGAATCGGCATCGGTCACGACCGTACCGGCTTTTGCCTTAGCGCGGCTCAGTAACTGAGCAGCGCGGCCAACGCCCTCATCGACCGTCTCGCCATGAATGCGAACGCCACCAACACATGCCGTCAAGCTCACGTACTCATGGCCCGGAATAATCGTGGAATGAACGGCATCGGACACCTGATGCAGGCGACGGGTGAAGTCATCGGAGGGAATATTGGGCATGACAACCACAAACTTGTCGCAGCCATAGCGCACAAGCTCGTCAGTCGAACGGATTCCGCTGCGTATGGCTGTCGCCACAGCACCGAGCGCAAGGTCGCCGGCATGACGGCCACACGTATCGTTGAAGACCCTAAAATCATCAAGGTCGATCACCGCAACGCCGGCATTCACGCGGGTGCTACGGAGCTTTTCCTCGTAATATCGGCGATTGCGCACATTCGTCAGCACGTCGGTGTAGACAAGGTCCTCTTCTGCGGCCTCTTGCTCATCGATCGGACGCACCATCAGCAAGACGTGAGGCTCGCCCTCGACCTTCAAAGGGCGTAGACGGGCGCGGTACTCAGTGCCATCATTGAGCAGTTGCTCCGACACCTCATCGGAGTCTGCCAAAGCCTCAAGACTTGACTGACGCAGACAAGGACACCGATCACCGGCGAGCAGGCAGTTAGGCTCACTCTTAATCTGATCGGCCGACAGCAAACGCACCACGGGGTAGGTCTTCGCGACGCGGGCGACCTCGGCGGCAGCCTCCTCGTCGGTTAGAGTGACCTCGTGATTATTGAGCATATGGGGCCCTTTCGATAGTTTCGCATGGAGCGGTAGGTTCCAAATGTTACAAGGGTAACACCTTGTCGATGCAGGTAAGTACGTGAATGCTGCTACATTCTTATGAGTTGGCAGACGGCGCGATTGAAGCCGCAGACGTGAGGTTTTGAGCACATTTGTTAACACGGCCGAAACGTTTGCGGATGAAGCCTGCTTTGGCTATTGCGGGTGCTAGAACCCCAGAATGCCACGAACAGCCCGGGCAGCCGCAGCCGGGCGATCGCGCAGGCCGTTGTGCGCCCCGGGAACCGTTACGAGCGGACAGTCCAAAAGCTCAGCCGCCACCCTCGTGCCCGCCTCGCGAGGCGTGCCAATCGAGAGCCCGCCCAGGAGCACGGCGGCCACCGTTTTCGACGCACGAGCGCTATCCCAATCGGGAACGCAGGTCATAGTAATCCCGTATTCGTTTGCCATGAAACTGCGGCCGTTGCGCAGGGCGTGCTTGGCTTCTGCCTCGGTTAACTTGGGGGCCTCGGGGTCCGAATCGCCGATGTCGCCCAGGAAGGCCCGTAATGCCCTGGAGACCTTTCCCGCGGCGATCATCTCGAGCAAAACCGGGGCCGCACCCAGGCCGGCACCCTCGTTTGCCACGGCGGGTTCATGCAGAATCGCACGCGAGATTATGGCAGGGTTTGCACGGAGGAGCTCCAGCGTCACCAGCGTACCGGCACTGTGCGCGAGCACGTTTGCCGGAGCGCCAATATGCTCGATAACGGCCTGCAGGTCGGCAGCCTGCGCGGCGAGGTCGTAGCGTCCGTCTGCAGCGTCGCCGCTCTCGCCGCAACCGCGGCGGTCGTAGGCAATGACGCGGTAGTCACAGGCGAGCTCGCGGGCGATGCCGTCAAAAAATGTGCCATCGACGCAGGCGCCGTGCACGCACACCAAGGCGGGCGTATCGGACGATACAACCGGGCCGGCATACTCGCGACAGGCGATCGTGGTGCCCGCATTCTCAACCGTAAAATCCATACTGTGTTCCCATCGTCAATGCCCATCCAGTTGCCCGTCAGTACGGTTGGATAGACCCGCATTGCTTTACGCTTTGTTAACAGATTAACTGTACCCGACCTGAGGCTTTTCATGGCACGGCATAATGAGCGACGTGCAAAAACGAAACTTGTAAAGCAAGAGCCCACACCTTGCTTCGGAGCCGATGCTATGCTTAGGCACAATTGTCTTGAGGAGCATATGTCTATGTCTACGTTTTTGAATGCCAGCCCCATCTTTGGACCGGTGCGCAGCCGCCGCCTTGGTCTCTCGCTCGGCGTCAACATGATGCCGGCCAGCGGCAAAATCTGCACGTTCGACTGCATTTACTGCGAAAACGGCCTCAACGCCGAGCGCCCCTGCCACGAGCCGTATAACACGGCTGCCGTGGTGCTCGACGCGCTCGAGGCAAAGCTGCGCGAGATGGCAGCCGAGGGCGAGCTCCCCGATGTGATCACCTTCGCAGGCAACGGCGAGCCCACCGCCGCGCCGGAGTTTCCGCAGGCCATCGCCGGTGCCGTCGCACTGCGCGACGAACTTGCCCCAAGCACCAAGATTGCTGTGCTCTCCAACGGCACGCGCGCCGACCGTCCCCAGGTACACGATGCGCTCATGATGGTCGACGACAACATTCTTAAGCTCGATACGGTCGACCCGGCGTTTATCCAGCTGCTCGACCAGCCTGTTGGCCCCTACGACGTCGAGCACCAGATCGAGACGTTCGCAAGCTTTGACGGTCACGTTATTATCCAGACGATCTTTTTGACCGGTGAGTATCAGGGCAAGCTCATCGACAACACCGGCGAGGAGTACGTTGCCCCCTGGCTCGCGGCGCTTGAGCGCATTCGCCCGCAAGAAGCGACCATCTACACGGTGGCGCGCGAGACACCGGTCGCCGGCCTTGCCAAAGCAGCGCCCGAGGCGCTCGACGCCATTGCCGCGCGCGTGCGCGCCCTCGGCATTCCCTGCCAGGTGAGCTACTAGCAAAACCACACAGCAGCCAGCGCCCGCCATCCCACTCCATCAGTTGCGGTGATATAGTTCCTATTTGTGCTGTTAAACCGCTTAAATCGGAACTATATCACCGCAACTTTTATGGACGCGTGGGTGGGCTATACTAGCTGCGAATGAAAGGAAGTTAGCCATGTTTGACAATGGACCCGTGCCCGGCCGCAACGATGCTTGCTGGTGCGGCAGCGGCAAAAAATACAAGAAATGCCATAGCGCCTTCGACGAGCGCCTCGAGCGCCTCTGGGAAGAGGGCTGGGAGGTTCTGCCCCGCACGCTCTACAAGACGCCCGCCGATATCGAGGGCATCAAGCGCTCGGCGGCTATCAACGTGGGCGTGCTCGACTACGTGGGCGAGCACATTGCCGCGGGCATGACCACCAACCAAATCGACCAGATGATCTACGACTACACCATCGAACACGGTGGCACGCCGGCCGACCTCAACTATGAGGGCTACCCCAAGAGCGTGTGCACCTCGATCAATGACGTGGTCTGTCACGGTATCCCCTGCGATACGGACGTGCTGCACGAGGGCGATATCATCAACGTGGACTGCTCCACGATTCTGGATGGCTACTTTAGCGATTCGAGCCGCATGTTCTGCATCGGCGAGGTCGATCCTGAGCGCGAGCGCCTGGTGCGCGTGACCAAGGAGTGCGTCCAGAAGGGCCTCGAGGCGATCAAGCCGTGGGGCTTCCTCGGCGACATCGGCGCCGCGGTCAACGCGCATGCCGAGGCCAACGGGTATTCGGTGGTGCGCGAGTTCGGCGGCCACGGCATCGGGTTGGAGTTCCATGAGGATCCGTTCGTCAGCTTCGTGTCCGAGCCGGGGACGGGCATGGTGCTCGCGCCCGGCGTCTGCTTCACCATCGAGCCGATGGTGAACATGGGCGGCCACGAGATCGACATGGACGATCCCAACGGCTGGACGGTCCGCACCAAAGACGGCCTGCCCACCGCGCAATGGGAGGTCCAGCTGGTGATCACCGAGACGGGCTACGAGCTGCTGAGCTGGTAGCGAAAGC
>CAJLJQ010000058.1:0-13437 GCA_905207015.1 uncultured Collinsella sp. | reverse complement strand
GGCATGACCAGAAGGTCTATGCCTTGCCTTTTTCATGCCAACTTGTTCGCTCTGGACGTCGCTCGCTGTCCGTCCTCTACCTGCGGCGTTGCCTTGCTCCGGATGCGGTAGTCATTGGGGACGTTCTTAAATGACTAGTCGAAAGGGACGCTCTTGCACAAAATCTGCCGGCCCACGCTGGGCTCGTCCTTTACTTTACTGAGATAAAGTGAACGTGCAGATTCGTAACCCACTCGCAACTGTTCTATGGCACGATATTGAATGAATGTATGCTATGCGCCCAAATCTTTTGGGCAGAGTGGGAGACAGTATGGTCAAGCTGTACGAGGACGGCATCTACCTGCGCCGTGGCAGCGAGGTTGTGCCTGCGGCCGAGGCTGCCGAGCGCGGTATTACGCAGACGCCCGCGGATGCCAAGCGCGGCACCATCGCGTATTCGATCCTCCAGGCACACAATACGTCCGGAGACCCCGAGGCGCTCAAGATTCGCTTCGATGCCATGGCGAGCCATGACATCACCTTTGTCGGCATCATCCAGACGGCGCGCGCCTCGGGCATGGAGCAGTTCCCGCTGCCCTACGTGCTCACCAACTGCCATAACTCGCTGTGCGCCGTGGGCGGCACCATCAACGAGGACGACCACGTCTTTGGCCTTTCCGCAGCCAAGAAGTACGGTGGCATCTTCGTCCCGCCGCACATCGCCGTCATCCACTCCTTTATGCGAGAGAACTTCGCCGGTTGCGGCAAGATGATCCTGGGTTCCGACTCGCACACCCGCTACGGCGCCCTGGGCACCATGGCTGTGGGCGAGGGCGGCGGCGAGCTGGCAAAGCAGCTGCTGCGCGACACCTACGACGTCGCCTATCCCGGCGTTGTGGCCATCTACCTCACGGGCGCCCCGCGTCCCGGCGTCGGCCCGCACGACGTTGCGCTTGCCATCATCCGCGCCGTCTTTGCCAAGGGCTACGTTAAGAACAAGGTCATGGAGTTTGTGGGCCCCGGCATCGCGAGCATGACGACCGATTACCGCAACGGCGTCGACGTCATGACCACCGAGACCACCTGCCTTTCCTCCATCTGGGCCACCGACGAGGACACTCACGCATTCCTGACCATGCACGGCCGCGGCGACGATTACCGCGAGCTCAAGCCCGCCGATGTCGCCTACTACGACGGCTGCGTCGAGGTCGACCTGTCGAGCATCAAGCCTATGATCGCGCTGCCGTTCCATCCTTCCAACGGCTTTGAGATCGACGAGCTCAACGAGAACCTCGAGGACATCCTGCATGAGGTGGAGCTCGAGGCCTCCAAGATCGGTGAGGGTAAGACGCACTTTAGCCTGCTCGACAAGATCGTCGACGGCAAGCTGCATGTGCAGCAGGGCGTCATCGCCGGCTGCTCGGGCGGCAACTACGACTCCGTGGTGCAGGCGGCCCGCGTGCTCAAGGGCGCCAACACCGGCTGCGGCGAGTTCTCGCTGTCGGTCTATCCCACGAGCCAGCCCGTGGCACTCGAGCTTACACGCCGCGGCTATATCTACGACCTTATGGAGGCCGGCGCGATCGTGCGCACGGCATTCTGCGGCCCGTGCTTCGGTGCCGGCGACACGCCCGCCAACAACGGCCTGTCGATCCGCCACACTACGCGCAACTTCCCCAACCGCGAGGGCTCCAAGCCGGGCAATGGCCAGCTGAGCGCCGTGGCTCTGATGGACGCCCGTTCCATTGCGGCGACGGCTGCCAACGGCGGCATCCTGACGCCGGCGACCGACCTGCCCGAGGACACCTGGGACGAGGCTTGCGAGTACACCTTCGACGACGCGCCGTACAAGAAGCGCGTGTACTGGGGCTTTGGCAAGGCGGAGCCTGCCGACGAGCTGGTCGAAGGCCCCAACATCAAGCCGTGGCCCGCGATGGAGCCTCTCGGCGACGACATTCTGCTCAAGGTGTGCTCCAAGATCATGGACCCGGTCACTACGACCGACGAGCTCATTCCTTCGGGCGAGACGAGCTCCTTCCGCTCCAACCCGCTGGGCCTGGCCGAGTTTACGCTGAGCCGCCGCGATCCGGCCTACGTCGGTCGTTCCAAGGAGGTCGACGCCGTGGAGAAGCGCCGCGTGGCCGGCGAGGCCACGGGCGACCTGGCGGCGCTCGATGCCGAGCTTGCCGGCGTGTTTGAGGCGCTGGCCGGCGCGGGCATCGCGGCCGATGCCAAGGCGACCGAGTACGGCTCCATGCTCTATGCCAAGAAGCCCGGTGACGGTTCTGCCCGCGAGCAGGCTGCGAGCTGCCAGCGCGTGATCGGCGGCCTGGCCAACATCGTCCACGAGTACGCCACCAAGCGCTATCGCTCCAACGTGATGAACTGGGGCATGGTGCCCTTCCAGATGGAGGCCGAGCCCAACTTTGAGGTGGGCGACTACGTCTTTGTGCCGGGTATCCGTGCTGCGCTCGATGGCGACCTGAAGGACATCGCCGCCTACGTGGTGCGCGCCGACGGCACGGTTGAGCAGATTGAGCTCTACATTGCCGATATGACGGCAGAGGAGCGTGCCATCGTCAAGGCCGGCTGCCTGATCAACTACAACAAGTTCAAGACCGCTGCCGAGTAACGCTGCTGTACGCCCCGGCCACACCTTTCCCTCGTGCTCACGCGCTTCGCGAGGGTCGCCCGAGGGAAAGGTATGGCCGGGGCTACCGCGACGTTCTCGTTGGGTCTTGAGGGACGCTAATAAATAGACTTGCTTGATGCCGCCTCTTTTTATTGGGGCGGCTTCTTTTTGGACCACCACAAAGGTGCCTGTCCGGCGGGTTCTTATTTCGATGGGGTCCAGGTTATCTCATCGTCAAATAGCCAAGTGCGTGCTGAGCCGCTGTCGCGCGCTGTCTGCGGATCGGGCTCGCAGGTTTGTTCGTAGGCATCCTCGGTACACCGATCCATAAAATCGACGACTGCCGTCTGGTCGCCTTCCATGACGTAGATCACGTTGCCATCCGAGATATAGACTCCCGGCCCTTCGTTGTCCACGTAGCCGGGGTCGTATGAGACGTTGCACAGTCTGCTCCCGTTTGCCGCATCGAGTTCAAGGGTCGAATGATACCCGCCATTCATTTGGCTATTCTTGGCTCGATATATTACGGCGCCGTACCACCGCTTAAACGTCTTGCCTTTGAGTAAACTGGTTGCCTTGCCGATAAGTTGCTCATCTTTGGTGTAGCGCCTGGCCCCAAGTTCGATACGGGGATAGTTGCTGACCCCAAGCGCTGCAGGCGTACCGTCAAAATCGACGGTGATCGAATCGGGTTTGACGATATCGGTGAGGACCTCGATGGGATAGCTTACGGTCTCAATCGCTGCCTGCGTTGCAGAGGCGGGGAGAAATGCGAGATAGATTATTCCTACGCCGACTGCGGTAATCGCAAACGCTAAGACGAGCAGGCCGATATAGGTGGAGCGTTTCACGGTGGGGCACCTCGCTTACAATATGCAATCATTAAGATAAATGATATCAGCTTGCGACAATATTCAAAAGCAAGCGACCGCCCGGAATGAGGGGGCTGAAAGGCCCTATTGGGCTTCGATTTGGGGTCGCGAAACGTAGGCTGGGCTTGATGCCGCCTCTTATAATTGGGGCTGATTCTTCTCTGGACCACCACAAAGGTGCCTGCCCCCTTTGTGGTGGTCCGCATGTCATGAGAGCACTCAGAAAATCTTATATATAGAGACTTAGATTTATGTATATAATCGCGCAAAGCTGGCAACAATACTTCTCGAACAACGTGAAGCCGCCCCGTAGGGCGGCCGCCCCAAGAGAGGTGATTCCATGAGAATCGATAAGCTAGCAATGACGTCGCGCGAGGCGCTGCAGACCGCCATGAGCACGGCTGCCGACGCGCAGGCCGGCGCGGTGGAGCCGATTCACCTGCTGTCCGCCCTGCTTGGTGCCGGCGAGCGCAATATCTCCGTGATCATCGAGCGCATCGGCGCCGATCCGGCCCAGCTTGCACGCTCCACACAAGATGCCATCGACCGCGCGCCCAAGGTTTCGGGCGAGGGCCAGCAGATGGGCCTGTCCAATGAGCTCGTCCGCGTCATCGAGAAGGCCGAGAAGAAGGCCACCAAGATGGGCGACAGCTTTGTGGTGACCGAGCATTTGCTGATGGCGCTTGCCGAGGACAAGGGCGAGGCTGGTCGTGTACTGCGTGACGCCGGCGTCACCAAGGAGCGCATCGAGCAGGTCTACGAGGAGCTGCGTGGCGATGACCGCGTGACGTCTGCCGAGGATAAGACCCAGTTTGAGGCGCTGGAGCAGTACGGTCGCAACATCTGCGATCTGGCCCGCGCCGGCAAGCTCGACCCGGTCATCGGCCGTACCGACGAGATCCGCCGTACCATCCAGGTTCTGTCCCGCCGCACCAAGAACAACCCCGTGCTCATCGGCGAGCCGGGCGTCGGCAAGACGGCCATCGTCGAGGGCATCGCCCAGCGTATCGTGGCCGGCGACGTGCCGAGCACCCTGCGCGACCGCGACCTCATCGAGCTCGACATGAGCGCGCTGGTCGCCGGCGCCAAGTATCGCGGCGAGTTCGAGGACCGCTTGAAGGCCGTGCTCAAGGAAGTGCAAAAGTCCGAGGGCAAGGTCATCCTGTTCATCGATGAGCTCCACACCATCGTGGGCGCGGGTGCCACCGAGGGCTCCATGGATGCCGGCAACATCCTGAAGCCGGCGCTCGCCCGTGGCGACTTGCACGCAATCGGCGCGACTACGCTCGACGAGTATCGCAAGTACATCGAGAAGGACGCGGCACTCGCCCGTCGTTTCCAGACCGTTATGGTGAGCGAGCCTACCGTCGAGGACACCATCTCGATCCTGCGTGGCCTCAAGGAGAAGTACGAGATCTTCCACGGCGTGCATATCACCGATAGCGCGCTCGTGGCAGCTGCCGACCTCTCCGATCGCTACATTGCCGACCGCTTCCTGCCCGACAAGGCCATCGACTTGGTCGATGAGGCCGCAAGCCGCCTGCGCATGGAGCTCGACAGCATGCCGGTCGAGATTGACGCCACCACGCGTCAGCTCACCCAGCTGCAGATCGAGGAGCAGGCGCTCATGAAGGAGACCGACGACGCCTCCAAGGAGCGTCTGGAGGCCCTGCGCCAGGAGATTGCCGAGGTCCAAGAAAAGCTCAACGTGCAAAAGGCCGGCTGGCTCAACCAGAAGAACGCCATCGACCACGTGCAGGAGCTTAAAGGCCAGCTCGACGAGGCCAAGAGTGAAGAGGAGCGCGCGACGCGCAACGGAAACTTGGGCCGTGCGTCCGAGCTGCGCTATTCCGTGATCCCGGGTCTGCAGCAGCAGATTCAGGATTCCGAGGCTGCGCTCGAGGCACAAAAGCAGCAGGACGGCGAGGGCCTCAACGAGCAGGTGACCTCCGATGAGATCGCCGAGGTCGTGAGCGCCTGGACCGGCGTGCCCGTGTCCAAGATGATGCAGGGCGAGCTCGACAAGCTGAAGGGCTTGGAGGACGAGCTGCATAAGCGCGTCATCGGCCAGGACGAGGCGGTCTCCGCCGTGGCCGCGGCCGTGCGCCGCAGCCGTGCGGGCCTCTCCGATCCGGACAAGCCCATCGGCAGCTTCTTCTTCCTGGGCCCCACCGGCGTGGGCAAGACCGAGCTCGCCAAGGCACTGGCCGAGTGCCTGTTCGACGACGAGCGCGCGCTCGTGCGTATCGACATGTCCGAGTACATGGAGAAGTTCAGCGTCCAGCGTCTGATCGGTGCGCCTCCGGGATACGTGGGCTACGACGAGGGCGGCCAGCTCACCGAGGCCGTGCGCCGTCGTCCGTACTCCGTGATCTTGCTCGACGAGATGGAGAAGGCTCATCCGGATGTCTTTAACGTGCTATTGCAGGTGCTCGACGACGGCCGTCTGACCGATGGCCAGGGTCGCCAAGTGTCCTTCAAGAACACGATTATCATCATGACGTCCAACGTGGGTTCCAAGGCTATCGCCGATCTGTCCGGCAAGGACGAGGAGGAGATGCGCCATCAGGTCGACGCGGCCATGGCTCAAACCTTCCGCCCCGAGTTCCTCAACCGTATCGACGATATCGTGGTGTTCCATCCGCTCGGCATGGCGCAGATCGAAAAGATCGTCGATATTCAGCTCGCCGACGTCCGCGCACGTCTGGCCAAGGGGCGCATGACGCTTGCCATCACCCCGGCGGCCAAGCAGATGCTCGCCGTGGGCGGCCTGGACCCGGTTTTTGGCGCCCGTCCGCTCAAGCGTCTCGTGCAGCGCGAGGTCGTGGATGCCATTGCCGCCGCTATTATCGACGGTACGGTGCGCGAGGGCGATCAGGTGACGGTCGATGCCGACAAGGACGGCGGCTTTACCGTCGTGTGCGACAACACGCCGACGGCCACCTACGAGGTTCCAGACGCCGAGTAGATTTTGGGGCCGGCTTTAAAACCGCCCCCCATCGCAAAACGCCAAGGGCGGCGGATCCAATTGGATCCGCCGCCCTTTTTCGTGCGACAATCGATGATGCTGAACGGATGCGATGCAAGGAGATGCGCAGATGACAGACAAGAACAAGACGAACACGCCGGCGACCGATGCCGCACCCGCCGCACCCAAGCCTGCGCCTAAGCCGGCACCCAAGCCGCGCGACCCCTACATCCGTGCCGAGAACGAGGACGACGACGGCTACGATCCCTACAGCGATCGCCGCCCCGAGCGCGAGCCGATGTTCGAAGCTGACCCGTGGCGCTAATTGCATCAAGTAGCTAATTTGGCGATGATTTTCTGGGACGGGGTAGTCAAAAAAGTCCCGTCCCAAATCGACTGCCCAGGGAGTCGCATTCGAGCTTGGTTGTCCTCTCAGCCACTCGGCATCCTTCGAGCAGTAATAGTGAAAAAACTTGCTTAAGTGTTAATCAAGTCAGATATTATCTTGCTCTCTAATTAATCAAGAATCGATATAATCTTGATTAGCATATAAGCAAGATTGGAGAATCATGGCATTCAACGACTTGGTGGCCCAGAAAATAAAGGACTTTGAGCAACAAGGAGTTCCACAGGTCTTTGAGCGCGACCTTGATCTGGGAAACCCGCAGGAACCCAAGCGCGACAACATCGTAAATGTGATTGTGGGAGCCCGTCGTTGTGGAAAGACGTATCGCCTGTATCAGGAGATGCAGCGGCTTCAGGGTCAAGGTATCGACCTTGACCGGATGCTTTATTTCAATTGTGAGGATGAGCGCTTGCGTCCGTATGAGCCGTCGCTGCTAGCGGACGTGCTCGATACATTCTATGCGCTATATCCTGCTGCTCGAACCGAGGGTGCCTACATTTTCTTCGATGAAATCCAGGAAATTCCCGAATGGGGTGCGTTTCTGCGGCGTGTGGTCGATACGGAGAAAGCGACCGTCTACGTGACGGGATCTTCTTCTAAGATGCTGTCCTCGGAACTTAAGAGCGAGTTCAGGGGCCGCTCTCTTGTGCGAGAGCTGTTTCCGTTGAGTTTTTCGGAATACGTCCGATATAAGACGGGGAGCGTTCCTGAGCCGGATGCACCCTTTTCATCGAGCGATGCAGCACTGCTTCGACATCATCTGATCGGATATCTTGAGCGAGGGGGATTCATCGCGACGCTAGAGCAGACGCCCGCGGATGCGATTCAGCTGCTACAGGAATATGCGTCGCGAACGGTCGCCATGGACGTCGTTGAGCGCTACGACATCAAGAACCCTCGTTTGGCTTCACTGTTCCTGACGCGGTGTATGGCATCTTCGGCACGAGAGCTGTCAGTGAACAAGGTGTACAACGAGTTCAAAAGTAGGCAGATACCCGTCAGTCGTAATTCGCTCGGCGACTTACTTGAGTATTACGAGGACGCCTACCTGTTGTTTTCGGTGCCGGAGTTCACGCGCTCACTTGCAAATAATGCGCGGTCCGCATCTAAAGTCTACGCTGTCGATCCTGCGATGTTCGGAGCATTCTCTCCCGCATCGGCATTTGATCAGGGCCAGAGGCTCGAGACTGCGGTGTTCAATGCGCTCAGAAGAAGGACTCCAGCCGTGCGGTCCGGTTCGGTCTGCCGCCTGCTGATCAAAGAGAAGAATAAAAGCCATGAGGTGGACTTTGTGGCCGGGGATGCACTTCTCATGCAGGCTTATAGCCTGATTCAGGTGAGTGCGGATATGGCAAGCGAGAAAACGCGCGAGCGCGAAATTGCCGCGCTTGATGCCTCGATGGCCCAATTCGATCTTGGTGAGTCGACAATCGTTACCATGGATGAGCAGGCCGATATTCCATGCGAACACGGTGTGGTACACGCCGTGCCCGCATGGAAGTGGCTCCTTGCCTAATTATCCTCAAAGTAGCTAAAAGGGCCCCGTCACAAAAAGACTGGTCCAGGTGTTGTGGGCGGCTAGTCCTGGGCCTTGATGCTCGGCAGGAGAATCTGGGCGAGGTAGTCGGTCTCGAGTTTGGTCGCGGCGTCTGCCTTGCCGTCTTTGCCGACCAGCACGTTCTTGATCTGGCTGTAGGTGTAGCGGTTGCCGGTCGTAAGCTCGACAAGCTCTACGGCTGTGTCCATGGGGTAGGTCGACACGGGATCCTGGGTGCGCCCGTTGATAGTCTGGGGCACCACGTACGGATAGACGGGGCCGCTGGCATAGACGGTATAACCGTTGCCCAGGCTGACCGTGCCCAAAACCGTGTCGCCGTCATCGGGCGTAAAGGTCTCGCCATCGCGCACGGCGACGAGCGTCACGAGCGGTGTATTGGCGTCGCCGTCCAGATAAATGCACAGCGTGTTGCCGTTTTGCCAGGTTGCGACCTTGCCATACCACTCGACGGGAATATCGAGCTGGTAGAGGTCGGTTGCCTTGTGGCGAGCGTCAGCATCACGGGATGCCTGTGCCTTTTGCGCGCTCACGGCATTGACGGCGGCGTCGCGCCGCGCGGTTGCTGCCTGCTGGAGCACTTTGGCAGCCGCGGCGGAGCTCACACCGCCCTCCTCGGCATACTTGGTGGCGGCATCGATCTGGTCGTCAGTCACCGTGTCGGCCGAAGGCACCTTGAGCTTAAAGGTGGCCTGGGCACTCAAATCCTGCCCATCGCTCTTGATCGTGACCTGCGCCTTGGTGGTCGGCACGGTATAGACGGTACCGTCGGACGTGATGGGGGAGGCGGCGATGGAGAGCGTGTAGTCACCGGGTAGCAGTTTGATGCCACGGCCGTGCTCGTCAACATAGAGTGTTTCGCTCACGGAGGATCCGTCAGAATCCTGGCCACTCACTTGTACGGGAATCTTGGAGCCGGCGGAACAGTCGAGTCCCGCGGCATGTATGCCAATCTGCACCGACATCATCGTGTGGGCATTGGCGGCGGTGATGGCAGCCTGCTCTTGCCGGTATCCGTTCCAGGCTGCGTAGCCTGCGCCGCCGGCGACGAGCGCGACGGCCACAACGCCGGCAACCATCAGGTTGCGGCGCTTGGGCGACATCTTGCGATGACGAACCTCGGCTTCGCGTGCCGAAGGAACGGACGGTAGGGGAATATCGCCCATGGCGATGGTCTCGTCCACGACAGGAGCAGAACCTAGGCCGGGGAGCTCGCGGGTCAGCGAATCCTCGGTCGGTAAGCTGTCGAGCAAGATGGTTTCCTCGCTCGTATCGGATTCGGTCTGGTCGTCGGCCTCACATTCGGATTCCTCGTGCCCCGCCTCGTCTTCGGTGGGCGCGGCGCCATCGTCTTTTGCATCCTGATCATCGGGCTGCGCCTCGATTTCCGGCTCATCCTGCACATCAATGCTCGAATCGTCAAATGCAATCTCGGCCAGCGCGATCTGGTCTAGGCTCTCCAGGGCCTCGGCACACGCTTCTGCATCTTGGGCCGCGTCCTCTTGGCCTGTCGTCTCATCTTTCATATATCCCCCAAGCTCAATATCGGGACAACACTGTACCCAAAAACGGGACCCCATAGAGCCGCCGCATGATTTGAAATCCGATTTTATATATGCGCATGTTTTTGAATAGATGAATAGGGACGCAACGACAAAAGCCCCCGAAAAGCGAGCGAAACGCTTTCCGGGGGCTCTGCGAGACATTGGATTGAAAATCCTGGCGGGCGGGCCTATGCCCAAGCGCCAACAGCGACCAACATGTTACTCGGCGTGCGCGTAATCCACCTTGGCGCGGCGGGCGGTGGCCTTCTCCCAATCGCTGGTGCCCTCAAAGACATCCTGCTTGTAGGGATTGCGGCCGAGCTTCTTGGCGCGGTAGGCGATGTAGATGATCGCGGCGACGTTGGCGACCAGTGCGGCGATCGAGACCGCGGTAGCGGCGCCGGGGTCGAGCGTGGAGTGGGTCACAAAGATGGACTCCTCCTGGAAGTAGGGGAACACCTGGGCAAACATGCACCAAATGGCAAGCGTAAAGGCGCGATTCTGGATCCAGCCGCCCTTGTTCCAGATAAAGGCGGCGACGGTGGGCGCCAGCAGCAGCGCAAAGCCGCAGAACCAGGAGTGGGTGGGCAGGCAGTTGTAGGTGTAGCAGAAGTTCCAGATATCGTAGGCGATGATGTAGACCCAGGTCATGTCGGGCCACAGCATGTCGGTCTTGTCCTCGGAGGCGTAGACGCTCCACCAACCGGTCATGCAGAAGATGTTGATGATACCGGCGATGCCGTTGAACACGTTGTTCCAGCCGGCAAGCTGCGTAGCACCTTCGGAGGTGACCCAAGTGGACTGGCCCAGGACAAAGAAGTGATAGGCGCTCTCAAAGTCGGACACGACGGCGATCATGATGTTGATGGCGACGATCACAAACGGCCACGCGCGGAACCAGTGTGCCTTGCCGATCTTGCCCCACTGATACTTAATGGCGATGAAGCCCCAGCAACCGGCCAACGCCGCGTAGACCTTGGCGTAGTGGAACCAGCTGTTCTGGTACACATGGGTGGGGTTGGTGAGCGCCCACTCGGCGCCCTGCGAAACGCCGATGGCGATGGCGACGCAGTAGATGGTCATGGCCAGCGGAGCCACGCCAAAGATGATGGCCGCGCCCAGCTTGGTGCGGCGGCCGACCTCGTTGAGCACGATCAGGCCAATAAAGACCATGGCCCAGCCGGCCCAGTGGATAAGGGTATCGCTACCCCAAACATCGAACAGCATGCTGCTCTCCTTTCACACGCCCGCGGCCCCTCTTCCGATCGCGGGCAGTTTGGACAAATGTCGTCAGTTCTGGGGCTTGCGCTCCGGATACTTGGCGGTATAGCCCTCGATGTGGAGTGTCGAGGCGATGATTTCCTTGACCGTCTCGTCGGGCACATCGGGGTGCGTGCGGATATACATCAACAGTCCCATGATGAGGGTGTAGAACGTCTCGTAGACATGGTCGATGCGCAGCTCGTGATGGGCGACAAAATCCACCACGGTGGTGTCGCAGATATACTGTGCCACGCGCTGGACCACGTTGTGCAAAAAGCCGCCGTAGAGCGCGCCGCTGCTCGAGGTGAGCGTACTCGGCAGCTCGTGGCCGCTGGCGACCAGGCGCTTAAAGAGCGGGGCGACGGTGTCGAGTGCGCCCTCGATATCACCGACGATGCGGCTGGCATTCCACTGCTCGAGCTCGGAGATAAAACCGTCGATTGCCTCGTCCATGACGGCGGTGACGGCGGCGTCCATATCGGCAAAGTAGTGGTAGAACAATGAACGCGTGCAGCCGGCTCGCTTGGTCACGGCCGATACCGATAAGTGGGACACGCCCAGCTCGGAGCTTACGGTGCGCACGGCATCGAGGATCTCGCGACGGCGTTCGTCGCCCGTCAAGCGCTTTGCCGCGCTGTCGGGCGCGGGGACGGCGTCGGCCACAGAGGTATCTGCTGTGTTGTTGCCCATGTTTTGCCGCCTTTCGTCCGTTTGAGCCCGACCGTTCACCTAACAGTCTTGAATATTGTTGACGGTTCGTCAATACTGTTTTTGACACAATGTCAACAATGGCGGGTGAACGGCATGGGGGGCATGCCCGGCCTGCAAAAAAAGAGGGGCGCTGCGGCCTCGTCGGGCTGCGGCAAGAGAAGGGACAACCATGATTCTCAACGGACCGGGGATTAGCTACACCGAGCCCGATATCGGCGCGGAGTTCGTGCCGCCGCTGCCGGAACATCCGCGCGAGGCCATTGTCAAGCTGTGTGAGCACTGCACCAACCGCCTGCTGCATCGCGACGAGCTGCTGGGCTACGAGTACTGGTCGTTTGCCGAGGCCGCAACCGACGAGCAGGCCGAAGTGCTCTGCAAGATGAAGATGCGCCGTCCCTATACGCTGCCCGAGATGGTCAAGCTCACCGGCATGCCCGAGGCCGATATCGAGAAGATGCTCGACGACATGAGCTACACGGGTCTGCTCGAGTACAACTGGGAAAATCCCGAGCGCGCCAAGCAGTGGGTGCTGCCCATGCTGGTGCCGGGTTCCGCCGAGTTCCTCAACATGCGCGTGAGCCAGCTCGAGGAGCACCCGGTCTATGCCAAGTTCTTTGAGCAGGCGTCCAAGGGACCGCTGTCCAAGGCCACGCCGATGGTGCCGCCCGGTGGTGCCGGCATCGGCATGCATGTCATTCCGGTTGAGAAGGCCATCGATGCCGCGAGCACGTCGGTGCCGATCGAGCATATCGAGCATTGGCTCGACAAATACGAGGGTAAGTATGCCGCCAGCACCTGCAGCTGCCGCGCGAGCCGTCGTGTGATGGGCGAGGGCTGCGCCGACGACCCCGCCGACTGGTGCATTGCCGTGGGCGATATGGCCGACTATGTGGTCGAGACCGACCGCGGCCACTATGTGACGCGCGAGGAGGTCTACGACATCTTGCGCCAGGCCGAGGACAACGGCTTTGTGCACCAGATCACCAACATCGACGGCGAGAACAAGATCTTCGCCATCTGTAACTGCAACGTCAACGTGTGCTACGCCCTGCGCACCTCGCAGCTGTTCAACACGCCCAACCTGTCGCGCTCGGCCTATGTCGCCAAGGTCGAGAAGGACAAGTGCGTAGCCTGCGGTCGCTGCGTTGAGGTGTGCCCGGCCGGTGCCGCCAAGCTGGGCCAAAAGCTCTGCAGCAAAAAGGCCGGCGGCAAGGTGCCCGAGTATCCGCGCCAGGAGCTGCCCGATGCCACCAAGTGGGACCACACCAAGTGGTCGCCCAACTACCGCAACGACAACCGCATCGAGACGCATGAGTCCGGCACGGCGCCCTGCAAGACGGCCTGCCCCGCGCACGTTGCCGTTCAGGGCTATCTGAAGCTCGCGGCGCAGGGCCGCTATGACGAGGCACTGGCACTCATCAAGCGCGAGAACCCGCTGCCCGCTATCTGCGGCCGTGTGTGCAACCGCCGCTGTGAAGATGCCTGCACCCGCGGTCGTGTGGACGCC
>CAJLJQ010000057.1:0-13810 GCA_905207015.1 uncultured Collinsella sp. | reverse complement strand
GTGTGGCGGTTTGGCGTTGGAACGGTTCTTTTTCTGATATATGCTTGTTGCGGCTCTTCTTTTGGGAGGGGCCGCTTTTTGTTGTGTGAGGAGGTTGGCCCGTGGTTGATGGGGAGATTCGTTCTGATCTGCTTTCTGCGGATTGGAATGGCGAATGGATACGTCTGCAAGCTGATCGGCGGCGGGCTGATGATTCTTTTGAATGGGATAAGCGGGCTCGGCATTTTCGACCTCTTGAGACTGCCCCTTATGCTCGGGATTTTATGAAATTGCTGGCTCTTGAGCCTGGTGAGTCGGTGCTCGATATGGGGTGTGGAGCTGGGTCGATTGCCATTCCGCTTGCTCAGGCTGGGCATCCTGTGATTGCTGCTGACTTTTCCCCTGCTATGTTAGGCACGCTTGATGCTGGCATTGAGTACTATGGGCTCGAGAATCGCATTACACCGCTTGAGCTTGCTTGGGATGATGATTGGGATTTGGTTGGACCGGTCGCGAAAGCGGTGGATGTTGCCTTTGCCAGTCGGTCGGTTACGACGACCAATCTAAAAGGTGCGCTTGCCAAGCTCGACCGTACGGCTCGTCGGCGTTGTGCTGTCACGATGGTCGCCAACTCCAGCCCGCGCTATGACCTGCACTTGATGAACGCTATCGGCGCCTCGGTTACCTGCAGCAATGGCTTTGTGTACGCCTTCAACATCCTCATTCAGATGGGTGCCCTGCCGCAGGTTACATACTTTGAATCGCCTCGTCGCGATACCTTCGATAGCCTTGAGGCAGGCGTGGCGGATTTTTCCCGTATGCTCGAGCATGGCAACGAGGATAAGATCGACCGCCTGCGCGACTATATCGCTCAGCACATGATCGAAAACCCCCATGCCGGCGAGCCGGGCTCCAAGGGCGTGCCGCAGGGGCGCTATATGCTCGACCATATCCGTAAGGTTCGCTGGGCGTTTATTGCATGGGAACCGGTCTCTGAATCCCGCTCGTAGCCCGTTCACAGCCCGCACTGCCCATCACCTCGGCATCCGCATTCTTTTTGAACTGGGCAAACGCGCTCCACACCGCGCCGTTCCTGCGCTATCGTGGGACAGCTCACGTAGATTAAGGCCCCGTCGCGGGGCGCCCCATACATAGAAAGCGAGAACCCATGGCACTGACAGGAGCACAGGTCAAGCAGCTTCGCAGCATGGCCCATCACCTCAACCCCGCCATCATCATCGGTAAGTCCGATGTCAACGAGGGCACCGTCGAGCAGACGGTCGCCTACCTGGAGAAGCACGAGCTCGTTAAGTGCTCCGTGCTCGATGGCTCCAGTCTTTCCGCCCGCGAGGCCGCCGAAGAGCTCGCTGAGCGTTGCCACGCCGAGGTCGTCCAGGTCATCGGCCGCAAGTTCTCGCTGTATCGCGAGTCCTCGCGCAAGGACATTGAGAAGATCAAGCTCGTCTAAGAGCCAATGATCCGGCGAGCGAACACATAGCAAGCTTACGGGTGCCCAAGTACTTCGGACGCCCGTTTTTTATCGCTCGACCAGCACGCGATTGAGCCGCCCCTCCACCAAGCGCTCGTATAGACGCCGCGTCTCGGGCTCGGGCACGCCATTGACCTGCTCCCTCAGATGATGCATATGCCCGCTGTACAGCTCGACGATATCGCGTCGTCGCCCCGCCGCACTGTAGACGCGCATGGCGCAGCGCACCATATCCTCACGCGCCGTCTCTTGCCGCAGCCCCGACTCCACCAGCCATACCGCCGACTGCAGGTCGTTTTCTTCTAGGGCGGCATTCGCGCCCCGAATCATGCAGTCGATATACTTCGATTCCATAATGCGTCGCATACGCAAAAAGTAGGTGGGGTTACAGCCATTGGGCACATGCAGCGGTCCGGCATAAAGTTGCTCAATCTTAAGGCACAACTCGACCAGATGGGGCCCGCGCGCACCCGTGCGATTTCCCAAAACCTCGCGGCTTATCTGGTCAAACAGCCGTACATCGGTCTTGACGTAGTCACCGTTGAGTCCGATGCATTCATTTTGGATGAGCACACACGACTTGCCATCCGGCGTCGGTCCCAAAGCCGACCGCAAGCGCGATATCGTCGAGTACAGGTTGTTGCGGGCGCTATTGAACTCGGCATGGGGCCACAACTCCATTGCCAGCGTCTCGCGGTCGACGAGCGCATCCATGCCCAGTGCAAGCCGCTCGGCAAGCGTCGCCGCCTTCTTGCGGCGCCACATTTTGTCCGTGATGGGAAACCCGTCGCGCTCGGCGCGGAACGCACCAAACATGCGAATCTCGATATGGTCGATGGTATCAACGGCTTCAACCTCGCCAGCCTGGAACAGGCGCTCGCCCTCCCCTTCCAAATCGTCGCGCAGCGAGTACCGCGACAGCTCGCGCACGGGAAGCTTCTTGCGAATCCTGGTCGCCGGCTCGCCCAGACAATGCATGGCAAGGCGCGCAAAGAGCCGATACGATGGTTCCAGAATCCCCGCGCGATTCATGGACATCCAGGCCGCGAGATCGCTATCTCGCCCCGCGCAAGCCAAATGCAGCGCCACCATCCAGGCTTCTGCACCACCAACCTGCGTCTGGCTTATATCGAGCAACTCCGCTTCCTCGCGTACCGAAACCATCGAGGTGTTACGCAGATACGCCGCGCGCTCCAGCAGCAATGCGTTATCGCGCATGTACGCAATCGACTCCTCGGCAAGTTTGAGCACTTGGACCGCACGGAACTTTGCATTAACCGGCCGTCCCTCTGCCAGCGACTGCCAGCCTTCTAGCAACAGGCCAAACAGCTGAATCTGGTTGTCGCGCATGCGCACGGCAAAACGATCGAGCTCGTTGAACGCCGCGTCGTCGGTTACCGGCAGGCCGGAAAGGAGCCGCCGTGCCGCCAACACCATGCGCACCCAGATAGCCATCGCCTTAAGCCCACGCACGTCGAGCGCCTCCCGCACCACCGTCATCTCGTCGTCGCGCTCGTCGGTTCCCGTAAACGACCCGTCAAAGAGCTCCACCAGCATGCTATCGGCCCGTATAACAATCCCCGCGATGTCGAGCTCACAGTCGTAGGCCTTGCTCGTTTTGAGCTGCTGTAGAACGCCGCCGTCATCTCCCCGCTCGGTCAGGCAGCGCTTGACCTCGATATGCGCGGACAACATATCGAGTGCGGTATGGGATGTCTCGATTTCTGGCACGGCCAGGTTCGTAGGAAGCCCAAGCCCGTTGTCCCCATAGCAAACAGCCGTCAGTGTCTGGGCCACTCTCCATGAAACAGGGTCTATTTCGCAGGCCGCCCGTTCGCCCCCGCGCTCGATGACCGATGCCATATAGCGAGCGAGCTTTGTATTGGACACGCTGACCGCTGCCAAATACACGCCGAGCGCCTCGGCAGGCGTTGGCTCTGGAGCCGGATCGTCGGCATCGATCGTACCCAGCGCTGCTCGGCAGATATCGGCCCCGTGCCCCGTCAGAGCAAGATCGACCCCATACTGCCCAGCAAGTTCAAGGACCGCTCCACGGTCCAAAAAGGCGTCCGCCAGGCCCATCGCCGCATCGCATCGGCCCGCTTTAAGCAAAATCCGGGCCGCCCTCGGAACAAGTTCGGGGCGAACCTCGGCCACCAACTTACGCAAACGCAAGCGTCCGTTATCCTCCGTGCCCAGACACGTAAAACTCCGCTCGGCGGGGTCCAAGCCAAAGATCGGGTAGTCGCGTACAAAGTAGGACTGGTCGACCATCGATAGCCTCACCCCGCAAGCCTCGAGTTCTGCGATATTGCCCTCGCCCATCAAAATCATGAAACATGCCACGCAAAACAGTGCATTATTGTCGAGCGAAGCCAGATCGACAAGTGCCGCGCCATATACGTTGACAATCTCGTTTTCGAGCAGACCGGCTACGTCGCCTTGGCCATACAGACCCGTCTGCAATGCCGAAACGAGCTCGGGCACGCCCTGCGTAAGCTGATAAAAGTCGAGCGATGTGCTGATCGAAAACGCCGATGCCCACGCCGAATACTCATAGGCATGTACCTTGAGCATCTGCGCATTGATCTTAACCGAATCGCCCAGCCCATGAATCAGTTGACGATTTGAAGGACGGCAGGAGATAAAGACCCCTACCCCCATAGCGCGCAGGCCGCGAATCCTGTCGATAAGGTCTTCGGTATCGTGCTGATCGAGGTTTGGCACATTATCAATCGCGATAAGGGAGTGCGGTTTGTCTTTGAGTTCTTCGGTAACCACCTCGAGCTGCATAAACACCTCGCGCCCAATGGCGCGATCGGCCTCGATAATCCGCACGGGGCCTCGCGTCGGGTCGCATTTAACCTCATGGGTGTACTGCAGCAGCACCGAGGTCTTCCCAAACCCGTCGGGCGCATAAAGAACCACGATGCCGGCCTTTCGGCCCTTGGCGAGAAGCTCATTCATCAAGCGTTCGCGTCGCACCATATAGCCACCGCCCAGCGGCATCAGCTCGAGGTCGTCTATACTGCTCAAATCGTTTACCATGCCCGCTCCTCAACTCGACCGTATGGACACTGTAACCGCAAGACCATACAAGCCGCGCCATGAATAGAGCGACCTTGTGTTCTAGGTTGTCTTTTGGTACGCAAGCGGCAAGCTTTTGTACAGCGAGGGCCGATTGTTATTAATCCCCCGACTAATCGGTCTTTAAGCAGGTAAATGGCTTGTCAGCTTGTCCCATCTAAGCGGCAGTGTAACGCAGATGAACAAGGTTCAGCCATGTCATTCAACTCGCCTAGCACCCGCTACCGTCTACGACCTTTTAGTGGCATTTTTGCATAGAATCTGGTATGGAATGAATCAAGCTGTTGGGCATCCGGCATTCGTCAAGCTTGCGACAAGATTTTGGTCAAGCGGGCGGAAAGGGATAGCAAAAAGGCCCCCGCAAAGCGGAGGCCTTAGGCAAGGCTATGTCGAGATGCAGGATTCGCGCTACTCGCAGAGCGAAAGGGCGGCCTCGTCGGCAACGACAACGCAGTTGGTGTGCAGCTGCAGGATCGAAGCCGGGCACGCGGGCGTAACCGGACCATAGCACATGTCATGCACGGCCTGAGCCTTGGCCTCGCCGTTGGCGACGACCAAGATCATGCGGGCATACATGATGGTCTGGGTACCCATGGTGTAGGCCTGACGGGGAACGTCGTCGATGCTGTCGAACAGGCGGCTGTTGGCCTGAATGGTGCTCTCGGTGAGGTCGACGCAGTGCGTGCCCTTGGAGAAGTGGTCATCGGGCTCGTTGAAGCCGATGTGGCCGTTGTTGCCAATGCCGAGCAGCTGCAGATCCGGGTAACCGGCGGCGGCGACGATCTTGTCGTACTCAGAGCAGGCAGCGGCGGCGTCGGGGTTGGAACCGTCGGGCACATGCGTGTTGTTCAGGTCGATGTTGATGTGATCGAAGAAGTTCTCACGCATAAAGTAGTGATAGCTCTGGGGATCGTCGTGCGAAAGGCCGCGATACTCGTCCAGGTTGTAGGTGCTGACCTCGGCAAAGTCGACGTCGCCCTTCTCGTACCAAGCAGCGAGCTGCTTGTAGGCACCGATCGGGGTGGAGCCAGTGGCAAGGCCCAGCACACAGTCGGGCTTGAGGATAACCTGCGCCGAGATAATATTGGCGGCCTTGCGGCTCATATCCTCGTAGTCTTTAGCTTTAATGATCTTCATTACGCGTCCTTTCTCGTACAAGAGAGGCAAGGCTCCCCTTACAAGCACTTGCCCGCGGCCCGCGTCGGCCGCAACCAACGTGTGCGGCCACCAGGGCGAGGTCGCGTAATGTATGTGTCTCGTGTCTAGCCGCGTCGAGGCCCCTGCCCGTCCACGGTGACCCGAAGCCTTTTAGCTTCGGACAAACCCCATCTTGCCACGGAGGGCGTCCTCTTTCAAGTGCGCCCTCCGTAAACGTGTTTGAATTGTAGGCTAATGGCCACGTGCACTTGCTAGCGCTCGCGAGCAACGATGAGCTGGTCCATCTCTTCGACATGCACGCCAACGGAGCCCTTGATGCTCGAGAACTCAACGGAGTTGCACACTAAGATGGGAACCGTCACATCGTAGCCCTCAGCAGCAATTGCCTCGCGATCGAACTCAATGAGCACATCGCCCTTATGGACGATGTCACCCACTTGCGCATGTACGGTAAAGTGCTTGCCCTCAAGCTGAACAGTGTCCAAACCAACGTGGATGAGCACGTCCAAGCCATCGACCGTGTTAAGCGCAACAGCGTGTCCCGTGGGAAAAATGGCCTCGACCTTGGCATCAGCCGGTGCAATCACACGCGTGCCGGTAGGCTGAATCGCCACGCCCTGGCCCAAAAGCCCGGTGGCAAATGTCTGGTCGTTTACCTCGGACAACGGAATGACGTCGCCCGAGATGGGAGCATCCAGCGTAAGGACTCGACCACGCATACCAAAAGACCTTAGGACTTTAGTGAACATGCTCCCCCTCGGACATACCAATCGACCAAAATAGCCTTAACAGTTTACCACTTGGCACTCGTTTTTGACCATTAGGGAAGTTCGCGCTTGACAACCTCGACGATGTCGTCAACAACGCGCTGGGTCAGCTCGTGCGTCTCGGCCTCGGCCATAACGCGGACCAGCGGCTCGGTACCGCTCGGGCGCACCAGAATGCGGCCGCGGCCGTCAAGCTCCTTCTCGGCAGCAGCGACGGCATCCCAGATGGGCTGGCAATCGTCCAGACCAGCCTTGTTGTCGGAATGCACGTTGACGAGTACCTGCGGGTACTTCTTCATGATGCCGGCAAGATCGGTGAGGGTGCGACCGGTGCGCTTAAGCACGGCCAGCAGCTGAAGAGCCGTCACCAGGCCGTCACCGGTGGTGTTGTGCTCCAGGAAGATGATGTGGCCGGACTGTTCGCCGCCGATGACGGCACCGTCCGCAAGCATACGCTCCAAAACGTAGCGGTCGCCCACAGCGGTCTGAACCATCTCGAAGCCCTGCTCCTTCATAGCGATGGAGAAGCCAAGGTTGCACATGACGGTCGAGACGATCTCGGAGTTGGCGAGCTTGCCGCGGGCGGCGAGGTCAGAACCGCAGATAGCCAGGATGTAGTCGCCGTCGATCTCATTGCCCTCGCTGTCCACGAACAGTACGCGGTCGGCGTCGCCGTCGTGGGCCAGACCGATGTCAGCATGGGTGCGCAGCACGAGCTCGCGCAGGGGCTCGAGGTGCGTAGAGCCGCACTCGACATTGATGTCGGTGCCGCAGTAATCGGTGTTGATGGCATGGACCGTGGCACCCAGGCGCTGCAGCGCGGCAGGCGTGGTCTGGCAGGAAGCACCGTGACCGCAGTCGACGGCAACCACCAGGCCATCGAGCCTCAGGCCATCAAGCGTATCGATGGCGTGGTCGACGTATGCCTTGCGAGCGTCCTTCATCTTGATGATGTGGCCCACGCCGGCACCGGTCGGCAGCGTGTCGGCAGCCATGGCTTCCTCGGACATGACCCAGGCGCTGATCTCTTCCTCGACCGCATCGGGAAGCTTCATGCCCTTGCGGCTAAAGAACTTGATGCCGTTGAACTCCGGCGGATTATGCGAAGCAGAGATGACGATGCCGCCGTCGAGCTCATTCTGGACGGTGAGCAGCGCCACGGCAGGCGTGGGGATGACGCCGCAGCAGTGCGGACGACCGCCCTCGGCCATGATGCCGGCGGTCAGAGCGCTCTCGAGCATAGTACCCGAAAGACGCGTGTCGCGGCCGACGCAGATATCCGGACCAAGGAACTTGGTCGCCGCGCGGCCCAGGCGAAACGCGAGGTCGCACGAAAGGTCGGCATTGGCGACGCCACGGACGCCGTCGGTACCGAAGATGTTCTGGGGCATAGGATCGCTCCTTCCCTAGCAGGCGATATGCAACCGCCCACCCTAGTCGAAAAAGAAAAGCGGGACCCGCCGAGGAATCGGCAGGCCCCGCTTGTACATTGTATCTCGAAAGGAGATAAAACCTTAGCGCTTGGAGAACTGGGGAGCGCGGCGGGCCTTCTTGAGGCCGTACTTCTTGCGCTCGACCACGCGAGCATCGCGCGTAAGGAAACCGGCCTTCTTGAGGTCAGCACGGTAGTCGCCAGCGTTCAGAAGAGCGCGGGCGATGCCCAGGCGCAGAGCGCCGGACTGACCGGAGATGCCGCCGCCATCGCACAGAGCGATGACGTCGAACTGACCGGCGGTGTCGGTCACCTTGAAGGGAGCAAGGGCGTTCTCAACGAGCTGATGACGGCCGAAATACTGCTCGGCGTCACGCTTGTTGATGGTCACCTTGCCGGTGCCGGGGACGAGACGGACGCGGGCGACGGCGTTCTTACGACGGCCGGTACCCTGGTAGACAACGGTGTTCTCAGCCATCTTTAAGCCTCCAGCTCAATCTTCGTGGGGTTCTGGGCAGCGTGCGGATGCTCGGCACCAGCGTAGACCTTAAGCTTGGTCATCTGGGCACGGCCGAGGGTGGTCTTGGGCAGCATACCGCGAACGGCGCGCTCGATGACCTTCTCCGGGTGCTTCTCCATAGCCTGGCGGAAGCTCTCAGCCTTGAGGCCGCCGTTGTAGCCGCTGTGGCGATAATAGGTCTTCGTGTCGGCCTTGTTACCGGTAAGCTGGACCTTATCGGCGTTGATGACGACAACGAAGTCGCCGCAGTCGCTGTTGGGCGTGAACTGGGGCTTGTTCTTACCGCGCAGGATCATTGCGATCTGGGTGGCAAGACGGCCCAGGACAGCACCATCGGCGTCGACGAGAACCCAGTTGCGCTGGACCTCGCCCTGCTTGGCGTAGTGAGTCGATTTCGAAATCACTTAGACTCCTCCATGTACAGTACGTGTTGTTACAGAGATTCACGGGGCTCTGCAAGTAACCCGTCCATATTACCCCGCTCGCCGTACGAGTCAACAGGTATTTTGGCTCCGACCAGAGTTTCTGCACATGTCATCCACGAGCCGTGACGTTGCAGCGCTAGCGCTCGACAAATGCCTCGATATCTCCCAGCAAGCGCTTTGCCTCCTGGCGGCCCTGGATATACAGGTCGAGAAGCTTGGCCGGATCATGCTCGACATGGCCGACCTCGACCGGCTTTTGCGGAGCGATGACCAGCGCGCGGCCCTCGCGCTCATACTTCCACAGGTGCATGCGCTGGAGGTTATAGCGGTCGTGGCGCGTCTCGATAGCCTCGAGCAGGTAGGGGTAGTCGGCATAGCGGGCGCGCGCGGCAGGCATAAACTCGTAGGGCTTTTTCTCGTACGAGCGGTCCTGCGTGACAATGACAACCGCGCGCTCGAAGCCGGCCTCCTCCAGCACATGCTCGATAGGAACCGAATCGGCTACGCCGCCGTCGACGTATTTGTGCCCGTCAATCTCGACCGGCGGCGTCACCAGCGGCAACGAGGTCGAGGCACGCACGCAATCGATATCGAGCATGGCGTTTTTGACGGGCAGGTAGGCAGCGGTGCCGAATAACATGTCCGTCGCGACAGCATACATTTCGATGGGGCTCGCGTCGAAGGTCTCGTTATCGAAGGGGTCTAGGCGATCCTGCACGTCGTTGAAAATAAAGTCGTAGCCGACGATGGAACCCGTGGACGCAAACGATGCGGCGCCCATGAAGCGGTTGTCGTTGCAGAAAGCCAGGTTGATGCGGTTGGCACGGCCGATCTGGTGCGACTTGTAGTTCACGCCGTTGAGAGCGCCGGCCGATACGCCATATACCGCCGGAATCTCGACACCGGCCTCCATGAGGACGTCGAGCACGCCCGCGGTAAACTGCCCGCGAAAACTACCGCCCTCCAGGACGAGCGCGACCTTGCCAGCATTTTTCGCCTTATCTTCTATAGTCATGATGACCTCCTACCGTTGCGTTTTGGCTTTCTTCTACCCAGTTTTGCAGAGGAGAGCGCGCAGGTTTTGGAGTTGAGAAGGACGGGGCGGTCGGCGGGAAAGCGCGTCCCGGTCTCAGAGCAAATTCCGGGTCGCAGTTTCCGCTGAGCCCGCCAACCGGAAAATGAATCCCATTCCGAGCTTAGATTTCGGGATGTAGTTTCCACTTGAGGCGTCATCCGGAAACTACGTCCCAGTCTGAGCGCGGATTCCGGGATGAACTTTCCGCCAACAACCCATTCGGAAAATGCATCCCATTCTGAGCCGATATTCTGGGACACAGTTTCCGTTGGACGACCGCTGGGAAAGCGCGTCCCACTCTGCGTCACTGAGGCTTTTTCTTTACGCTCGCGCCCTGCACAGAGTTCGATTCTCCGCGGTACGGGGCTTGCGTTGAGGCGGGGCATGGGTCGCCGGAGCTAATCGACATCGCATCGATATCTGGCTGGGGCATTGCGCGGAGAATCCGCGTATTTGCTTCGCAAATCCGCACCGGCTTCGGCCGCCTGCCGGCGTCCTCGCCCGCTCGCTACAAACGCTTCGCGTTTGCTTAACGCTCGCGCCCTTCACAGAGTTCGATTCTCCGCGGTACGGACTAGAAATAAAAAGACAGGTAGATACGAATATCTACCTGTCTGTTACTTATGGTGGAGGCGCGGAGAATCGAACTCCGGTCCACGAAAGCCCCCTGATTGGCATCTCCAAGCTCAGTCGCTGGTTTTGTCTCGGACGCTTTGCGCGCAGCGACACGCTCGCGACGTCCTAACCGGTTCGATCTTAGCCCGCGCCATACCGATTACGTGCGCAGGAGCATTCCCCTAACATGACGTCGCGCCGGTGTCGGGGAAATCACCGGGTTGACGCGCCGCTATAAATTAAGCAGCGAGAGCCATAGGCTCAAAAGAAGAGTTGTTGTCAATTCAATTTGACGGTACCCCTGTTTAACGAGGCGAGGAGACCTCGGCTTGCTTCCTCTCTCAGAGCTATCGTGTCGAAACCAGTCGCCCCCGAATGTTGGGAAAGTCTGGATGGTATCGGGCCTGCAAACACCCGATAACCGTCGACTTTTCAAGGAACATACGGGGCGAGCCCCGCTTGTGGAGTGTTATCTTACCACGTTCTGAAAGCGGACAGCTGTTCTATGCACGAGCTGTGAAGACCCCAATGTGCGCCGCACTTCGCACTTTTGCTACCGATCGCGTCACGTATATTTTCGCCAAGCAAAATTGACCCGTCGAAAGGACCGTTATGGATACCAAGCAGCAACTCGTCAATGCCCTCGCAGGCCTGGGCTCAACCATTACCGAAGCTATGGATGTCATCGAAGGCTTTGTCCCCTGCGGACATCCCGCCCTCACGGTATCGAACGCACTCGTCGCGCTGGACGCTGCCGATGATGCCGCTCTTGCCCAGCAGCTTGAGACCGTCGAGGGCTTTATCGACCACGTGAGCGAGAACCGTGGCGTGACCGCCTACCACGGCATCGAGGTCGAGCTCGCGGGCCCCAAAGCCGATCTGCTCGCAGCAATCCGCGAGGTAGGTGCCCTCATGCAGACCGCAGGCGTCAAGAACACCCAGGTCAACGAGTGGGTCTACCGCAGCCTGGCAGCACTCGACAGCTCCGACGAAAAGGCAGCCGAACAGCTCGCAGAAAGTCCCGCCATTAAGGCCGAGCTTTTGTAAATAGCAGGCGCGGGTCCCTTGGCGCATCGTCGTCCAAGAGGCCCGCAAACAGTTCGCGTCAACCGATAGCCGCGCCGCCGCGTTCGGCCAAAGCAAGAATCGGCATCATTTGACGAGGTGTCTTTGCTGCAAGATCGGCATGCTCGAGCAGCTTGCGATCGTTAGTTACCAAGTAATCGACCTGCGCGCGCTTGCACGCGGCGAGCACCAAGTTGTCTTCGTAATCGCGATGGAGCGCTAAGTATTTGTCGGCCAGCCAAAGGTCCGACGCATCTGCGCCCACGGCCGTGGCGTTTTCGGTCATGTTCCGAACAAACGCCAGCGCCGCATCGCCAATTGCACGGGCAGACGCCTCGTCGAGCGCTCCCCCACTGGCAAGAACGCTACGCTTCAGCTCGTGTTGGACAACGTACAGCACGTCCTTGGCGATATGCACCGGAAAGAACAACGTTGCGCCCGATTCCGTCGCCCGCCCAATAAACGCACGCGCGGCAAGCGACTCGGCATGGTCGACGCAAAACGAATCGACCCATACGTTGGCGTCCACCATTATTTTGAGGGGAGCCCCGCTCACAGGATCATCCCCTTTTGGCGATAGCGCTCGTCCATGGCTTCGGAATAGATTGTGTCCCAATCGCGATCGTCGGATACGGGCAACGTAGCGATGCCCAGGTCCGCGTAAAGCTGATCCGCCACCGCCCATGATGCGGCGAATGGCGTATCGGGCGCGACGGTCTGCTGCCGGTCGTCGACGGCCGCAAGCACTTCCTCGCACTGCCCGCCACCCTGCGCGACCTTGGCCACCACCTTTTTGATGAGTTCGGGCAGTGACCCGCCCGAAAGCCGCAGCACCTCCTCGGCACGATTCTTGACCTGGCGATCTACGCGAACGTTCACCTGCGCCATGCCGCTAACAGCACCCACGTCGATCCCGCTCCCTTCAATTGCTAGCCCTGCTAGCAACACTATATAGAGAAGCTAGCACATGGTCAAACGCAAAAGGCCTGCGCCCGGACGACGCCGATGCCGTCCGGGCGCAGGCCAGATAACGTGGGTGAACACGTCTGCTAACGCAGATATGCCTTGGCGTTGCTCAGGCTGTAGGCAATCGTCGAGCCGTTGTGCAGCAGTGACGACGTCTGCGGAGTGATCATGCCGGTAATGCCCAGCGCCAGGAGCGCCGAGTTGGTGAGCATCACCTTGGAATACGAACTCGTCAGACGATCGATAAGCCCCTGACTCATACGGCGCAGGCGCACGATCGCGGCAAGATCCGTATCGGTCAGGATGATGTCGGCAACCTCCTTGGCGATGTCGCTTCCGCCACCCATCGCCAAGCCCACGTCGGCCAAACCGAGCGCCGGCGAATCGTTGACACCGTCGCCCACCATGGCAACGTGGCGCCCCTCGCCCTTAATGCGTTCCACATAGGCGTACTTGTCCTCGGGCAGCAGCTCGGCCTTAAACTCATCGACACCTGCTTCGCGAGCAATGCGCTCGGCCGTGCGTTCCGAGTCGCCCGTGAGCATGACCACGTGCTTAACGCCCAACGCGTGCAGGTCGGCGATGGCCTCGCGGACCCCGGACTTGAGCGGGTCCTCGATACCGAGCACGCCGACGACCTTGCCGTCGACCGCCAGATACAGCGGCGACAGGCCCTGCATCTGGGACTCAATGCGCTCCTTAATGTCGGAATCGAGCTGCGCACCCTCGTCCTCAAATACAAAGTGCGCGGAACCGATGATGGCGCGACGCCCTTCGATGGACGAAGCGATGCCGTGCGCCACGATGTACTCGACGGCGGCATGGCGCTCGCGGTGCTCGAGCCCGCGCTCGCGTGCCGCATTGACCACGGCGCGTGCCACCGGATGCGGGAAATGCTCCTCCAAGCAAGCGGAAAGGCGCAGGATCTCGTCCTCGCTCCAGCCATCGGTCGTGAGCACGCAAGCTAGACGCGGCTGTGCCTCGGTGAGCGTGCCGGTCTTATCAAACACGATGGTGTCAGCCTTGGCAAACGACTCAAAGTACTTCGCGCCCTTGACCATGACGCCCATCTTGGCGGCATCGCTCATGGCGGTCATGACGGCGACGGAACCCGTGAGCTTGAGTGCGCACGAGTAGTCGACCATCAGCGCCGCCGAGGTCTTGATAAGGCTGCGCGTGGTGAGCGCAACCAGGCCCGCGAGCAGGAAGTTCCACGGGACGATCTTGTTGGC
>CAJLJQ010000056.1:0-13855 GCA_905207015.1 uncultured Collinsella sp. | reverse complement strand
GCCATCGGATCGGTCGAGGTCCCGCAGGAGGCGTTTATGGCGATCCTCAAGGTGGACGAGTAGGTCCATGGCGCTTTCTGAATACAGCAAGCGGCTGCTGGGTGCCTATGCCGAGCAGCCGTTCCTTATGGCTCCCATGGCGGGCGTGACCGACCCCGCCTATCGCATCATGTGTCGCCGCCGCGGTGCCAACCTTGCCTACAGCGAGATGGTGAGCGTGGCGGGTCTTGCCTATGCCAGCAACAAGACCTGGCGCCTGGTGCTACCGGCCGACGAGGAGCAGCAGATTTGCGTGCAGCTCTTTGGCTCCAAGCCCGAGCAGTTTGCGAGCGCCGTCGTCGCCGTCGAGGAGCGCGTTGGCGATCGCCTGTCGCTCATCGATATCAATATGGCATGCCCCGCCCGCAAGGTTGTCACCAAGGGCGAGGGTTCGGCGCTCATGCGCACGCCCGACCTGGCGGAGAAGATCGTCGAGGCCACGGTTGGCGCGGCGCACGTGCCCGTGACCGTCAAGATTCGCAAGGGCTTTTATGCCGAGGACCGCAATGCCGCGACATTTGCCCAGATGCTTGAGAGTGCAGGGGCTGCCGCAGTCGCCGTGCATGGTCGTTGCGCCACGCAGCTCTACACGGGCCAGGCCGATTGGTCGGTCGTCGATGAGGTTGCCGACGCTGTCGAGATTCCCGTGATTGGTTCGGGCGATGTGTTCTCGGCCGAGGACGCTGCTGAGCATCTGCACGGCTCGGGTGCCAGCGCGGTGTTTATCGCGCGCGGCATCTACGGCAATCCGTGGGTGTTCGGCGATGCCCGAGCCCTTGCACTCGATGGCACGCCGGTTCCTTCTCGCTCCTCGGTCGAGCGCCTGGAGGCTCTGCGCGAGCACCTGACGTTGACGCACGAGCTTCTGCCGCTCATGTCGCGTGCTCGCACGTACGCAAGCTGGTACTTAAAGGGCATGCCCCATGCCGCCGCCTGGCGCGCTCAGGTGGTGCGTTGCTCTACGTACGAGGAGTTCATGTCGCTGGTCGATGATATCGAGCGCGATGTGGTGGCCTGTGAGGCCGCGCTTGCCGCCGGCGAGTCGGTGCCTGCTCATCCGCTGGAGGCCTAACGGTGGCCGTTACCGCGCTGTACGTGCACGTGCCGTTTTGCGCTCAAAAGTGCCGGTACTGCGACTTTGACTCGCGCAGCTTTGCTGCGTGTGATTTGGATGCCGCGCTTGATTCCTATTTTGAGCAGTTGTATGCGCGCCTCGATTCCTTTGGCGACGCCGGGGCGCTTGCGCAGGTCCGCACGGTCTATACTGGCGGCGGCACGCCGTCGCTGGCAGGGGAGCGCCTGGTGAAACTTGCCCGTCGTATCTCCATGTGGTGCAAGCCCGTTGAATTTACTTGCGAAGCCAATCCTGAGTCGCTGACCGCCGAGCTCGCCACCGCGCTTGCCGAGGCGGGTGTCACGCGCATCTCTCTGGGCGTGCAAACCCTCGACAATACCGAGCTGGCTGCTATTGGCCGCATTCACGATGCTAATCGGGCACTTGCGGCTATCGCGACGGTAAAGGACGCTGGCCTCGATGTGTCGTGCGACCTTATGTGTGGCCTTCCCGGGCAGACGGCGGCGAGTTGGCAGCGCACGCTCGATGGCGCGTTGGCGGCGGCGCCTCATCATGTGTCGGTCTACCCGCTCACGCTCGAGGAGGGCACGCCACTCTATCGCATGGCGTGCCGTGACGAGTCGCTCGAGCCTGATGAGGATTTTCAGGCCGCCTGCATGGATGTGGCACGCGAGCTCCTGGGTGCCGCCGGCTATCACCCGTATGAGGTGGCGAGCTACGCGCTCGACGGCCATGAGTGCGCCCATAACATTGCCTACTGGACCGGACGGGGCTACCTGGGCCTGGGTCGTTCTGCCGCGGGCATGCTCGACGACGAGGATTTCGACCGTCTTGCAGGTTTGTTCCCCGGCGTGTCTTCTCGAGGCGATGCGTACCGCGTGCGTCTGGTGCAACGTGACGATGACGCGACGGCGTTCGAGGCCGAATATCTGTCGCAGCGCGAGGCTGTCGCCGAAGACTTGATGCTCGCTTGTCGCATGACGCGCGGTGTTGCGTCCGACCTGTTGGCTCGTGCAGCTTGCGTCATCCCAACGGGCGAGCTGGCAGCTGCCTGCGATCGCGCGCTCGAATTGGATCTTGCCACTTGGGTGCCCGAGACGCTCTGGGGTCATGAGGGACCCTTCACTTCGGCAGATGTCGTCGCGGGCCATGTTCGAGCTCGTCTGGCGCCGACCCATCTGGGCTGGCTCGATGGAAATGTTCTGTTCGAGCTGTTTTGGGATCTAGCTTAGGCCGCTCGGGTAGAATTACCGGAATATATACGCTGCTGTGAGCAGGAGGTTGCCGCGCATGGCGACGATGAACGAAAAAGATTACTACGAGATTCTGGGTGTCTCCAAGGACGCCACCTCGCGTGATATTCAAAAGGCCTTTCAGCAAAAGGCCCGTAAGCTCCATCCGGATGTCAATAAAGAGCCGGATGCCGAGGAAAAGTTTAAAGAGGTTTCCGAGGCCTACGCCGTGCTTTCGGATGAGCAAAAACGTGCGCGCTACGACGCCATGCGTTCTGGCAATCCCTTTGCCGGTGCTCCTACGGCTTCGCCCTATGGTGGCGGCTATGCCGGCAGCACGGGCTATGGCAATCCCTTTGAGGGCGGCTTTCCCTTTGGTGGCGCCTGGGGCCAGCAGCGTCGCGGCCAGGCTGCATACAATCCCGAGAACGGCGCCAACGTGGTCGTCGATATCAAACTCGACGCCAAGGAGGCCAAGGGCGGTGCCCGCAAGACCGTCCGCTACACGCGCTTCGATACCTGTAGCAACTGCGGCGGCTCGGGATCTGTCTCGTCCGAGCATGCCCATACCTGCCCGAGCTGCGGTGGTCGCGGCCACATCGACGTCGACCTGTCCTTCCTGTTCGGTGCGGGCACGTTCCAGTCGGTCTGTCCCGAGTGCGGCGGTTCCGGTAAGGTCGTGGCCGACCCCTGCCCCGATTGCGGTGGCAGCGGGCGAACCCGTGTGACCTCCGAGCAGACGATTGAGTTTCCTGCCGGCACGCACGATGGCGACGAGGTCCGCATTAGCGGCATGGGCCATGCTGGCACTAACGGTGCCGCGGGCGGCGACCTGGTCGGCCGCGCCCATGTTGAGGCCGAGCGCTTGGAAGGCAAAGCTCGTACTGGCTTTTACCTGATGGGCATTGTGGCGCCGTTTTTGGTGCTGTCGGCCATCTCGGGCGTGTTCTCGGCCTTTGCCGTGATGTGCTTTATTCCGTTTACCATGGGCCTGTTCATGGTGCTTTCGGACGGTGTGCTTCATCGCAGCCTGCTGTGGTGGAAGCGCGGTGCGATGCAGTTTGCCAACGGTTTTGCCAACGGCTTCATGTTCGCGCTCGTGTCGGTTTGGTTCGCGAGCTGCTCGCAACGGGCCATGCTTTCGCCGTATCAAATGCAATAACATTAAACCCTTTGTTTGCGGTCGGCCCAGCTTGGGTATAGGACGCACTGTGACAATAATGAAAGTCGGAAGGATTCGGTCGTGTCGGAAAATAGGGATTACTACGAGGTGCTTGGCGTCGACAGGGATGCCGACGCGCGGACGATTAAGCGTGCGTTTCTAAAGAAGGCCCGTACCGTACATCCGGATGTTTCGGACGATCCCGAGGCCGAGGCCAAGTTCAAGGAGCTCAACGAGGCCTATTCCGTTCTTTCCGATGAGCAGAAGCGTGCTAACTACGACCGTTACGGCACTGCCGACGGTCCTGGTGGTTCGGGCTATGTCGACATCAACGATATCTTTGGTGGCATGGGCATGGACGACCTGTTCTCGTCGTTCTTTGGCGGTGGCGCCGGTGGTGGCGCCCGCAGCCGTCGTGAGCGTCGTCGCGGACGTGACATGGCCATCTCGCTTTCGGTGACGCTCGAGGAGGCGGCGCTCGGCTGCAAAAAGACGATCAGCTATGATCGCCTTGCTCCCTGCGAGGACTGCAACGGTACCGGTAGGGCCGAGGGTGCACAGGAAAAGCAATGCAGTCGCTGCCACGGTACGGGCTACGTCACGACGGTTCAGCGATCGTTTTTGGGCCAGGTTCAGTCTTCCTCGCCTTGCCCCGACTGCCATGGCGAGGGCACGGTTATCGACCATCCCTGCGAGACCTGCGACGGTCAGGGCCGCACGCCTTCGCACGAAAAGATCGACATCGATATTCCCGCCGGCGTTTCGACCGGTCGCCAGCTGCGTGTGAGCGGCTTTGGCGAGGCCGGCCTTCGCGGCGAGCCTTCGGGCGACCTGATTGTCAACGTGCGCGTTGCCGACCATGAGCGCTTTAAGCGCAACGGTGACGACCTGTACCTGGTGAGCGATATCTCGATTGCGCAGGCTGCGCTCGGCTGCGAGATCGAGGTCGAGGGCATTATGCCCGACGAGGTCGTTAAGGTGACGGTTCCCGCCGGCGCCCAGTACGGCGACACCGTGAGCGTCAATAATTACGGCATGCCGCGCATTGGCGGTGGCGGTTCGCGTGGCCGCCTGATCGTGCAACTGCGCGTGGTCGTTCCCACCAATCTTTCCAATAAGCAACGCGAGCTGCTCCGTGCTTTTGCCGATGAGATGGGCGATGACGTCGCTTCCGGTAAGAAGTCGGTGACCGACCGTATCAAGAGTGCCCTCGACGATATCCTCGATTAAGGAGCCCGCGTGCTCGCACCCCATATTTCCGTCGTCAACCTCGGCTGCCGTGTCAACCGGGTTGAGTCTGACCGTATCACTGCCGATCTTATGCGCCTGGGCTTTGCTATTGTGGAGCCCCAGGATGCCGATTTGATCGTCATTAACACCTGTGCCGTTACGGGCGAGGCCGAGGCCAAGACCCGTAAGGCCGTCCGTCATGCGCTGGCCCATCCAAATGAGCCCTATGTGCTCGTGACCGGTTGCGTGGTCAATTTGCATCCCGAGGAGCTGTTGGAGCTTTCGGATCGCGTGATCGCCGAGCCGTCCAAGATCGATGTCGCCGAACGTGTCTGCGAGGTGCTGGGCGTTGAGTCCGATAGCATTCCCGCCTGCAGCGATGGCGAGGTGGTCGATGCGCTCGGTCGCTCTCGCCTGGGCGTGAAGATCCAGGACGGCTGCAACCATCGCTGCACCTATTGCATTGTGTGGAAGGCGCGCGGCCCCGAGCGCTCCGTGCCCGTCGAGTCCGTGCTTGAGCAAGTTCGCGAGGCCCAGGAGGCCGGCGTGCCCGAGGTGGTGCTGACCGGTGTGAACCTGGGTGCCTACGATGGCAAGAGCGCGACCGACGAACATGTCGAGATCGATGAGCTGCTCCAGGCCATCATGGAGCACACCGAGATCGCCCACGTGCGCATCTCCTCGGTGGAGCCCATGGATATCTCTGAGCGCCTGCTTAAGGTTATGGCGCGCTATCCGCAGCGTATCGCCCCGTTTTTGCACCTGCCCGTGCAGTCCGGCTGTACGGCGACCTTGCATCGCATGGGTCGTCCCTATAGTGCGGAGGCCCTTGAGGACACGGTGCGTATGATTCGCGCCAACTTGCCCCAGGCGTCTCTTTCGTGCGATGTCATCGTCGGTTTTCCTGGTGAGACGGACGAGGAGTTCGAGGAGTCGCTGGCGCTGTGCCGCCGTGTGGGTTTCTCGCGTATGCACGTGTTCCGCTATAGCAAGCGTCCCGGTACCCTTGCTGCCGACATGCCCGACCAGGTGCCGCCCGAGGTTATGGCCGAGCGCAGCCGTCGTATGCGAGACACGGCGCAGGAGCTCGCTATTGCCGATGCTCGTCGTCGCGTGGGCACTGTCGAGCGTGCCGTGCTCGAGTATGGTGACAGCCTGACGCTCGGTTCGTTCCATCATGCCCGTCTTGACGATACCTGTGGACTTACAGCCCCGTGCCTGCTCGATGTTGCTATCATCGGAGTCGATGATTCCGGCTTGGTCCATGCGCGCAGGGAGGTCCATGGAAGCCTCGAAGATTAGACTTACCGTTCCCGAGGGAATTGATCCCTCGTGCGTTTTGGGCGCCGGCGACGGCGTCCTTCGTGCACTCGAGAGCTTGGTTCGCGCCCATGTGGTCGCCCGTGGCGATAGCATCGCCGTGAGCGGTGACCCGGACGAGGTCGAACTCGTGGCTCGCTTTTTCGAACATGCTTTTCGCGAGGCGGCGGCCGGTCGTACCCTGTCTGCCGACGATGTCTCTCGCTGCCTGGCCGTCTTGCGCGATGGTGAGCACGAGGCTACGTCGCTTCGCGATGACGTGCTGCTTTCGTATCGCGGTCGCGTCATTCGCCCCAAGACGCTCGGGCAAAAGCGCTATGTGGATGCCATTCGCTCGCATACCATCACCTTTGGCTTGGGTCCTGCCGGTACCGGTAAGACCTATCTGGCCATGGCGCTCGCCGTTGCCGCGCTCAAGCGCCATGAGGTGGGCCGTTTGATCTTGACGCGTCCTGTTGTCGAGGCGGGGGAGAACCTGGGCTTTTTGCCTGGCACCCTCGAGGAAAAGATCGATCCGTACATGCGTCCGCTCTACGACGCCCTTTTTGACATGATGGATCGCGAGCGCACCGATGAGCTTATGGAGCGCGGCGTGATCGAGATCGCCCCGCTTGCCTATATGCGCGGTCGTACGCTGAGCGATGCTTTCGTGGTGCTCGACGAGGCGCAAAATACCACGCCCGAGCAGATGAAGATGTTCCTGACACGCCTTGGATTCAACTCCAAGTTCGTGATTACCGGCGACCTCAGCCAGCGCGACCTGGTGGGTCGTCGTGGTGGCTTGGCGGATGTCGAGAAGATTTTGGGCCGTGTCGACGATGTGGCGTTTGCACACCTGGAGCGCGCCGATGTGGTGCGCCATGCCCTGGTGGGTCGTATCGTCGAGGCATACGATGCTTATGATGACGTGCGTGAGCAGCGCTCGCGCGACCGAAAGGAGTCCCGTTGAGTGTATTGATCAGCAACGATGCCGAGCTCGATACGCTGCTCGACGCGCAGGAAGTGGAGCACATCTGCGAGGTTGTGCTTGCCGCCGAGGGCGTTGAACGTGAAGTCGAGATTTCCCTTTCGTATGTCGACGAGGACGAGATGCACGAGCTCAACCACGAGTGGCGTGGCATCGACCGCACCACCGATGTGCTCTCGTTTGAATGCGACTCGGCCTTTGACGAGGATATTCCCGCCGACGAGACGCTCGAGCTCGGCGATATCATCTTGGCCCCGCAGGTCATTGCCCGTCAGGCCCCCGGCTTTGGCAATAGCCCTGCCGACGAGTGCCGCCTGATGCTCGTACACGGCATGCTGCACCTGCTGGGGTATGACCATATCGAGGACGACGAGGCCGAGGTCATGGAGGCCCGCGAGGACGCTATCCTGCGCGATCTGGCGCTCGAGCGCGGCGAGGACCCCAAACTCGTTCACGTCGGCCCCATCACCAATCATGCCCACGACTAGGAGCCGCTTATGATTCCCGGATCGAACAAGGACCATCCGTCCTTTTTAAAGTCGTTCTCCTACGCCATGGAGGGCTTCGTCACCGCCGTCAAGACCGAGCGCAACATTAAGGTTATGCTCGTAGCGGGCGTGTGCACCATCATTGCCGGCTGCATCGTGGAGCTCGACATTGCCGAGTGGGCCACGATTATCATCTGCTGCGGCCTGGTGATTCACGGCGAGCTGTGCAATACCGCCATGGAGGCCATTGTCGATCTGGCGACCCAGGAGCTCCATCCGCTGGCAAAACGCGCCAAGGACATCGCCGCCGCCTCGGTATACGTACTTTCAATCACCGCCGCGATTGTGGGCTTGCTGGTATTTGCCCACGCGCTCGGCTTTATTTAGAAAGGGATTCCCATGTCCGACAATATGCAGCCTATCGATGAAATTTTGGACGACGAGTCCCCGGATGCTAAGGCGACCGAGGCCTATGAGGAAGTCGAGGAGTTCGGCCCGTTTGAGGGCATGAGCGATGAAGAACTCGACGCCCTGTGTGACGAGGATGATGCCCCCATGGGCTTTGGCGACGTTGAGCCCGGGTTCCGCAGCGGCTTCGTCGCCCTGGTCGGTCGTCCCAACGCCGGCAAGTCCACGCTGCTCAACGCCTGCTATGGCAAAAAGGTTGCCATCACCTCGCCGGTGGCCCAAACGACCCGCCGCCGTATGCGCGCCGTCGTCAACCGCCCCGGCTACCAGCTGGTCTTTGTCGATACCCCGGGTATTCACAAGCCCAAGGATGGCCTGGGGTCCGAGCTCAACAAGAGCGCGCTGTTCGAGCTGAACGATGTTGACGTCGTCGCGTTTTTGATCGATGCCACTAAGCCTATCGGTAGGGGAGACGCCTGGGTTGCCGAACGCGTCAAGAATGCTCGCTGCAAGAAGGTCCTGGTGCTCACCAAGGCCGACGAGGCCGACCCCGCACAGGTCATGGAGCAGCTCAAGGCCGCCCATGAGCTCATGGAATATGACGACGAGATCGTGACGTCGTCGGTCAAGAACTTTAACGTCGATGCCTTCATCGAGACCGTTGCGCACTTTTTGCCCGAGGGTCCGCGTTGGTTCCCCGAGGACATGGGTACCGACGCTTCCGATGAGACGCTCGTTGCCGAGTTTGTGCGCGAGAAGGTCTTGCGCCGCACCCGTGATGAGATCCCGCACTCCGTGGGCGTGATTTGCGATGCGCTTGAGCAGACCAAGAAGGTGCTGCGCGTGCACGCCACCATTTACGTCGAGCGCGAGGGCCAAAAGGGCATCATCATCGGCAAGGGCGGCGAGATGATCAAACATATCGGCATCGACGCCCGTCGCGACCTTGAGCGCATCTTTGGCACCCAGGTCTTTTTGGAGCTGGACGTGAAGGTCAAGGCCGGCTGGCGTGACGACGAGGCCCAGATTCGCCGCTTTGGCTATAACGCCGAGGATTAGGGACACGCGGCGCGAATGGCAGGTTCTCGTACATATCGCACGAAAGTGCTCGTGCTCGATAAGACGAAGCTCAAAGAGACGGACCTGATCCTGACGATGCTTGACGAGCGGGGTCGGCAGGTTCGTGCCGTGGCAAAGGGCGCCCGCAAACCCGGCGGACGACTGGCTGCGCGCTGCGAGATGTTCTGTACCGTTGATCTGCTGCTTGCGCATGGACGGTCGCTCGACGTGGTTTCCCAGGCCGAGCTTATGGAGGCGCCGCTCGGCGCTGCTCCCGATTACGAGATGACATGCGCCGCAAGCGCGATCGCCGAGGTCGCGCGCGTGTGCTCGTTCGAGGACGCCGAGGACCCGTTTACCTTTGCCATCACGCAGCGGGCGCTCACACTTGTCGGCAGCGGGCTCGACGCGGCACATATGGACCTGCTCGTGGCGGCCTTTGTCTTTAAATTGCTGTCGCACGTTGGCTACCGACCCGATTTTTCGGCCTGCGTGCTGTGCGGTGACCCCATGCTGTCGTATTTTTCACCCCAGGCGGGCGGTCTTATGTGCGGGTCGTGCGCGTCGAGCGTGCCCGGTGCCGAGCTGGTCTCGACCGGTGAGGTCGCATGGCTGCGCGCCCTCATGTCCATGACCTTCGATGCGCTCATGGCCGAGAGGGTCGACCCCCATACCGCTGCCTTTTTGCTGGGGCTTTCGCACGTGTGGGCTGCGACGCACACCGATCAACGTCTCCGTGCGATGGAATTCATGTTGGGTCGGTGATGATGCGCAGGCGCGGGCTGCTTGTGGTAACATACCGACCTGTTGGTACCTCGACCTTGGATGCTCGCTCCACCGGCGGCTTCCCAGTCCGAGGCGAATAGCGTCGCCCGCGGGCGACAAGAAACGAAAGGTGAAACAATGACTGTTTCCAAAGAGCGCAAGGCGGAGCTGACTGCCCAGTTCGGTAACACCCCGGTCGACACCGGCAACCCCAAGGTTCAGGTCGCCATCCTGACCGAGCGCATCAAGGAGCTGACCGAGCACATGAAGTCCCACCAGAAGGACTTCCACACCCGTCGTGGCCTGCTCATGCTCGTCGGCCGTCGTCGTCGTCTTCTCTCCTACATCAAGAAGAACGACATCGTCGAGTACCGTGAGCTCATCAAGGCTCTGGGCATCCGCGACAACATCCAGTAGGATTTGTACATGCTAAGAGCGTCCTGCGCAGCGGGGCGCTCTTTTTGTGTAAGGGCGTGAACAATCGCGCTCTGAAGCGTGGCGGGGGCAGGGGGCCCGCGTCACATGAGAAGCCCGCAGGCAAGGGGCCTGTGGGGTAAAGGAGAACAATGACACTCGTATCCAAGACCTTTGAGCTGTACGGCAAGACCTACACCTTTGAGTCCGGCGAGCTTGCCAAGCAGGCCACCGGCGCCTGTCTGGTCAAGCAGGGCGACACCACGATGCTCGACACCGTGGTCGTCTCCAAGGAGCGTAAGAACTACGACTTCTTTCCGCTGACCGTCGACTTCAACGAGAAGATGTACGCCGCCGGCCGCATCCCGGGTGGCTACCTCAAGCGTGAGGGCCGTCCCAGCGAGAAGGCCACGCTCACCGCGCGCATGATCGACCGCCCGATTCGTCCGAGCTTCCCGGACGGCTTCCGCAACGAGGTGCACATCGTCGCCACCTCGCTCGTCGCCGACCAGGTCAACCCCTTTGACGTCATCAACGTCATGGGTGCTTCCCTGGCCATGACGCTCGGCGGCGTGCCCTTCGAGGGCCCGCTTGCCTGCGTGCGCATCGGCCGTAACGTGGAGACCGGCGAGTTTATCGTTAACCCCACCTATGAGGAGCGCGAGAACTCCGATCTGGACCTGGAGCTGGGCGGCTCTGCCGACTTCATCTCGATGGTCGAGGCCGGCGCCGAGGAGATCTCCGAGGACGACATGCTCGCCGCCATGAAGTTTGGCCAGGAGGCCCTTGCTGCCTTCTGCCAGGCTCAGGACGAGTTTGTCGCCGAGTGGGAGCAGGTCAACGGCGCCATCGTCAAGAAGGAGTACCCGCTCGACCAGCCCGTCGAGGAGGTCCAGGAGCGCATCTTCGCCCACTACGACGAGATGGCAGCCGCCCTTCGCGACGCCGACAAGCTCTCCCGTATCGGCAAGGTCGAGGCTCTGAAGGAGTCCATCCGTGCCGAGTTCACCGAGGAGGAGCAGGCCGCTTGGGAGCGCGAGATCCCCGTGGCGCTCAAGAAGCTCGAGAAGAAAGCTATGCGCACCATGGTCGTCGAGACCGGCGAGCGCGTCGACGGCCGTGCCGCCGATGAGATTCGCCCCATCATGGTGAAGGATAACTACCTGCCGCTCGTTCACGGCTCCGGTCTGTTCCAGCGTGGCCAGACCCAGGTGCTTTCCGTCTGCACCCTGGACACCCTCTCCGCCAACCAGAAGCTGGACACCATCTGGGAGGAGACGGAGAAGCGGTATATGCACCACTACAACTTCCCCGGCTACTCCGTGGGCGAGGCCAAGCCCGCCCGCAGCCCCGGCCGCCGCGAGATCGGCCACGGCGCGCTGGCTGAGCGCGCTCTGCTGCCCGTCATTCCTCCGGTGGAGGAGTTCCCCTACGCCATCCGGGTGGTCTCTGAGGTGGTCTCCTCCAACGGCTCCACCTCCCAGGGGTCCATCTGCGGCTCCACCCTGGCCCTGATGGACGCCGGCGTGCCCATCAAGGCCCCTGTGGCCGGCATCTCCTGCGGCCTGATCCAGGACGACGACGGCTCCTTCACCACCTTCATCGACATCCAGGGCGTGGAGGACTTCCACGGCGAGATGGACTTCAAGGTGGCCGGCACCAAGGCCGGCATCACCGCCATCCAGATGGACATTAAGAACGACGGCCTCTCCCACGCCATCATCAAGGAGGCCCTGGACATCACCGGCGACGCCCGGAAGGCCATCCTGGACGAGATCATGCTCCCCTGCATCCCCGCCCCCCGGCCCCAGGTCAGCGAGTATGCCCCCAAGATGCTCACCATGAAGATCGACCCCGACAAGATCCGGGAGGTCATCGGCTCCGGCGGCAAGGTGATCCAGAAGATCACCGCCGAGTCCGGCGCCAAGATCGACATCGAGGACGACGGCACCATCTATATCTCCGCCGAGAACGCCGCCTGCTGCGACGCGGCCAAGAAGATGATCGACACCATCGTCTTCGTCCCCGAGGTGGGCATGCTCTACTACGGCAAGGTGGTGCGCATCCTGAACTTCGGCGCCTTCGTGGAGCTGGCTCCCGGCAAGGACGGTCTGGTGCACATCTCCAAGCTGGCTGACCACCGTATCGAGAAGGTGGAGGACGCCTGCAAGATCGGCGACATGATGTGGGTCAAGGTCACGGAGATCGACGAGAAGGGCCGCGTGAACCTGAGCCACAAGGACGCCATGAAGGAGATCGCCGCCAAGGAAGCCGCCGGCGAGCCCATCAAGTAAGTCCGTTTATCCGGTTTTTTCCGAAAGGACCGCCTGTTGGCGGTCCTTTCGCTTGCCGCGGCACATTCTCCTGCGGCCAATGTCGTGGGGAAAAGAGGCCCTGTCGAAAAGTGCGGGAAACTGTGGGAAACAGGGGAAACAATACCCATTCCGCCGGAAAACCAGAAAATGGTGATTTCTCCGGCAATTATGGTAAATCCCACGGTTTTGCGCACTTTTTTACCGGTTTTGTGTTGACATAACAGTTGTGGAAAACCATGTGGAAACTGTGGAAAGCCTTTTTCCATCAAGGGTTTCCCCAGTTGCGCTCCTGTTATTTTTTGCGGGAATCTGTAAACCTTTTTGGGTCGGAGGATCTTTTAGGCGAAGTGCGGCGCATACCGCGGCGGCGAGGCTTGCATTGACGGGAAAAATACGGTAGAATAACAGAAAACGATTGGCTCGGTGTATGCCGGAGGAATAATATGGCAAAGAAAAACGTATACGACAACGAGAGTATCTCCAGTCTCAAGGGCGCGGATCGGGTCCGGAAACGGCCCGGTGTTATTTTTGGCTCCGACGGACTGGAGGGCTGCGAGCACGCGGTGTTTGAGATCCTGTCCAACGCCATCGACGAGGCCCGCGGCGGCCACGGAAAGCTCATCACCGTCACCCGCTTTCTGGACCGGTCGGTACAGGTGGAGGATATGGGCCGCGGCTGCCCCGTGGACTGGAACGAGAAGGAGGGGCGCTACAACTGGGAGCTGGTGTTCTGCGAGCTGTACGCCGGCGGCAAGTACAAAAACGCCGACGGCGGCGACTATGAATATTCCCTCGGCCTCAACGGTCTGGGAACCTGCGCCACTCAGTATTCGTCGGAATACATGGACGTGACCGTCTGGCGTGACGGGAACAAATATCAGCTGCACTTCAAGAAGGGCAAGGCCTGCGGCAAGAAGGGGCAGGAGCTTATGGTCGAGCCTGCCGACCGGAAAAAGACCGGTACGCTCATCCGCTGGCGGCCGGACATCGAGGTGTTCACGGATATCGACATTCCGGAGGAGCACTTCGCAAGCATGCTGCACCGGCAGGCCGTCGTCAACGCGGGCGTCACTTTCCGGCTGCGGATACAGAAAAACGGCAAGTTCGAGACGCGCGATTTTCTCTACGAAAACGGCATCAAGGACTACGTCGCGGAGCTTGCGGGCGAGAACCCGCTGACCCAGCCGGAGTTCATCTCCGCCGAGCGCAAGGGGCGCGACCGCGAGGACAAGCCCGAATACAAGGTCAAGCTCTCCGCCGCCTTCTGCTTCTCGAACCGCGTGACCGCGCTGGAGTATTACCACAACTCCTCGTGGCTCGAAAACGGCGGCGCGCCCGACAAGGCCGTCCGCACCGCCGTCACCTACGCGATAGACGCGTA
>CAJLJQ010000055.1:0-14286 GCA_905207015.1 uncultured Collinsella sp. | reverse complement strand
GGTCATGGCCTTCACCGGGCGCGGCATGGTCGGGCTGTCGAAGATGCCCATGAGATTCATAGCGGTCTTGAAGGCACCAACGCCGCCGGCATAGCCCTGAACGCCCGAGGTGACATCCCAGATGTGGGAGATCTCGTTGAGGCGATCCTGCTCGGCCTTGACGGTAGCCCAGTCGCCGGCCTGAGCGGCCTTCCACTGACGCACGTAGCCCTCGGGCTCAACGTTGGCGAGACCCGGGACGGAACCGTCGGCGCCACCGAGGTAGGCGCCGTCGACGACAACCTCGTGACCGGTGAGGATACTCATCGGATGACCGTTCTTCTCGTTCTCCTGAACGAGGTAGCGGAACGAGATGTCATCACCCGAGGAATCCTTGACGCCAGCAAGGACGCCCTCGGCGCCGAGCTTGGCAAGGAGCTTCCAGGGGAGCTTGGTGTGAACGCAGACGGGAATGTCATAGGCAAAGATGGGCAGGTCGAGCTCCTCGTGCAGGATGCGGAAGTGCTCCTCGACCTCGGTCATGCCCTGCAGGGCATAGAACGGGCAGGTGGCGACAAGCGCATCGCCGCCCAGCTCCTGAGCGACCTTACCGTGCTCGATCATGCGCTCGGTCTCGGTATCGATGATGCCGACCAGGACGGGCACGCGATGGTCGACGATACGAACGGCCTCGGCAATGATCTGGCGACGACGCTCATCGGTGGAGAAAACGACCTCGCCCGAAGAGCCCAGGAAGAACAGGCCATCGACGCCGGCATCGATCATGCGGTTGATGCTGCGCTCAAAGGAGGCAACGTCGAGCTGGTGATCTTCGGTATCGGGAACAACGACGGGAGGGATAACGCCGGTGAATTTCTGAGTTGCCACAAGAATCTCCTTAGTTGTCTGGCGGGCGGCCCTATGCCACCCACTCTTGTTGGCAGTGTCCAGGCCGTCTAGGCCAAAGAACACGGGTAGAACGTTTGGTTAAAAAAGTCGATGACTTCGTTTTCGAACGCATTGATGCGCTCATGAGCGTATTTGGCATAGATGATATGCCTCCGGTCACACTCAAGACCGTTGAATACGGCAAACTGGCCCTTGGGATCGCTCACGGCATCCATGAGCGATGTGCCCATGAGCACCGATCCACGCACCCGAGACGACAACGCCTCGAGGCCACCGGGAATTGGATTGGCAACCGCCGTGCAGGCGAGGCCCCGCTCGTCCAGAGCAGAAACCGCCAGCGCGACTCCGCCGCCAAGGCCCTCGCCCCATGCAAAGATGCGGTCGGGGTCCACGCCATCAAGATTGCGCGCCACCTTCGCCATCGCGCAACCCCAACGGACGCGCTTGACAAAAGCAGGAGAGGCAATCCCCTGCTGCAGCTCGCTGGATCCAATCGCCTCATCGTCCAGCGCAAGCACGGCATATCCCATGGCCGCAAACCTCGTCATGTGATGCCATCCCCGCACGGGTCGGTCGATGTCGTGAAACATCAGACATAGCGGCACAAGCTCGGATGCTCGGGCGCGACCGGCAGGCTCAATCAAGCGTGCGTGGACCACATCGCCACCAAGCTCAAAGGAAACCTCGGAGTAGCGGGCATACGGATTGGCGAAATCGATCGCCGTAATACTCGGCCCGCAAACCTCAAGGTCCGAAGCGGCTATCTCTAATTCGGAAACATCCGCAGAAGCATCACCGAGCCAATCCCGGAAATCAGCGAGCCTTGACGAGACCGTTCCGGGAATCCCCACAAGGTCGGAGACAATCAGCTCATTGACATTGCTCTCGCACTTAGACATAAGCCTCCCCTCCCTTGCAGAAAAACGGAATGATCAGATCGTCAAAATCCTGAATCTCCTCGTGGCCAAAGCCTTCAAAGAACTCATGACGCTTTTCACAGGTCAGGTTGTTATAGACCGCAAACTGCGTCGCTGGCGGACAGACGGTATCGGCTGTGCCGGTGCCAAACAGCACGGGGCATTTGACCATGGGGGCAAAGTTCTTGGAATCGAAGTACGCCAGCTTGGCATAGGCTTCCTCGATACGAGTCGAGTCCTCGTCAAACCAACGCGACCAATAGCGCAGACCCTCGTAGGCAATATCGTCGGCATCCAGATCCCAAACCAGGCGGAAGTCCGATAAGAAGGGATAGAGGATAGCCGCGCGGTCAACCAAATCGCTATTGAGCGCGCAGGTTGCAATACCCAAACCGCCGCCCTGCGATGCGCCGTTCACAAATACGCGGGTAAGATCGATGCCCTCGAGCTCGCGAACGATGCGGCACAGGATGCGAATATCTTGGTGCAAGCGGACATAGTAGAGGTTAGCCGGGTCGCCGTCGATACCGGCGACGATATGGCCCGCGACCGTCGTGCCCTCAAATCCACCAATGTCCTCGGAGGGACCTCCTTGGCCGGGGCAGTCGAGGGCGATGAGTGCCATGCCCATGCCCGCAAACGACGCCTGCTCAAACCAGCTGCGGCTTGCACCCGGATATCCATGGAACTGAAGTACCAATGGCACGGGCTCGTCCGAGACGGGTTTAAGGTACTTGGCATGCAGGCGAGCGCCACACATGCCGGTATACCAGAGGTCGAAAAGCTGGCAGGTCACGGCATCGGAGACCGATGCCGTCTCGATCGCATAGTCAAGCCCGACGGCGTCGGCCTCAGCCATGCGATCCTTCCAAAAGAGATCGAAATCTGATGGACGGGGCATGGCGCCTCGATATTCACCAAATTGATGTTGTAGCTCCTGAGCACTTGGCATGGCTCGTGAACCCAACCTTTCGAAATCGCAACGGAGGTGCGCCCGGCAAGGGAACCGGGCGCACGGGAGGGAAAGCGAGACTACTCGCCGAGCTTGGGATGCAGCAGCGACGGCGCAGCGCCGAGCAGCATCTTGGTGTAAGGATCCTGCGGGTGCTGGAAGACCTGCTTGGCCTCGCCCTGCTCGACGATCTTGCCGCCATTCATAACGATGATGTCGTCAGAGATATAGCGGACCGTCTGGATGTCATGGCTGATGAACACCATGGCCAGGCCGAGCTCCTTCTTAAGGTCGGTCAGCAGGTTCAGAATCTGCGCGCGGACCGAAACGTCCAGAGCCGAGGTGGGCTCGTCGGCGATGATGGCATCGGGGTTCAGCGACAGGGCACGGGCAATTGCGACGCGCTGGCGCTGGCCGCCCGAAAGCTGGCCGGGAAGAACCTCGGCGGCGGAGCTGGGCAGGCCAGTGAGCTCCAGGAGTTCCTTGACGCGCTTCTCCTGTTCGGCTTCGGTGCCCAGATTGTGGACGCGCATGGGATCGAGCAGCTGCTCGCGAACGACCATGCGGGGGTTGAGCGCCGTGGCCGGGTTCTGGAACACGACCGAGATGACGCGACCCATGTGGCGACGGTCCTCGGCGGTACGCTTGGTTACGTCCTTGCCCTTAAAGTAGACCTTGCCGCTCGTGGGGGCCTGCAGGCCGCACATGACGTTGGCGGTGGTGGACTTACCGCAACCGGACTCGCCGACGATGCCGATCGTCTGACCGGGCATGAGCCTAATCGTTACACCCTGGACGGCGTGAACCAGGTTGGGGTGCAGAATCGAGCCGGTACGGGTCCTAAAGGTGACGTGGACGTCATCAAGGAAGATGATCGGCTCGACGCCGTTGACTGCGGTCTCGCTCATCTACATCACCTCCGCGTGAGGGGTCAAACCATTTGCCTTGAGCACCTCGTCGGGGAGCTCGGAATAGAAGTGCTCGGTGCCGGGCACGCGCTTGAAGACCGGACGGGTGTCCAGGCCAATGCGCGGATGGCTCGAGCGGGGCGCGAAGCGATCGCCCTTGGGGAAATCGCGCGGGCTCGGAACGGCGCCGGGCACCTGGTGCAGACGGCCCGAACCGCTCTCGATGGACAGAACGGAGCCCAGAAGACCGCGGGTGTACTCGTGGATCGGGTTAGTGAGCAGCTCCTTGGTGGGCGCCTGCTCGATAACCTGACCGGCGTACATAACCGTGATGTTATGGGCGACCTCGGCGACCAGCGCCAAGTCATGCGAGACGAAGATCATGGCAAAGCCGAGCTTGGCCTGAAGGTCGTTGAGCAGCTTGATGACCTGCTTCTGGACGGTAACGTCCAGAGCGGTCGTGGGCTCGTCGCAGATGACCAGCTTGGGGTCGCGGGTAAGGGCCATGGCGATCAGGACACGCTGACGCTGGCCACCGGAAAGCTCATGCGGGTAGCTCTCGAGCGTACGCTTGGGGTCGAGGCCCACGAGCTCCAGGAGTTCCTCGGCGCTGCGGGTGCCGCCGCGCTTGGTGAGCTGCTTCATCTGGGCAGAGATGAGCATGGAGGGGTTGAGCGAGGACAGGGCGTCCTGATAGACCATAGCGATATCGGTACCGCGCAGGCCGAACCACTCCTTCTTGCTCATCTTGAGCAGGTCGCGGCCCTCCCAGAGGACCTGGCCGGAAAGGTGCTCGTCATCGTCGGTCAGGCCCATGATGGCCAGCGTGGTGATGGACTTACCGCAACCGGACTCGCCCACCAGGCCCATGGTCTGACCAGGACGGACGTCAAAGTTGACATGGTCGACGACGTTGATATCGCCGTGATGCTCAAACTGAATGCAGAAGTCACGGACCGAGAGAATCGGTTCGACAGACTCGTCGGGCACATGGCGATCGTCACGCTTGAGCTCGACATCGCGCAGGGCGCCAAGGCGAGCGGAGAGGGACTGGGCCTGCTCCTTGTAGGCGCGAACGGGGTCGGAGACCAGCAGGTCGGCCTCGCGACGCTTGGAGGAATCGGTCGGATCCAGGGCGGCGGAGGGAGCAGCGGCCATGGCGTCGGTAATGCCCTCGGAGAGGATGTTGAGCGCCAGGCAGGTGATCATGATGGCCAGGCCCGGGAACAACGCCTGCCACCAACGGCCGGCGAGCACGCCGCCGCGGGCGTCGGCGAGGATGTTGCCCCAGGTAGCGGTGGGCTCCTGGATACCAGCGCCGATGAAGGTCAGCGAAGCCTCGAAGATGATGGCGTCGGCGACTAGGGTAACGGTGAAGACCATGATCGGGGCGATGCAGTTACGCAGAACATGCTTGATTAAAATCCACGGAGCCTTGGCGCCGGAAACGATGACCGCGCGGACATAGTCCTCGCCGTACTCGGACACGATGTTGGCGCGCACGATACGGGCAATCTGCGGAGTGTACATAAAGCCGATGGCGAAGATGATCGACGGCACGGAGTTGCCCAGGATGGAGACGAAGACGGCCGCGAGGGCGATGCCCGGGATGGACATGATGATGTCCAAGATACGCATGATCGTCTCGGAGACGGCCTTGCGCGAAACCGCTGCAAGGGCGCCCACGACCGAGCCGCAGACCAGAGCCATGGCAGTGGCGCCAAAGCCGATAATCAGCGAGTAACGACCACCGTAGAGCATACGCGACAGAATATCGCGACCCTTATCGTCGGTACCGAAGATAAATCCGTTGCCGGGAGCCTGGCGAGCCGTAAAGATCTCGACCGGGCTATAGGGGGCAAGAAGGGGCGCCAGAATCGCAGTCAGGGCGACCAGCACCAGCACGACGGCGGCAATCTTAGAAGACAGCGTCATCTTCTTCCAGCCACCGAGCTTGAGCCCCTTGGAGGCAGCCTTCTCGAGCTGCTCGGTTTGCTTCTCTCGAATCTTTACCATAATCTACACCGTCCTGATGCGCGGGTTGATGAGCAGGTAGAGCATGTCAACCACGATGTTGATGATGATGAAGGCAAGAGCAACGACGATAACGACGCCCTGAACCAGGTTCGCCTCGTTGCCCTGAACGCCCTGCAGAATCGCGGTGCCCATGCCGGGGAGGTTGAAGATAACCTCGATGACGACGGCGCCGCCCATGAGGTAACCGATCTTAAGACCGAGGGTGGTGACCGGGGTGATCAGCGCATTGCGAAGAACGTTGATACCGACGACGACCTTCTCGGGAACGCCGGCACCGCGAGCCATACGGACATAGTCCTTGTCGAGCTCCTCGACCATGGCGGTACGCACGATACGAGTCATCTGGCCCGTCAGCGGAAATGCCAAGGCGATGGCGGGCATAATCATGCGGCCCAGATAACCAGCCGGATTCGTGGTGAAGTGAGGCAGAGCACCCGATGCCGGAAGCACCTTAAGGTAGGAAGAGAACAGCAGGATCAACAGAACGGCAAGCCAGAACGACGGGGTTGCCAAGCCGGCGATGGAAAAGACGCGGATCACTTGGTCCGGCCATTTGTCGCGATACAGTGCCGCGATGACGCCGAGTAAAAACGAAACGACCGCACCGATGGCAAGGCCGATGAAGGTCAGCTGCATCGTGACGGGCAGGGCCGTGGAGATGCGCTTGGCAACGGAGTTGCGAGCAGCACCATAGGTGCCCATGTCGCCATGGATCAAATCGCCCATATAGCGCACGTAGCGCACAGGCCAGGGGTCGTCCAGACCATACTTCTCATGGTACTCGGCAACCGCCTCGGGCGAGGCACCGTCACCCAACGCCGTGTAGGCGGGGTCGGTCTTGGAGAACGACATAAGGAAGAACACCAGGACGGTGACGCCCAATGCCATGATCGGCAGCGCCACAAGACGCCTTCCAATCAAACGTAGCAAGTTGTTCACGTTCTCTCCCCTTTCTTTTGTCGGTAGGACCAACTGGTATATGAGTACGGATACTCATTACAAGACCCGAGCGACATCGAGGTCGCCCGGGTCTTTGTTTCAACTATGAGGATACGGTCCCAACGACCGACATCCTGCATACAGACTCAAGCGAGTCTTACGCCTTGACGGTCGCAACGCCCCTGAAGGACATGCTCGTCGTGCCGATGCCCTTGAAGCCATCGAGGGCCTCGCCGTTGGGCGCAGTGGACGGATCGTCCCAGGAAGCGGAGACGGTCTTGACGTGGACAACGGGGTACAGAACGGCGTTGTCGGCAATGATGTCGAAGCACTCGTTCCACTTCTTCTGCTGCTCGTCGCCCTCGGCGGCAAGAGCCTCGTCCATGAGACCGTGGAGCTTCTGCCACTCAGCGGACTCCTTCCACGGGCAACGGGTCTGCATCCAAACGTTGTCGCCGTACCACCAGTTGAGCAGCAGGTCGGGGTCGGCGCCGAAGCAGGAAGGATCGCCAGGGGCAAGGAGGATATCGTAGGCCTCGCCGCCGTCGATGGCAGCGTAGGTGGCCGGCGAGGTATCGGTCTGGATGGTCACATCGAAGCCGAGAGCGTCGAGGTCGTTCTTGACCTGGGCGGCCATGCCCTTAATCTGCTCGTTGTCGGTGGTGCGCAGGGTGATGGCACCCGGGGTGATGCCAGACTCCTCGATGAGCTTCTTAGCCTTCTTGGCATCGGTCTTGTACACCGTGGAAGCCTCATGATAGTTGGTGAAGCTCTTGGGCAGGTAGCAGCTGGCAGCGGTGGCAAGGCCGGCGAAGGTGTTGCTGACCATCTTCTCGGTGTCGAGCGCATACATGACAGCCTGACGGACCTTGACGTTGTTCCAAGGCTCCTTGGCGACGTTGAACATGATGAAGCGGGTGCCGAAACCCTGAACGTTATCGATCTTGCAGCCGGCGCTCTCGAGCTGGTCGACGGCGTCAGCGGTAACGAGCTCCATAACGAGCGTGGAGCCCTCCTGCTGAGCGGTAACGCGAGCGGTGGGGTCGGTCAGGATGCTGTACTGGATCTTCTTATCCTCGGCAGCATACTCACCGTTGTACTCGGGGTTGGGAACCAGGGTGATCTCGGTATCGGAGATAGAGTCGTACATCCAGGGGCCGGAGCCGATCGGCTGCTTGGCGCGATCCTCCTCGGTCTGGGTGGCCGGGGTAACGCGGACGATGGCCAGACGATCCTTGAGCAGGGAGAAGTTGGGGACCTTGGTCTTGACCGTCACGGTGCTGGCGTCCTTGGCCTCGATGGACTCGAAGGGCTGGAAGAACGGAGCATAGGTAGCGGAAGCGGCGCAAGCGGTGTAGGAGGCAACGACATCGTCAGCGGTGACCTCGGTGCCATCGGAAAACTTGGCGCCCTTGCGGATGGTGACCTCGAAAGTGGTGTCATCCACAGACTTGGGATCGTCGGTGGCGAGCTCGTTGAAGGTGCTGTAGTCGTGGTAATCGATGCCGTAGAGGCCCTCGACGACGTGCCAGTTAGCACCCAGGCCCACTGCGGAGCCGGTGCTGGCGGGATCGAAGCTGGACGGAGCGTAAGCGGAACCAGCGGTGATCACGCCGCCGCCACGATTGGCGGAATCGGTGGAACCGGAAGCGGAACCCTCGTCGCTAGAGCTGCCACCGCAGCCGGTGAGACCAAGCCCTGCGACAGCAGCGACGCTGCCGGTGAGGCCGAGGAACGAACGCCTGGACATACCCTTGTTGATGATGGCCATGTCTTCTCCTATCAATAGAGAATCTTACCCGGAAGCACCTAGACGTGCCCCCGCGCAACTTGCGGACGATATATACCTTACCTACCGACGAACCCAACTGAGGTGCCGCGCTCGGCGACCGATACATACATACGCTTGAACGGTATTTGCTACCGTTCACCGAATTCATTGACAAACGATTCGCCAGACAGTATGTATCGACGAGGTGAGATATCAGTCTTCGTCAACCCGCAGGATAGCAGGGTTGTTCACCATGGCTAGTCAAACGTTTTAGCGTTAATTAAACCCGAAATCGGCTGGTAATCGCCGTGAAATAAATGATTGAAAATCACGCAATCATGTATATCAGTTGTTTAGAGGCGTGTTTAGTTTTCGGATTGCTTTGCCGCCGCCTCGGCGCGCTCGGCATTCCATGCAACGAGCGCCTCGTGAACCGCTTTGGCGACATCGGCAGGAACGCCTCGAACTTCCGCGATCTCTTGCTCGCTCGCCGCGCGCAAACGCTTCATCGAGCCAAAATGGCGCATAAGGGCACGTTTTCTGGTGGGTCCCACGCCTGGAACGTCATCGAGTACCGAAACCGTCATGGCTTTATCGCGCAATTCGCGATGGAACGTGATGGCAAAACGGTGCGATTCATCGCGCACCTGTTTAATTAGATAGAGCGACGCGGACCCGGTCGGCAGCACGACGGGAGTCTCGTCCCAAGGCACGAAAACCTCCTCATCGGCCTTTGCCAAGCCACAAACTGGTATATCGAGCCCAAGAGCCTCAAGTTGCTTGATCGCAGCGGTCAATTGCGGCTTACCGCCATCGACAACGAGCAAATCGGGGCGCGAGCCAAAGCGCTCGTCGGCCATGCGCTCGGGAGCATAACGTCGTCCCAAAACCTCGGACATCGACACGAAGTCGTTTGCCTCGTCCAATTCGGCCTGAATTTTAAAACGACGATACTGACTCTTGTCGGCGCGCCCGTTGGTAAACACCACCATCGAGGCGACCGTAAAGGTGCCATGCAGTGTAGAGATATCGAAGCACTCGATACGCAACGGCGGCGATGGCAGCGCCAACGCACTTTCGAGCTCCAGGAGCGCTTGATTGGTGCGGTCGTCAGCGTACCCCGTTCGCATCATGTAGCGCATGAGGGCATGGCGCGCATTTTTGGATGCCATATCGAGCAGACGGTGCTTTTCGCCACGCTGCGGCCTATGGAGATGGCAGGAACGCTCACGCTTGCCCGCAAGCCACTCCCCCAGCGCCTCCGCATCCTCAAGCTCGACGGAAAGGTTGACCTCAGCTGGAATATCAGCCGTCTCGTCGTAATAGCGCTTAAGAAAGCCCGACTGGAGCTCTTCCTCGTCAACATCAAGACCCTTGTCGAGAATGAACTCGCAGGTGCGAACTGTTCGGCCCTCGCGAACGACGAAGACGCAAGCGGCGGAGATGGTCTCCTCGCGATAGAAACCGATGACATCTATATCGACACTGGAGGGAAAAACGACTTGCTGACGATCGTCCAGACCCCTGATGACCTCCAAACGACGTTTGACGCGTGCCGCGCGCTCAAAGTCGAGCGCCTCAGCGGCATCCGTCATCTCGGAGGTCAGCTCATCGACGACATCCTTGCGATGGCCCGACAAAAAGCGCTCGACACGCTTGACGTTCTTGGCATAGTCTGCCGGGGAAATCGCGCCGACACACGCACCCGGGCCGCGCCCGACATGGTAGTCAAAGCAGGGGCGCCCGTTTTGCGCGCAAATCATATTGACGATGTCTTCCTCGCCCTTGTGGGACTCGACGATACGGCGACAACGACGCCACTCCGCACAGGATGCGGAGCAGATGGGGATAACCTTGCGCAGCGTATCTATCGTCTCACGTGCCGCGCGGCTATCGGTATAAGGTCCAAAATAGCGCGTTCCCGGCTTATGACGCTCACGCGTGTATTTGATAGCGGGATACAGGTCGCCCTTTGTAATGGCGATAAAGGGGTAGCTCTTGTCATCCTTGAGGTCGACGTTAAAGTACGGATGGTACTGACCAATCAAATTGCGCTCGAGCACCAACGCCTCGTGCTCGGTCTCCACCACGATATAGTCAAAGCTCGCCACCAGCTGCATCATCAGCGGGATCTTCTGGCGCTCGTCCTGCAGCGTCACGTACTGACGCATACGGGCGCGCAGGTTTTTCGCCTTGCCCACGTAGATGACATCGCCCTTGGCGTCTTTCCAAAGGTAGCAGCCGGGCTGCGTGGGAACGCGCGAAACCTGCTCGGCAAGCGTTGGAATGTTGTCGTGACCGGCCACGCGCACCTACTTGCGACGAATCAGCGCCGAGACCTCGGGCATCTTAAGGACGACGGCAAGGCCAAAGGTAACAGCAAGCGAGACGACACCCGCAACGCAAACGTAGCCAAGAGTAATCAGAATCGAGCCGCCAAGTGCCCCGACAAAGTGCTCAAGCGCCCACATGACGCCGGCGCCTGCGGCAGCACCCAGGCCACCGAGCAAAAGGCCAAAGAAACCGCCATGCAGGATAGATTTAACCTGAAGACCACGCAGACGACGACGCAGCCACCACAGCGAGCAACCGACCAAGATCACGTAGTCGACGACATACGAAAGCGCGATTGCCGGCATACCGAAGCCCAGCACAACGCCAAACAGCAGAACCGAGCCGGCCTGGCCGATGGCGGAATACAGACAATAGCGGCTATAGGGCTTCATGTCGAGCAAGGCAGAGAAGCTCTTCTGCATCAGCACGACCACGCCGTAGAGCGGCAGGGAAAGTGCCAGGTAGATAAGGAACTCCGACACCAGCGCCACACCGGACTCATCGAACTTGCCAGCGCAGTAGATCATGTTGAGCGGACGCGCGAAGACAATCAGGTACAGCGCGAATGGAATCAGGAAGAACAGCATCTGGGCGACGCCACGCGAAATGCCCGTGCGGACGCTGTCGTAATCCTTCTCCTGTGCGTCGTGAGAGAGCTCGGTATAGAGCGCCGTCGAAAGCGAGGCGGCAATCAGCGCGTAGGGCAGCGTGTACCACAGGCGCGCATAGGCGATGACGGAAGGGCCAGTCTCGGGCTGGACCACCAGCGCGGCAGCGTTGGTGATAGAAGTCGAGACAAACATGCACACCGTGGCGAGCAGCGTCGGGATACCGAGCGCAATCGTCTGGCGCAGCGCGGGGTCCTTAAAGTCGACATGGATATGGGGATGCACGCCGTGCTTGCCAAGCGCGGGAATCTGACATGCCATCTGAACAAAGACACCGAGGGTCGTACCGGCCGCAATCAAGATGATGCCGGCACGTTCGCCAAACTGTGCGGACACGGGCGCAAAACCCATAAAGCTCGCAATGACGATCACATTGTTGAGGACCGGGGCAAACGTTGACCAGAAGTAGTCGCGGTGTGCGTTGAGAACGCCCGAGAACACCGAACCCAAACCATAAAACAGAATCTGGATGGCAAAGAAACGGAACATGAACGCAGCGGTATCCATGCTGCCGCCGTCACCCGAAAGGAACGATTGCGTCCAGATAAAGCCCGGGGCGAACACGGTCCCCAGCAACGAAATGCCACCCAGCACCAAAAGCAGAATGCCGAGCAGGTTGCCCACGTACTCGTTAGAGGCCTCGCGACCCTGCTCACGCCTCACGCCCATGTACACGGGCAAAAACGCCGTCACGAGCATGCCGCCCATCACGAGTTCGTAGAGCATATTGGGCAGGTTGTTGGCGACCTGATAGGAGGACGAGAGTAGCGACATGCCGATAGCGGCCGCCATTGCCCACGTGCGGATAAAACCAGTGACGCGAGACACGATGGTCAGGATGGTCATAAGCCCGGCGGAACGACCAACCGTGGAGTAGTCCGACGAGCCCATGTCGTCAGTGTCATCTCGCGATGAAGAAGCTTCGGATGAGGGTGTCTGAGGCGCAGATTCTTCTGCAAAATGAGCTCCGCGCTTCAATTCTTCCTGCGGCATCGCTCAGTCCTCTCTCGTAATCGCGGCAACTGTCGCCCCGCAAAATGCAATTAAATCATCAGGTGCAAGCTCGAGCTGATAACCACGCTTGCCTCCCGAAATAAAAATGGTATCCCAAAGGACACATGTCTCATCAATGAGCGTCCGGTAGCGTTTTTTCATACCGACCGGACTGCAGCCGCCGCGAACGTAGCCAGTCGCCGCAAGCAAATCCTTCACATGCATCATGGCCAAGGACTTCTCCCCCGCGGCACGCGCGGCGGACTTTAGATCGAGCTCGTCGGCAACAGGGATGCAGCACACGACGTGGTCGTTGGACGGCGTCACGCAGACCAAGGTCTTAAATCCTTGACCGGGCTCCTCGCCAAGCTGCTCCGAAATCGCGACCCCCAGGCCCGCCGACTCATCACCATCGTCTTCGTACGTATGTAGAACATAGGAAATGCCGGCGCTTTCCAGCTCGCGCATCGCATTGGTTTTTGGCGTCTTTACAGCCTTTGCCATGGCATATCCTTTCCCTCGCATTCGGACGCAAGGATTAAGTATATGTCCAATTCGGCTGCATACGTCACTTCGACACAGCAAGCGCCATCGAATCACAAGGAGTCGATGGCGCCCATAAACTGAATCGCCTATTTATTGAGCATCAAGTTGAGCCTGACGCTCCCGGTCACGCCTGAGCAACGGCGCCAAAAACTTGCCCGTATAACTCTGCGGACAGTCCGCAACCTGCTCCGGTGTGCCCGAAACCACGACGGTTCCGCCGCCGTTACCGCCCTCGGGGCCCATATCGATCAGACGGTCGGCAACCTTGATGACATCAAGATTGTGTTCAATCACCAGCACCGTGTTGCCCGCATCGACCAAGCGCTGCAGCACATCGAGCAGCTGGCGGACGTCCTCAAAATGAAGGCCGGTCGTCGGCTCATCCAAAATATAGAACGTCTTGCCCGTCTGGCGTCGATGAAGCTCCTTGGCGAGCTTCACACGCTGCGCCTCGCCGCCCGAGAGCGTCGTAGCGGGCTGGCCCAGGCTCACGTAGCCCAAGCCTACATCGTACAGCGTCTGGAGCTTGCGCTTAATCTGCGGGATATTCCCAAAGAAGGCCAGTGCCTCGGTGACGCTCATGTCGAGCACGTCCGAGATGGTCTTACCACGGTAGGTGACCTCAAGCGTCTCGCGGTTATAGCGTTTGCCGCCGCAGACCTCACAGGGGACATAGATATCGGGAAGGAAGTGCATCTCGATCTTAATTTGTCCGTCGCCCTTGCATGCTTCGCAGCGACCGCCGCTCACGTTAAAGGAGAAACGTCCCGGCGAGTAGCCACGCGCCTTCGACTCCGGCGTACTCGCAAACAGCGCGCGAAGATCATCCCACAGGCCAATGTACGTAGCAGGGTTGGAACGCGGCGTGCGGCCAATCGGCGACTGGTCGATATCGATAACCTTATCGATACACTCGATGCCCTCGATTTTCTTATACGGACCCACAGGGCGCGTCGAACGGTGAATGGCATTCGTAAGGGCAGGTGCGATAGTGTCGGTAACCAGGGAGCTCTTACCCGATCCCGACACGCCGGTAACGACCGTAAGCGTACCGAACTCAATCTTGGCGGTAACGTTTTTGAGGTTGTTGGCGCGGGCGCCCGTGATCTTAAGGCAGCCGCGACCGGGCTTGCGGCGTTCATCGGGAACCCGGATCATTCGTTTGCCGGTCAGATAAGCGCCCGTCATCGACTCGGGACACGCCATGATATCGGCAGGCGTTCCCGCCGCGACTACGTGTCCGCCGTTCACGCCCGCGCCGGGGCCCATGTCGATCACATAGTCGGCAGCACGAATCGTATCCTCATCATGCTCGACGACGATGACGGTATTG
>CAJLJQ010000054.1:0-14433 GCA_905207015.1 uncultured Collinsella sp. | reverse complement strand
GGCCGTGACGCCAAGCCCGTCTGCCTCATGGACATGGGCACCATCGGCGCCAAGTACCTTAAGAAGACCGGCGTCATGACCGATGTCGACGAGTCCGAGGAGATCAACGCCTGCACCGTCAAGGTGAAGGTTGATGTCGACGGCGAGGACCAGGACTGGCTGTTCCTGTTTAAAAACGAGACCCACAACCACCCGACCGAGATCGAGCCCTTCGGCGGTGCCGCCACCTGCGTGGGCGGTGCCATCCGCGACCCGCTCTCGGGCCGCAGCTACGTGTACCAGGCCATGTGTGTCACCGGCGCCGGCGACCCCACCGTCCCCGTGTCCGAGACGCTCGAGGGCAAGCTGCCGCAGCGCAAGCTCGTGACCACTGCCGCCGCCGGCTACTCCAGCTACGGCAACCAGATCGGCCTTGCCACCGGCCAGGTCAACGAACTCTATCACCCCGGCTACGTGGCCAAGCGCATGGAGGTCGGCGCCGTCGTGGGCGCTACCCCGGCAAACCACGTGCGCCGCGAGTGCCCCGCCCCCACCGACAAGATCATCCTGCTGGGCGGCCGCACCGGCCGTGACGGCATCGGCGGTGCCACCGGCTCCTCCAAGACCCAGAACACCGAGTCCATCGAGACCTCGGGTGCCGAGGTCCAGAAGGGTAACGCCCCGGTTGAGCGCAAGTTGCAGCGTCTGTTCCGCCGCGGCGACGCCTGCCGTCTGATCAAGCGCTGCAATGACTTTGGCGCCGGCGGCGTCTCGGTCGCTGTGGGCGAGCTTGCCGACGGCCTGTACGTGGACCTGGACACCGTGACCAAGAAGTACGACGGCTTGGACGGCACCGAGCTCGCCATTTCCGAGTCCCAGGAGCGCATGGCCTGCGCCGTCGCCGACGGTGACGTCGAGGAGTTCATGGGCTACGCCGCCGAGGAGAACCTGGAGGCGACCGTTATCGCCGAGGTTACCGCCGAGCCGCGCATGCGCATGGCCTGGAACGGCGTCGCCATCGTCGATCTGTCCCGCGAGTTCCTCAACTCCAACGGTGCGCCCAAGCACCAGGTCGCCCACGTCTGCGCCCGCAGTGTGTGGCAGCCCAGCTGGGCCGGTACCACGCTCGCCGAGCGCATGACCTCGCTCGTCACCGACCTCAACGTCGCTTCCAACAAGGGCCTTTCCGAGCGCTTCGACTCCACCATCGGCGCCGCGACCGTGCTCATGCCCTTTGGCGGCAAGACGCAGCTCACCCCAAGCTCGGCCATGGTCGCCAAGTTCCCCGTGGACGGCGAGACCACCACGGCGAGCGCCATGGCATGGGGCTTCAACCCTTATCTGATGGAGGCCGACCAGTTTGCGGGCGCCTACCTGTCCGTGGTCGAGTCCATCGCCAAGCTCGTTGCCGCCGGCTTTGAGCACAAGCGCACCTACCTCTCCTTCCAGGAGTACTTCGAGCGCCTGCGCACCGAGGCCGAGCGCTGGGGCAAGCCCATGGCTGCCGTCCTGGGTGCCCTTATGGCCCAGGTCGACCTGGGTGCCGGCGCCATCGGCGGCAAGGACTCCATGAGCGGTTCGTTTGAGGACGAGGCCGGCGAGCTCAACGCTCCGCCGACCCTGATCAGCTTCGCCGTCGCCGTGGGCAAGGCCGCCCGCGCCGTCTCGCCCGAGTTCAAGGGCCTCACGCACCGCGTCGTCCGCATCGCCCCCGCCACCTATGGCGAGGACTACCGCCCCGATGCTCAGCAGCTGCTCGCCGCGTTTGACGCCGTCGAGGCGCTCACTGCTACCGGCAACGCCCTGGCCATCTCCACGCCCGGCTACGGCTGCGGCGCCGAGAGCCTCTTTAAGATGTGCGTCGGTAACCAGATCGGTATCGAGCTTGCCGAGGATGTAGACGTGGAGAGCCTCTTCACCCCGCTCTACGGCAGCTTTATTGTCGAGCTCGCCGAGGATGCCGAGCTGCCCGAGGTCGCCGACGGCGTTGTCGTCGAGCCCCTGGGCACCACCGTCGAGGGCTATGTCATCGACACCGGTTCCGAAGTCATCGAGCTCTCCGAGCTCCAGGAGGCCTGGGAGAGCGGCATCGAGGGCGTCTTCACCTACCGCAGCGCCGGCGAGACCCCCGAGGTCGAGACCATCGACTTCCGCGCCAAGGATATCCACGTGTACGGCGGCGCCAAGATCGCCCGCCCGCGCGTGATCATCCCCGTGTTCCCCGGCAACAACTGCGAGTACGACAGCGCCCGCGCCTTCCGTGCCGCCGGTGCCGAGGCCGACACCTTCGTGATCAACAACCTCACGCCCGAGGCCGTCGCCGAGAGCACCCACGAGCTTGCCCGCCGCATCCGTGCAAGCCAGATCGTCATGATCCCCGGCGGCTTCTCGGGCGGCGACGAGCCCGACGGCTCCGCCAAGTTCATCACGGCGTTCTTCCGCGCTCCCGAGGTCACCGAGGCAGTCCGCGACCTGCTCAAGGCCCGCGATGGCCTGATGCTGGGCATCTGCAACGGCTTCCAGGCCCTGATCAAGCTCGGCCTGGTGCCCTACGGCGACATCGTCGACGCCACGCCCGATGCGCCCACGTTGACGTTCAACACCATCGGTCGCCACCAGAGCCGTCTGGTGCGCACCCGCATCTCGTCCAACTTGTCCCCGTGGCTGTCGCAGTGCAGCCTGGACGACCCCTACACCGTCGCCATCAGCCACGGCGAGGGCCGCTTTGTCGCCAATGACGAAGTGCTCGCCCAGCTGATCGCCAACGGCCAGGTCGCCACGCAGTACGTGGGCGAGAACGGCAAGCCCAGCATGGATCTTTCCGTCAACCCCAACGGCTCCGCACTCGCCATCGAGGGCATCACGAGCCCCGACGGCCGCGTCCTGGGCAAGATGGGCCATGCCGAGCGTCGCGGCGACAACCTGTACCGCAACGTGCCCGAGCATGTCCCCGGCGATAAGTTCATGCCGATCTTTGAGAGCGGCGTGGCCTACTTCGCTTAAACCTTTCCCATCGGGTACAATCCCCTCGGGTAACAACACCCGCCACCGACACATCCGGTGGCGGGTTCTTTTTTGCTTCGCGCATGCAGGAAGGACATCATGGAAAGCCGCAAGCCGTATCTCGCCACCCTGCCCGGACTCATCCTGGGCTGTCTTGTTTGTTGCGCGCTCTGGGGATCGGCCTTTCCCTGCATCAAGATCGGCTACGCACTCTTTGGTATCCCGGCGCACGATAGCGCCTCGCAGCTGCTCTTTGCGGGCTTGCGCTTCACGCTTGCCGGCGCCCTGGTTATCGTTGGGATGAGTGCGGCCCAACGCCGCCCCCTCATTCCGCAGGCTCGCGACATCAAGCCCATCTTTGTCTTGTCGCTCTTCCAGACTATCGGGCAGTACTTCTTTTTCTATCTGGGCCTCTCGCACGCCAGCGCCATGTCGAGCTCCATCATCGAGGCCAGCGCCAACTTCCTCGCAATCCTCTTTGCCGCCCTGGCATTTCACACCGAGAAGCTCAATACGGCCAAGGTGCTTGGCTGTGCGCTGGGCTTTGCCGGCGTCGCGCTCGTCAACCTCTCGGGCGCAGATGGCACCTTTGGCTTCAGGCTCGATGGCGAGGGCTTTATCCTAGCCTCCACTGTCGCGGGTGCTCTTTCGACCTGCCTGATCGGCATCTTCTCGCGCAAGCACGACGGCGTCTTGCTTGCCGGGTGGCAGTTCTTGGTCGGCGGCCTGGTCCTCACCGCCATCGGCTTTTTGATGGGTGGCGCGCTCTCCCCCACAGCGATTGTCCCCGCCATCGTGCTCATCATCTACATGGCGCTTATCTCCGCGGTCGCCTACTCGCTGTGGTCGCGCCTGCTTGCCGTCAACCCCGTCAGCCGCGTCTCGGTCTTTGGATTTATGAACCCGGTCTTTGGCGTACTGCTGAGCGCACTGCTGCTTGGCGAGGGCGCCGGCACGAGCCCCGTTACTGTCATCGTTGCCCTGCTCTTGGTCTGCAGCGGCATCATCATCGTCAACAAACCCAAAAAAGCCTAGAGAGCTCACCTTTTTAGGGAGAACCTTCACACACTTTAGCTTAATGGAATGCACTGGTTCTCGTTGATTTCGCACCGAGTCGCGGCGGCAGACGCCCGTCTTGCCGCACCGCGCCTGGGCATTATGACCGGTGGCCCCCACAAACGCAAAAGGAGCGCACGACCATCGCAACGGTCGTGTGCCCCTTTTCCTAGCGTATCTGAACGCCGGCTTTCTTCTTCTCGCGCTTTACGCGGTAGAGCTCCGCGTCGGCAGCACGAAGCAAGTCTTGCCAGGTATCGACGCCATCACCAACCCGTGCGTAGCCGATGGACATCCGCAACAGATACGGAACCTCGGCGCGCGCGAGCTCATCGTTGATTGTCGCGCACAGATGCATGATATCCTGTTCCGCCACTGCCTTTTGGAGCACCACGAACTCATCGCCACCATAACGTGCGATAAAGCCGCCAGACGCCGAGCAGACTTCTTTGAGCGCAGCGGATATGACCTGAAGAGCGTGGTCGCCCTCCACATGCCCATAGCGATCGTTAATCTGCTTAAAGCCGTCGGCGTCCATCATAAGCAGATATACATCTTCGGCCTGATCCACATTTGAGAAGAGCGACAGCATATAGGTCTCAAAACGGTTGCGATTGTTAAGTCCAGTCAACGGGTCGGTCGAGATGAGCTGCTCCTGGTAGATGATGTAGAGCAGCAACATGCTAATCATTATGCCGACACAAAGGCCGGGCAGCGAGTATACGACCTGAAAGGTACCGCCCACCAGGGCCGGAATGGCGAAAAATGCCAAGGTTCGATAGATGGCCTTCGTCTGCAGGCTCTCGACCCTGCGAGATTGCACAAATGCATGCAGGGACGTATGTATAACGTAACAGTAGCTGACGATGGGCTGGATCATATAGGCAAAGCCGCGACGATACACGCCCTGCGAATCGATATAGAACAGGGCGTGCGTCCAGTAACTGGTAAACGCCAGCACGACCACCAGAGCCGTAGGCAACGCTACAAGCACCACCCTATAGCGCGAGGTCAAAAGGCGAGAGCCCTGCACCGTCTCGGAATAGATAAACCAAATGAGACACGCGATAGCAAAGAGCGAAAACGAAACCGCGTTGGAAATCCAGTTGGCAGCAATGCCCAACGTGCCGTCCACACCGTCCGAAAGCGTCCAGATCATATCGAATAATATGTACGCGGCAGAGGTGTAGCCAAGCATGCTAAACAATAGCTGCTGGGTGCTCGAGAACAAGGAGCGACGACTTCGCACGGCAAGCCCGATAAGAACAATCATGCATAGCACGAATATCTCAATCTTGAGTGCCTTAACCACTAGCGCCATCCCTTCAATACCCAAGTGGTCAGAATCGCCCAATTCGAATCAGGGCAATAAACACCCCTTTACTCCGCAGGGGTAAAGGGGATAATAGCAGAGCGCCCGAACATCACTGCAAAACAGTTTCTGTTCGGGCGCCCATACGGCGCGAATTGCACACGCCGGCATCATTGATGGGTATCGATTGCTACTCGCCATCGATGTCAGTCGCGACAGCCTCCTCGATGGCCTCGACACCGGCGAGCGACAGATCCTCCTTGCCTTGGCAGAACTTCTTGTCGACCCAGCCAGTCAGAATCGGAGCCATGATCGCCGTGATGATAACGGCGGTGGCGATCTGAGCGTACGCGGTGGGCGCAAGCTCGGCGTAGCGCGGTGCGACCTCGGCGAGGGCAACCGGTGTGGTCATAGCCGTGCCGGCAATGGTGGAGCAAGCCACAGCGGCCTTGCCATTGCCGCCGCACAGACGCTCGAACGCAAAGGTGATGGGACCGACGACAAACAGCGTGACAAGGCCCAGCAAGATGCCGGAAATACCGCCGGTGATAAAGCTCGACAGGCTCATGGACGCACCGAGCTGAAATCCGATGACGGCAATCGCGGGATTGGCACCGGGAACCAGCAGGTTCTTGATAAACGGGAACAGGTTGCCCAGAACCATGCCAATAACGAGTGGCAAGATGGAGCCGATAATGGTGCCAATTGGAATGTTGGCGAGGCCGGAAACACCGAGGATGATCATCGTGACGGCGGGGCCAGCCGTAAAGAACAGGATGCCGACGGCGCCCTGCTCGGACTCATCGCCGAACTCGCCCATGATGCCCGTATAGAGCGCCATGTTGCAAAACGTAATGCCGCCGATGATAGACACGGAGCTCAGACCCAGGAAGTTGTCGTTAAAGAAATATGCCACGCCCAGGCCGAGAGCCGCTGCGACGACCAGCTTGGGGATCAGCACGACGATACCGGTCTTGATGGCACCCGGCGTGGACTTAAAGCTGATGCCGGCGCCCACAAACAGCAGGATCGCGGCGACGATGGTATTGGAGCCACCGCGGCAGGCAGCCGTAAAGAAGCCGCCGATCTCAAAAACCTGCGGGCAGAAGGTGTTGAGCAAAAGACCGACGATCATCGGATAGATCATGATGTCGCCCGGGATGCGCGGGACCTTGAATTTCTTTTGCTCGTTGGCGGTTGCTTCCTGTGCCATGAAACCCCCATTTCCGCTGACGGGGTACAAAAGCCCACGTCACGCTTTGCTACAGTAAAGTTTGACCATGGTACCAGAAGAAATAGACCAGCTCGGTGAAAAATCCGACGAGTTGGGATGGAACGAGATTCGGCGCCCGCGACGCCACCCCTATATAAGGCTCAAGACAATATAGAGTACGATGCCCGAGACGCAGCACCACAGCATCGATTTTGTCTTGACCGCCACGACCACGACGCCGGCGGCCGCAATCCAGGGAACCAAGGCAGGCCAGAGTCCCGCGTCGAACGCGCCGGGGCTCACCAAGTCGTTGGCGACCAGCGCGGCAAAGGCGGCGGGCGGGATATAGCCCAGGGCCTCGGTAATGCGGGGCGACAGGGTCCGCCCGCGCAAGGCGAACGCCGGCGCGATGCGAAAGAACGCGATAGCAGCCCACGACGACAGCCACAGAACCAAGAACTCGTTAACGGGCATCGCGGGCACCTCTTCCGTCAAATACAGCATCGCACGCCAACGCAATGGCCATGCCGGCCACGACGCTTGCCGGCACGGCAATATTCGTGAGGCCCAAGAACTTGCATACGGCGACGGACACCGCGCCCGAAACCGCCGCGACAACGTTGCCGCGCGACAGCCGCTGCGAAAAGAGCAGGCAGATAAAGAGCGAGGTGCAGACAAAGGCTGCAATGGCGGTGGGAACATCGACAACGGCGCCGACGATGGCGCCCATCGTACACGAAACGCCCCATGTTGCGATGAGAATCACGTTGAGCACAAAGGACTCGCGCGGGCCCCAATCCTCCCCTTCAACCAACTTGGCAAGCGAGATGCCATATGCCTCCTCGGTAAGTGTCGCGGCAACAGCCAGCGTCTGACGCTTCGAGGCACCCGTCAGATGCGGCGCGATCGATGCCGAGTAAAGCGCAAAGCGCGAGGAGATGGCAGCAACGCTCGCGACGATCGATGCTGCAGGCACGCCCGCCAGCCACAGGTTGCAGATCATAAACTGGCCGCTGCCCGTCACAAACGTGCTGCTCAGGGCAAAGACCATCCAGGGTTCCATTCCCGTCTGCCCCATGGTCATTCCGCACGGCGCGCCTATTGCAACATAGGTAAGCATCACCGGCCAGACGGTTTTAAAGATCCTAAGGACCATGCCACCCCCATTCTGGTAAGTCGTCTGCAGCGCACCTCGCAACGCAGCAGAAATATCAACCGGTGGCAATAAAGTTCGCCTACAATTGCCACCGGATCGAAAGACACAACTTTTTAGGAAGTCATTATGACAGCTATCGATCGAGACCGGGCGCGCGCAGCCTTCAAAAGCTACACCGATGCCTACGACGCCACCAACCCACGCATCGCGCTCAAAATCGAGCATACGTACCACGTGGCCGAGGCATGCGATGCCGTAGCGCGCGAGCAGGGCTGGTCGTCAGATGATATTGACTTGGCATGGCTTTGCGGCCTGCTGCACGATATAGGCCGCTTTGAGCAGCTGCGACGCTGGGACACCTTTAAGGACGCCGAGAGCATGGGCCATGCAGCGCTGGGCATCGAGGTCCTCTTTGGCGAGAATCCCGCCGATGCACCCGCCGTGACGAGCGTCCGCGACTTTATCGATGACCCGGCAGAAGATGAGCTCATCCGAGCGAGCATTGCCTATCACAGCGATTTCCGTCTACCCGCGCAGCTCGACGAGCGCACGCGGCGCTTCTGCGATATCGTGCGCGATGGCGACAAGATCGACATTATGCGCACCATCGCCGACAGCACCGTCGACACCATCCTCAAGGTGGATGAGGACACGTTTCTCGCCAGCCACTTCTCGACACCGGCGCTTACCGCCTTTGACGAGCATCGCTGCGTCGCGCGTGACGAGCGCAACGAGCCGGCGGACTACCTGGTGGGGCTCATCTGCTTTATGTTTGAGCTCGTCCATCCGGCAAGCCGTGCACTGGCGCGCGAGCAAGGCGATATCTATCGCCTGCTCGACGCGCCCTTTGGCATTACGCGACCCTTTACCGACCCCGCCGCGCAGGCAACCTGGAGCCGCCTTAAGGACGAGCTGCGCCGCTGGCTGGCAAGCGCTTAGCACTCGAGCTGAGCCAGCAGTTCCTCAACGATCTCAACGGCATCGCCGACGACCTTGTACCGGGCGGCACCGAAGATGGGGGCATCCGGGTCCTCATTGATGGCGACAATGCACTCCGCCCCACCGATGCCGGCGAGATGCTGGATAGCGCCCGAGACACCGATGCTCACGAGGAGCTTGGGCGAGACCGATACACCCGTCTGGCCAATTTGGTGGCGATACTCCAGCCAGCCGGCCTCCACCACGGGGCGCGTGCAGCCAAGCTCGGCACCCAGAGCCTCGGCAAGCTTTCGCATCAGCGGTAGGTTTTTCTTGGAGCCGATGCCGCGGCCCACCACGACTAGACGCTCGGCATCGGCAATTGAGGCCTGCTGTCCCCACTCCTCGGCGGGAATCGAGATCTCGACACGGGCCTTAACGTCATCCGCTAGCACTACCTGGGCAATCGTGCCGGAGCGGCTATAGTCAAACTCGGGCGCCTTAAAGATGCCGGGGCGCACCGTTGCCATCTGAGGACGGTGGTTGGGGCAGATAATGGTGGCCATCAGGTTGCCGCCAAACGCCGGGCGCGTCTGCTGCAGCAGACCCGTCTCCGTATCCATCGAAAGCACCGTGCAATCGGCCGTAAGGCCCGTCTGCAAGCGCACGGCCACACTGGGCGCCAGCTCGCGACCAAAGGCGGTCGCGCCGTACAGAATGGCCTCGGGCTTGCGCTCGGCTACCAAATCGCAGATCAAGCGGGCGTAGACCTCCGCGTCGTTCTGACGCAGGCGCTCGTCACGACAGACCAGAACTTCGTCCGCACCGGCGCAAATCAGATGCTCCAGGTCCCCGAGTGAGCCCTCGGGGCTCATGCCGACCAGTGCCACCAGACGGCAGCCGCGGGCATCGGCAAGCTCGCGCCCCTTGCCCATGAGCTCGAAGGCCACGGATGCAACGGCATCGTGCTCGTCAGTCTGCACGAAGATCCAGATGTCTCGATATGCGTCAAGGTCTGCCGCGCCGGCGGCCTCGTCGCGCTCAATCGAGATGGCGTTGACGGGGCAGGCGTCGACGCACCCACCGCACAGGATACAGCCGTCGGTTACGCGGGCACAGCGATTGGGGCGCTCACCCTCCACCACAATGCCGCCCGAGGCGCAGGCGCGAACGCAGCGACCGCAGCCGATACAGGCTTCGCTATCGATAATCAGCCCGCTCATCTATGCCATCCCCTCGATAATCTTGGCAAGTTTTACCGCCTGCTCGGACGCCGTTCCCTCGACGGCCTCGCACGTTTGGTCACGGTCGGGCACAAACGAGCGCACGACCTGCGTCGGTGATCCGGCAAGGCCGCAACGCGAGGGGTCGGCGTTTACGTCGGCAGCGCTGGCCACGCGCACGTCTGCATCCTCGGCCGCGCGAATACCGGCAATACTCGGCATGCGCAGCTGGCCAATCTCCTTGGCAGTCGTCATCGCACACGGCATCTCCAGGTACACCGTCTCCTCGCCGGCATCGCAGCCGTGAACGAGCGCCAGCGAGCCACACGTCGTAAATCCCGCGCTCTGCACACAGCTCACGTCGGTCACGCAGGGGACCCCAAAGGCGCCGGCCAGCTCGGGGCCGATCTGGGCCGTATCGCCGTCCACCGCCATCTTGCCGCAGATGAGCAGGTCAAAGTCCTCATCGAGTGCCTCGATGCCGCATTTGAGGGCATAGGTGGTGGCTAGGGTATCGGCGCCCGCAAAGGCGCGATCGGTCAGCAGCAGCGCGTCGTCGGCACCGCGGGCGATGCAGTCGCGCAGCAGCGATTCGGTCGCGGGGATGCCCATCGACACCACCGTCACACGCACGTCCATGCCAAAGCCGATAAAGTCGTCCTTCAGCGCTAGCGCACATTCGAGGGCACTTGCATCGAAGGGATTAATGACCGCCTGCTTGCCATCACGCACGATAGTATTGGTCTTGGGGTCCATCTTGACCTCGGTGCTTCCGGGCACCGCCTTGACGCACACCACCATATGGAAATCACTCATCTTCACGCGCCCCCTTTCTGGACGAGTTCATCCAAGAGCTTCTCCGTAAACAGGTTGCCGCGACCCAACTGGCCGGCAGGATCGAGCTGGAGTTTGAGGCGCGCCGACTCGACCATGGCCTCGTGGCCGTACATCGTCTCCAAGAAGCCCGCCTTGATCTTGCCGACGCCGTGTTCGGCAGAAACGGCACCGCCCATGGCCGTGACCTCGGAAGCCCACTGGGCAAAGAGCTCTCCACCACGACGGTAGTCTTGCGCATCGCGCGGCAGGATGTTCACATGCAGATGGTTGTTCCCGATGTGTCCCCAGGCAGCAGACTCAAGCCCGCTTTCGGCCAGCGTGCGGCGATAGAGGGCCATGACATCGGCAAGGCGTGCATTGGGCACCGACATATCCGATCCCAGCTTGGTAATGGTGGGGTCGGTGCGGCGACGCTCGTCAATGAGCATGTTGACGCTCTCGGGCACCGCGTGGCGGAAGAACCGCTGGCACTCGCGATCGACTTCGGTGCGGGCGACCCATGTCGCATCGTCGCGGCCGCCCGCAAACTCCAGCACCCATCCAAGGTGGTACAGCTCCTCGGTCGCCTGCGCCTCGTCATCGCAGTCGAGCTCCACGTAGACACAGACCTTTGCCTCGTCGTCGAGCGCCGGCAGCGAGGCAAACGCTGTCGACTGCTCGCGCTGGCGACGCGGGATATCCAGGGCGCCAGCATCGAAATACTCAATAGCGGCGGCATGGGACAGCACGGGACGCACGGAATCGGTAAAGGACACGGCCTTGTCTTCGCTATCGAAAAAGCAACTCACACCCCATACGACCGAAGGTGCCGCCTGCAGGGCGATCTCGAGCTCGGTGATAACGCCGAGCGTGCCGCACGCGCCGATAAAGAGGTCGATGGCGTCCATATCGTCCGCAACGAAATAGCCTGAGGCATTTTTTGTCTCGGGCATGGTATAGCCGGGAAGATCGAGCTCGAGCGTACGGCCCTCTGCCGTCACGAGCGACAGGTGGCGGCCCTGGGCAAAAGCCTCGCCGCGCTGAAGCTCAAGCAAATCGCCATCAGCCAGCGCGACGTGGAGTCCCGTGATATGCGGGCGCATGGGGCCGTAAGCGTAGCTGCGGGCGCCGGAGGCGTTGCATGCCGCCATGCCACCCAGACAGGCAGATGCCTCGGTGGGATCGGTGGGAAAGAACTGCTCGGGGGACTCTTGGAACTCCTCGTAGGCCTCAAGCGATGCCTGGTCCCAACCAGCGGTCGGCAGTACCTTCTTGCTCAGCTGCTTACGCAGCTCCGAGAGCACAACGCCCGGCTCCACGCGCAGCAGAAATTGGCTTTGTTCATCGCGGCGAAGGCCCAAGTAGCGATTCATACGGGAAGTATTGAGGATATGCCCACCGTGGGGCACGGCACCGGCGGCAAGGCCGGTTCGGGCGCCCTGAACCGTTACCGGGACACGCTCGGCATGGAGCGTTTCCAAAATGGCACGGACCTCGTCTTCCGTTGTCGGAAACGAGATGCTCGATGCTTCGCCCGATGCACGAGATTCATCGCGGCCATACTCTTCGAACTCATCGGTGAAGGGTTTAATGGTTGCAGACACGCGAACTCCCCCTTTAGCTAACTACAGTGTTTGCAGGGAGATGTTACCGCATCGTTTCGTCGACGTGTTCGAGACCGTCTCCATAATTGGCGATTTTTACGTTTGTGCAATTCGGCGAACGGCAAGGCTTCCTCGGCAGACGATGCTTTTGACACATATCGCCCCGCCGTCGCCGACCGCTCGATTGTCGCTCGAAAAAAGTTGGAGTAATTTTTTCCACCTTTTACCTGCGGAGATGTCAATCCGTCAAGCATTTGGTCAGAAATTGGTCAAGTAGCGGCTGATACGGTCGGCGTCGACAGCCAAAACCGATAGAAGTTTTGGCCCCAGAAGCAGGGAGGTTCCCATGGCATATTACTGGCCCCAGTACGGCGTCGCCATCGAGGTCGACGACGATCCCTATCTCCTGCCTTTCGACGAAGAGGCGTTCCCCGATACGGCGGTCTACCACGTCACCACCGATGTTATCTGCGACCCCGAGTCGTTCTCGGCGCTCGCCCACCACATCGCGCGTATCCACGACATCGAGCTCCCTCACGACTTTGACGAGCTCATCTACTCGCGCCGCCTGATGCTTCACATGCTCTTTGGAGCGGACCCGTCCACGTTCGCACGTGTCTACACCACCAAGGACGCCGCATGAGTGCGAAGAAGCCGCCCCGCCTCACAGGACTGGGGCGTCGCAAGAAACTCGTCGTTGTCTGCCTGGCTATCGTCTGCGCCCTCATCGCCGTAGGGCTATACGCCTGGCAGTCGCAGCCCGTGCCCGAAGCGGGCGCCTCAGTCACGACGGCAGAGGGTAAATCGCGACAAGAAATCCAAGATGAGCTCGATGCCATCGTCCGCGACAACATGATGACGATTTCGGTCGCGCCGGTCGCTCAGCTACAGGAGGACGGCAAGCTGCGCGTCAACGTGCAAAACGTCCAAGACAATAAATTTCCCCAGCGATTCCGCGTCATCCAAAACGACGAGACCATGTACGAATCCGGTGTGGTCGAGACCGGCAAGACAATCGAGACGTGCCCCGCCGGCGACATCAAAGAAGGCGAGGCATACATCGAGATCCAGGCACTCGATGCCAAGACCCTCGACAGCCACGGCAATCCGACACGTGTCAAGGTACGGGTTGAGCAAGCCGAGAACTAGCTTTTTCGGCCGACGCGGCACCGCACGCAATTCACCAGCATTCGTCCAATCATCGCGGGGACGGCCCGCGGCGAATAGAAAGGAACGACCATGGACATCACCAGGAACATGAACGGAGCCAGAGCGCTCGTCGTGGGCGCAGGGCTCGCGCTCGCAATGGGCGCCGCCCCGACGCCAGCTCTGGCAGCCGGGCGCGTTGGAACCACGAAAGTAATGGTCAGGACCGAGATCGACAACGTAGAGTTCAAAGTTCCGACGGTTATTCCCTTCGTCGCCAAGGCCGACGGCACGCTTCAGGGCCCCTCAGAAGACGCGACCACCATCGACAATCATTCGGCCTACGGCATCCATGTCACCAACATGAAGATCGACGCCATGAACACCTGGACCATTGCCGCCGACGCCAAGGCCGGAACCGCGCAGAATTCCATCGACTTTAAGGTCGGCCCCGACGGCGCACTCCAGAACGCCAGCGCCGCAATGCAGGAGACGGGCCTCGATCTTTCCAAGAATGCAGCCTTCGACATGGGCTACCAGGGCATTGCCGGCGGCACGGACAAAATTAAGCTCAAGACAAGCGGAAACGTCGCCCGCGTCACGCGCGACATCTTCCGCGTAACCGGCGAAGGCGATCAGGTTGCAACGATCACCTGGACGGTCGAGCCCGGTGCGCACACGGCATAAGGCCGTCGCCCTGGCCGCCGCCGTCAGTATCCTAGCGTTTGGGCCAGCCATGGCCTTTGCCCAGCAAGAACAGGCGCAGGCCGCCACGCAGGTGACGGTCGACCTCTCGGAGCTCGACCGCGGCAACTGCAAGGAACCGTTGGCACAGACAGACGACAGACGATGGCTCTTGGCAGCAGGCGCCACGGCAGCAGGCGCGGGAACCGCCGGCCTCGGTCTGCACATCAAACGCAGCCAGAAACGAAACACGGACAGGCCGCACTAAATTAGCTAAGGAGACCCCATGGCATCGAAGAACCTTTTGCCCGTCGTCGCACTCT
>CAJLJQ010000053.1:0-14624 GCA_905207015.1 uncultured Collinsella sp. | reverse complement strand
GATATGGCTCCGTGGGGACACATGTATGTCAATCCTGGTCTAACAGAGCCTTTTTAAATCCCCGTCCCAGAATAATCATCGGGATATACTGCTGGGCAGACGAAAGGAGCGCCGACGATGCTTAATGGGTGCGCATATATATTGACGGTCGACGTGGGCAACACGTTCATTCGCTTTGGCCTGTTTGCAGAGGATTCGGCCGCGGCGCAGGAATGTCCGCTTGCGACATGCGAGATCACGACGCCGTCGAGCATTACGGCCGACGAAGCGCGCATGCGACTTATGCAGGTCATGGGCGCGCTCGCCGCCGATGCAGGTGTGCCCGGGGTGCTTGCACCCGCCGCGGCCGTGCTGAGCTGTGTAGTCCCGGCGCTCGAGCGCCCGTGGAAGGCGGCACTTTCCCGCACCTGCACGGGGCGCGTGCTCACCGTGGGGCCGGGACTTAAGACCGGCATACCCGTGCACTACGACGATCCGGCCGAGATCGGCCCCGACCGCATCGCCGATGCCGTGGCGGCCCGCGCCGTCTACGGCTCGCCGTGCATCGTGATTGACCTGGGCACGACGACCAATATCGAGGTCATCGACGTGCACGGTACCTTTGTGGGCGGCGTTATCGCGCCAGGCCTGGCCCTCGGCGCCCGTTCGCTTTCGGCGGCAGCAGCGCGCCTACCCCAGGTTGAGCCCTCGGCGCCAACGCACGTCATCGGACGCAACACGCGCGAGGCCATGCGCTCGGGTGTGGTTTTGGGCGAGGTAGCCCGCATCGACGGAATGCTCGACATGGTGCTTGCCGAGATGCGCGCGACCAAGGCCGCGGGGGAGGGCGATGTGCCCATCGTCATTACCGGCGACGATGCCGAGGCACTTGCGGCGCTGGTCGGCCATAGCCTGACGGTAGACGACGCGCTGACGTTGCGGGGTCTCGCCGAGCTCTACCGCATCAACCAAAAGCCCCGCTGCGCGTAGGGCGAGGGGCTGGTGGGATAAGCGCCCCTACCTTTCACCTGCTACAATGGGCCAAACTATTGCGATTGCGGAGGTGTCTGCCATGTCGGACGATCTTCATCAAACCGCGTCGGGCAAGCGCCGCGACGTTATTAGCTGGGACGAGTTCTTTATGAGCGTGGCCATCGCCGCGCAGCGCCGCAGCAAGGACCCCAACACGCAGGTGGGAGCGTGCATCGCCAGCACCAACCACCGCATCCTTTCGGTGGGTTACAACGGCACGCCCTCGGCGCTCAACGACGACTTTTTCCCGTGGGGTACGAGCGATGACCCGCTGCAGGACAAGCACAACTACGTGGTCCATGCCGAGGCCAACGCCGTGCTCAACTACCGTGGCTCGCTCAAGGACCTCGAGGGTTCCACGGTTTACGTCACGCTGTTCCCGTGCCACGACTGCGCCAAGACCCTGGCGCAGGTGGGCGTGGGCGAGGTCGTCTACCTGGACAATAAATATGCCGACACCGATGACGGCCGTATCAGCCGCCGCATTCTCGACTCCTGCGGCATCAGCTACCGCCAGGTCATCGTCGATGTCCAGATTGGTACCGGGGGACAGGCTCGGCAGTAGCGCGTGCCAACGCCAGCTGGCGGCAAAACAGCCAAAAGAGCCCCGTCCCAAATTGACTGCTCGTGAAAGTCGTGTCCGCACGCATGGCTGGCGCCTAAGCGGGTACATGGCTGTAGTAACATAGCCCCTGTCCGCGGGCGTGCCCGCGTTATTGTGAGAAAGGAGCCCCTGTGGCTGTTAACGAAGAGCTGCTTAAGAAGGTTCTTGAAGAGATTCGCCCCAACCTGCAGGCCGATGGCGGCGATATGGAGTATGTGGGCGTCGACGACGAGGGTGTTGTCAAGTTGGAGCTGCAGGGCGCCTGCGCCGGCTGCCCCATGAGCTCGCTAACTCTTTCCATGGGTATCGAGCGCATCCTGAAGGAGCATGTGCCCGGCGTTACCCGCGTTGAGCAGGTCAATGCTTCCGGCGAGGCCGAGGACCTGTACGACGAGTACGCGCCGTTCTAAGATGCGAAAGCTGCGGACGGTACGCTTCGCATAGACGTTACGCCCAAATATGCGGCTGCGAGCGTAAGGCCCGCGGCCGCATTTGTATGTAGGGAGCAGGGGGATCGATATGCTCAACGACCTCTACCATATGCTTGATCCCGTCGCGATCTCGGCGGGCCCCATCACCATCTACTGGTACGGCCTGGCCTACGTGGTCGGTGCTCTGCTCACGGCGGTCGTTATGTACCGCACGCAGCGTCGTTGGGGCTTCGACATTACGATCGATGACCTGACGAGCGTCGTGGTCGGCGTGGTCTTTGGCCTTATCATTGGCGCCCGTCTGTTCTACGTCATCTTTTACGGCGACGGCTACTACTGGGCGCACCCGCTCGAGATCTTTGCCACCAACGAGGGCGGCATGAGCTTCCACGGCGGCCTGGTGGGCGGCATCTTGGGCGGCATCATCGTGTGCCGCATGTATAAGCTCGACGCCTGGACCGTCGCCGACCTTGCCGTGATCGGCGCCCCGCTGGCCCTATGCCTGGGCCGTTGTGCCAATTTCGTCAACGGCGAGCTGTGGGGTAAGCCGACCGATCTGCCTTGGGGTGTGGTCTTTGGCGGCACCGCGGGCGATATGCCGCGCCATCCTTCCCAGCTCTATGAGGCATTCCTAGAGGGCGTCGTGCTCTTCTGTATTTTGCAGGTGCTCAGCCGCAAAAAGCCGCTGCTGCCCCAGGGCACGTTTATGGGCGTGTTCGTGATGGGGTACGGCATCGTCCGCTTTCTCGTTGAGTTTGTGCGCGTGCCCGATGCCCAGCTGGGCTATCTGCTGGGCGGCGTCATCACCATGGGTCAGCTGCTGAGCCTGCCACTCGTAATTGCGGGCCTGGCGCTCATCATCTTTGCCCGTCACCGCAACCGTCCCCAGCGCATCTATCTCGACGCCTAACCGCCACATACCACCACAAAGGGGACAGGCACCTTTGTGGTGGTTTTGCTAGGCAACGATGACAGAACCGTAACGTTTCCCCAGATAAAACCTGCCAAAATAAACCTGTCCCTTTTTGGCAGGTTTCTAGAAAGGCTTTCGGACTGTGAAGGATTCCGACCTCTCCACAACGGCTGCGCGCGACGCTGCCCGCATCGTCTGGTTTAAGCGCTACCCCGCCAAGCAGACGCTCATCGCATTTCTGCTCGCGCTGTTGGCGACCACGGCGTTTTCCATCGATCCCGCGCCGGTCTCGAGCAACGCAGTCTTGGCGATTGACCCCAAAGCCTCGGGCATGCTGTACGTGTGCTACGAGGTGCTCCTCTCGTTTGCCGGCCATACCGACGCGGTCATGCTGCTTGCGCTTGCCTGCCTGCTCACGCTGCCGTTTCGCTACGTATTCTTTGGCCGTGGCGACACCTGGCGCCCGTCGATCATTCTGCCGTCGCTGTTTTTCGCCATCTGCATGGTGTTCGGCCGCAGCTACGACCTCACCGACTCGGCCGAGATTGTTCTTGGCGACAAGGCCCGCATCATCTGTGCCTGGATTGGCGGCGCGGGCTGGATGCTCTTGGCGATCGTTGCCTTCTACCTGGCTTTTGAGTGTCTAGATTGGCTGAGCTCTCGGCGCATTCCGTTTTCCGAAGCGCACTTTGGCCGCGTATGGCGTGTGGCTCACGCCGTGCTCTCGGCCCATCCCTTTGCCGGGCCCTTCCTGGTGCTTATGATCGCCTGGGCGCCCACGCTCATCGCTTCGCTGCCCGGCCTTTTTATGGGAGATACGGGTGCGCAGATTCGCCAGTGGTTCAACTATCCCAACGGCACGAGCGACTACCTGCGCCTGCTCAACCCCAATGTCCTGCTCAACGGGCATCACCCGGTCGTGCACACGGCTATCATCGGCTCGTGCGTGCAGCTGGGGCTTTCGCTGTTCAACAGCGCTAACGCGGGCCTCATCATCTATACCTGCGCTCAATTTGTCATCACGGCTGCCTGCATGGCCTATTCCATTTCGTCGCTGCGCAAACTGGGCGTGAGCCTGCCGGTTCGCGGTGCGATCCTGCTGTTCTTTGCGTTTATGCCGATGTTCTCTAACTACGCGGCCCTGCTCACCAAAGACGTGCTCTTTGCCGACGCGTTTTTGGTGCTGCTGGTACAGACCGTCAAGCTCGTGGCATGTGGCTTGCCCCGTCGTGATGCCAATGTCGAGCGGGCGGGCGAGAAAGCCCCCGTGCTCTTTGCGCGCCACGACTGGCTGTTGCTTGCGCTGGCTGCCATGGGTTCCACGTTTTTGCGCAATGGCGGCCTGGTCTTTCCGTTGGCGGCCTGCGTGATTGCGGCGGCGTTTTGCGCATGGGATGTACATGTCGCTCGTCGTGCGGCTAAGCAGACGGGCACCGCGGTCTCATGCGCCACGCCGCGCTTCCGCTGGGTTGGCGTCCTCGCGGTGCTCGTACTCTGCCTTGCCTCTAATATGTACTTCACCAAGGTCTTTATGCCGGCGCACGACATCACGCCCGGCTCCAAGCGCGAAATTCTCTCGATTCCGTTCCAGCAGACGGCTCGTTTCGTTCAAAAGCACGATGGCCTCAACTCGGGTGTCAACCCCACGGTAAAGGAGGACGGCACTATCGCGGAGGCTCCTTGCGACGGCTTGGTGACCGACGAGGAGCGCGTCGTGATCGATCGCGTGCTCAAGTACGAGAACCTGGGCCGCCGCTACAACCCTGACAAGTCCGATGCCGTCAAGAACTGCTTTAACGAGTACGCCTCGCAGGAGGACATCAAGGCCTATTTTGAGGTCTGGGCGCAGATGTTCAAAAAGGATCCCGAGTGCTATATCTCGGCGCTCATCAATAACTATTACGGCTACTTTTATCCGAGTGCCCGCGATGCCTGGGTCTACAGCACGGCGCGTAGTGCCGAGATCATGGCGCGTCCCGACAACCTCAAGTACTTCGACTTCCATCCGGTTGACAGCAACGTGGTGCGCTGGTGCGACCACCTGATCAATCTGTACCGTGTGGCGGTGCAGCGCATCCCGTTTATTTCGCTCACCATGAGCTCGGCCACCTATGTGTGGATCATGATTGCCGTGGTGGTCTACCTGCTGCGTCGTCATTCATGGCGTGCGCTGGCGATCTGGGTGCCGCTGTTGGGCGTGCTCGCCGTGTGCCTGATTGGTCCGTGCAACGGCTCGACCTACATGCGCTACCTGTATCCGGTCATCGCCTGCATGCCCTTCGCCATCGGCGCCACCGTCACCCGCAGCGACTTCCTCTGGTCCTAACTTGGTGCATTGGGGTCAGGTTTCTTTGCACCAAAGGGGACATCATCACGACGCCTTCATTTTGGGGTTTATCTCGCAGGCTAGTAGGTATATCATAACGACGTTTGTTTATATTGCCCGAGCATCTGCGCTGGGCTTTAGGTCGAAACCGATAGGAGACACGTATGTCCGGACACTCTAAGTGGGCCACAACCAAGCATCGTAAGGGCGCGCAGGACGCCAAGCGTTCCGCCCTCTTCTCCAAGCTCAGCCGCAACATCACTGTTGCTGCCCGTCTCGGCGGTGACCCGCTGCCCGAGAACAACGCCAGCCTCGCCGCTGCCGTTGCCAAGGCCAAGGCTCAGTCCATGCCTAAGGACAAGATCAAGTCCGCTATCGACAAGGCTTTTGGTTCGGGTGCTGACGCCGCCGTCTACGAGAACATCGTGTACGAGGGCTACGGTCCCGCCGGTGTCGCCGTCTACGTCGACTGCCTGACCGACAACCGCAACCGTACCGCCGCTGATGTCCGTTCCGCCTTCTCCCACGCTGGTGGCAACCTGGGCACCTCCGGCTCCGTCGCCTTCCAGTTTGAGCGCAAGGGCCAGATCGTCGTCGCCAAGGAGATCCTGGATGAGAACGCCAAGAAGGAGACCATGATCGCCAACGGTGCTGCCGGTGACGAGGATGAGTTCATGATGGCTATCGCCGAGGCCGGTGGCGAGGACTACGAGGATGCCGGCGAGGAGTGGATCGTCTGGACTGCTGCCAACGAGGTCATGGCTGTCTCCAAGGCGCTCGAGGAGCAGGGTGTCCAGGTCAAGGGCTCCGAGACCACCATGGTCCCGACCACCCCGACCGAGGTTTCCGGCGCCGACGCCAAGAAGGTCCAGCGCCTCATCGACCGTCTTGAGGAGCTCGACGACGTCCAGGACGTCTACAGCACCATGGACATGACCGACGAGGTCATCGCTGCCCTCGAGGAGGAGTAGCGCCAGCACGGATTGAGCCGTGCATATCTGGGCATAATGAAGCGAGCATGCAAGCCTCGTGGAATAGATGAGCCGGATCCGCGTGCGTAGAGCACCGGACCCGGCTCTTTTATAATGATGCGAACCGTTCTGCATTTCGAGAGCCGAGATTTGAAGGGAGCGCCGCGTGCGCGTACTCAAACGAGCCCTAGCGATCGTGTATCTTGCCGCCACCATCGTGGCACTGGGTACGCTTGTCTGCCAGTTTTGGGGGCCGTATACGTATCGCTTTATGCTGCTGATGCGCGACCCCATGCCGCGCATCGTCGTGACGGCGTGCGCCGGCGTCGTGGCGATCGGCGTACTGCTGAGCTTTTTCCGCCTGATGTTCGCCCGTCGCGAACCGTCCTGCGTGCATCCGGCGGGGGAGCGCAATATCGAGGTTACCCTTGCGGCGCTTTCTTCGTGCGCCAGGGTTGCTGCCGAGCGCGACGACCGCGTGATGGTCGAGCATGTCGAGGCTCGCGTCCAAGGCCCCGACGATTCGCACGTCCGTTTTAAGGTCGAGGCTATCGCGCTTGACGATAAGGACGTGGCATCTCTGGCTACCGCGATGCAGCAGCGCATCGAAGAAGCCTGCGATACCATGCTCGGCGCGCCGGGTACGACCGCGCGCGTCCGTTTTTTGCCGTCCAAGACTACCGTCCAGACCGTGGAGGTTTCCGGTGAGTGATACCAATCAAGATAAGACCGCTCGTACGCCGCGCCTGACGATTGACCAGAGCGCCACGTCGGCGAGCGAACCTGTTGATTCCAAAGCAGAGGCAACCGAGTTACAAGACGCGGCAGCCGCGGATTTTGACGAGGCTATGGGTCTCATCAAGGGTACGGGCGCTGCCGTCTGGAGCTATGCTGTGCGTCATCCCAACACCACGCTCGGCGCCGTCGCCGGCTTTATCCTCGCCGTGTTGGTGCTCACGTTGGGCCTGTGGGACACGCTCGTCATTGCATTCTTCGTGCTGATCGGCGCTGTGATCGGCCAAATTCGCGACGGCGAGAACGGGATCGTCAACTTCTTCGGCCGTCTGTTTAGCGGCCGCTAATATGTATTCGACTGTCGCATCCGCGGCGGGCATAAGGAGGAACCATGGCTTTTAATACGAAGGTCGATGTAGCCGATACCGAGCTCGAGGAGAACGAGGCGGTCGTCGCCGAAGCTGAGGATGTGACGCTCGAGGATGAGGCTCTCGTCGAGGCCGAGTCCGATACGGATGAGGACGACGAGGAAGCGGATGAGTCCGAGGACTCGCTGACCTATTCCAACGGCGTGATCGAGAAGATCGTTGCCATGGCCACCCGCGAGGTTCCGCACGTTCTGGGCATGAAGGGTAACCTCATGCACTTTGTGCAGGAGCAGTTTGGTGCCGAGAATCTGACCAAGGGCGTGACGGTCGAGGTCACCGACGATAATCGCGTGGTCGTCAACATCTCCGTCATCATCGAGTACGGCGCCTATGCGCCCGCGATCTTCGACGATGTTAAGGCACGTGTCACCGAGCGCCTTGCCGCGATGACTGGCCTTGAGGTGGCGGGCGTCAACCTGCGCATCGAGGATGTCATCACCCCCGAGGAGTACGAGCACCGCACCAGCCAGCACGAATAACCTTCCAAAAAGGGACAGGTTTGTTTTGGCAGGTTTTATCTGCGAAAACATTAAACGGCCGACCGCGCAAGCAAAAGCGTGGCCGGCCGTTTTTGTACGCTCCCGATATAGTCATACCGCTCGTCTAACTAAGGGTTGCAATCCCCACGTTCCGCGTTACTCTAATGGGCGCATTGTTTCCAAATTGTTAACGAGGGGTTGCCGTAATGGCCGACGAGCACGAAACAGAAAGCAAGGCATGGGCAATTGAGGCCGCTGCGGCAGAGGCGGCGTCGCGTGCTGCCGAGGAGGTGCATCGTCCTCCCGTAGTGCCGATGGAACGCGTGGTCGATCGCGATGTTATCGAGCGGGGCGAGCGCGCTGGTCGCAAGCGCAGCCAGGAGCCGGGCTTTCCGCGCTTTTTTGCCGAGCTCAATTTGGGCCTGATCCTCACGGCCTTTGCCATCGTCGCGTTTAAAACCCCTAATCACTTTGCTTTTGGCGGCACCTCGGGCGTGTCGGTCATTCTGTCCACGCTGTTCCCGACCCTGCCCGTCGGCGTCTTTATGTGGATTATCAATGCGGTCCTGGTCGTTCTGGGCTTTATCTTTTTGGAGCGCAAGGCAATCCTGTGGAGTGTCTTTGCCTCGTTTGCGCTGTCCGCCTATGTTTCGCTGTTTGAGCTCTTTATTCCGACCGATGTCTCGATGACGGGCGATATGTGGCTCGACCTGTGCTTTGCCGTGATTCTGCCGGCGCTCGGCAGCGCCATCGTCTTTGATATTGGTGCCTCGACGGGCGGCACGGACATCCTCGCCATGATTCTCAAACGCCGCACCACGCTTGAGATCGGCCGTGCGCTGCTGTTGGTCGATATCGGCATCGTGACCATCGCGGCCTTCTTGTACGGTCCGCGCGTCGGTCTGTACTGCGTGCTCGGCCTGTTTGCCAAGACGCTTGTGGTCGACAAGGCCATCGAGAGCATTCACCTGCGCAAAGTCTGCACGGTCATTTGTTCCGAGCCCCTTAAGGTCGAGGAGTTTATCGTCAAGCATCTCAACCGTACGGCGACTATCAGCCGCGGCTACGGTGCTTTCTCGGGCAAGTGCGTGACGGTGATCATGAGCGTGCTAAGCCGTCGCGAGGCCGTGCAGCTGCGCCGCTATGCGCGCGAAGTCGATCCGGGTGCCTTTATCACGATTGTCGACAGCTCCGAGATCGTCGGCAAGGGTTTCCGCGGAACGAACTAACGCGGTCGAGCTCATCAAACAATCGAATAGCGCCCTGCGCATTGCAAATGCGTCATGTTGGAGTATTTGTCCCCACATTGGGTGATAATGATGCTAAAGACATCGTTTGCGATCCAGATGATTCGCTCAAGATACGAAGGGATGATCTCGATGTTCTGTTCGCAGTGTGGTGCCCCCATGGGCGACAACGATAAGTTCTGTGGTGCGTGTGGTGCCCCCAATGCCGGTGCCGCAGCCTCTGCCCCTCAGGGTCAGCCCCAGCAGTTTGTTCCGCAACCGCCCGTGGCGAATGCGTCCAAGGGCTGTGTGGCTCAGGCGTTTGAGGATATGACCAAGACTCCGGGCGTGCTGCAGCGCGTGTGCCAGATTGCCTTTTTACCGGCGCTGATTTGTGTTGTGTCGGTACTCGTGCTGTTTATTCCCGTTATTGGCGGCATTGCAGCTGCCATCGGCTTTTTGGCAGCTTGCATTGCGAGCGTGTGTGGTTCCGGCTTTGGTATTGAGTGGGGTCGCGATCTGTCGCTCAAGGTTGATGGCGGTATGGATCGTCCACTCATGCGTTCCACGTCGTTTGGCCTCGGAGTCTTTTCGAGCGTTATCTCGGTCGTGCTCGAGGTTATCGCTGCCATTCCCGTTATCGGTGTAGTGCTTTCGCTGGTGGAGAGCGTGGTAATTGGCGCCGCGGGCTCGTATTCGTATTACGGCTCCTATGCACTCGAGGCAGCGCTGTTTGGCTCGCTTGGCCTGCTTGTCCTGGCTATGATTGCCACGGCGGTCTTGGGGGTCTTCTTTAAGATGTTCGCCGACATTGCCGTGATGCACTTTGCGGTGACCGGTCGTGTCGAGAGCGCGTTTTCGCTCGACAAGGTCTGGGCGGCGTTTAAGCACAACAAGACCAAGCTGTTCTGCGCTTCGTTCCTTCCCGAGTTTTTGACGGGTCTGGTCGCCAACGTTGTCACATGGATCCTGACGCTCGTCTTCGGCGCCATTGCCTCTGTCGGTATGTATAACTACTACTACCGTCCTTCGGCTATTGAGGCGCTTGTTACCGGCGGTGGCATCACGCTCGTATTGTTCTTGGTGCTGACGGCGTTTGTCACGGTATTCCTTACGGTCTTTGGCAAGATGCTCAAGCATCGTGCCGTTGGCTATTGGGTAGCGCGTTATGCAGCTGAATGGGCTGATGAGGATAAGGATGACGTCCTGACCTTTGTGCTGCCGTTTGAGAAGAAGTCTGCTCCGGCTGGTTTTAGCACCGACGCAGCGCCCGTATCCGATTCCGCTGCGGCGCCTGCGCCCGAGCCCGAGCCCGAGCCCGCGCCCGAGCCCGTGCCTGAGCCTGAACCTGAGCCCGTGCCTGAGCCCGAGCCCGCGCCCATGCCGGAACCGGAGCCCGAGCCTGCGCCTGAGCCCGTGCCTGAGCCCGAGCCTGCGCCAAGCTCCGACGAGGACCCGCAGGACGAGTAACCCTGCCACCTGCCATTTGGGGACGGGGTAGAAACGGTAGAAATAGCGCTTGACAAATAAGCGGGGACGGACGTGCCGAAGCGTCCGCCCCCGCTTTGATATCGCGATGCGGCTATGACTGCGAGATGGTCGTGGATCGACTACTCGTCGTGCTTCTCCTCGCGGCGAGCGGCGGCACGTGCATCATGGATGCCCTTGATGGCGGCATGGCGCGCCGTGCGGGCATCGTGCATGGCGTCGCGGGCCTCGGCGGCCGTGGCCTTGGCAGAGCGCAGTTTGGCTGCCAGGTCGGGATTGGTCTCGGCGACCGCGGCAATCGTGGGGCCGTCGAGCTCTTCTTGTGTGGGCTCGGCCAAAAAGTCGATGGCATATTGGGCGGCCACCATGGAGCCCTTGGCCAGTACCGACTCGTCAATCTTGTAGAAGCAAGAATGTTGGGCGTACGTGGCGCCAATCTGGGGGTTGCGCGTGCCAACAAAGGCGAGCACGCCCGGTACGCGGCGCAGGTACTCTGAAAAATCCTCACCCGAGAGTGTGCCGCGATAATGGCCTTGGCCGGTGGGGCCCAGGCATTTGATTACTGCCTGGCGGCAGCGCTCGCTCGAGGCGGCATCGTTTTCGACCTTGTAATTGGCGATGGTGTAGTCGGTGAGCTCTGCCTCGGCGCCCAAGGCGGCCGCGGTATGCTCCACGATGCGGCGCATGAGCTCCGGCATTTCCTCGTGGGTCGAATCTCCGTAGGTGCGCACCGTGCCGGCGAGGTAGGCCGTGCCGGCGATAACGTTGCGCGCGGTGCCGCCGTGCAGCTCGCCGACGGTAATGACGGCCGGCTCGTAGGGACTGATCTCGCGCGAAACGATGGTCTGCAGAGCGTTGACGATCTCGGCGGCAACCATAACGGCGTCGTGACCGCGCTGGGGCATGGCGCCGTGGCACGAGGTGCCGCGGACGTCGATGCGGAACCAGTCGGTATTGGCCATGCGCGGTCCGGGCTCGCAGCTCACGGTGCCGGCGTCGACCTCACTCCAGATGTGCGCGGCGTAGGCGCCATCGACGCCGTCGAGCACGCCCGTGCCGATCATGAGCTTGGCGCCCTGGCCGTTTTCCTCGCTGGGCTGGAAGACGATGCGGATCTCGCCGTGGATGTCGTCGGTCATATGGCGCAGGATTTGCAGCGTGCCGAGCATCATGGCGATGTGGCAGTCGTGGCCGCAGGCGTGCATGCAGCCCTCGTTGACGCTGGCAAACTCCTCGCCGGTCTGCTCGGTGACGGGCAGGGCGTCGATGTCGGCGCGCAGCAGGATGCGGCGGCGTGGCGTGCCGTCCTCGCGATAGGCATCCGACGCGGTACCGCGAAGCGTTGCCACCAAGCCGGTCTTGAGCGGACGCTCGTAGGGGATATTCATGGCGTCGAGCTGGTTGGCGATGTCGGAGGTCGTGCGCTCCTCGGCAAGGCTCAGCTCCGGGTGCTTATGGAAGTGCCGGCGCTGCTTGATGATATAGGGTTCAAACTCGGTAGCGATATCTTTGATGGCTGCGGTGACGTCGTCAGCCGCGCGAGCCTCGGTCGCCGCCATAATCTGCTGTGCCTTGGTCTTCGTCATGGTCGATTTGCTCCTTGCTGGGTTGATCGCAAAATCGTACAGGCTCTCTCCAGTATGCCACCTGCCGCTAGGGCTGGTAAAGTTGCCGTTTGCCGCTTGGGGTTTTGTTACAAGGGCGGGGGAGTACACTCGGGGGTGTTGAATTTCCTGCCAGAGATGGGGATGCCCATGCAACATATCGATCGGATTATCCGCTCCAAGAACGTCTTTACCGCGCAAGACGGCATCGATACCGCCCGCGAGCTGGCGATTGCCATCGCAGGCGACCGTATCGTCGCAGTCGGTGCGCCCGATGACGTGATTGCCGCCGCGCCTGCCGCCACGCCGGTTATCGACTACGGCGAGCAGTTTGTCTGCCCAGGTTTCCATGACGCTCATCTGCACTTCTTCCATACCTCGGTCGGCTCCTCGCCGTACATGCTCATGGATATGGGCACGTCCGAGGCGGCGCTGGTGCAACACGCGCTCGAGTTTTCCCAGGACCTGCCCGATGACGCTTGGGTTGTGACGCAGGGCTGGCGCGACTACCGTTGGGACCCGCCCGAGCATCCTACCAAGGCGTCGCTCGATGCGGCATTCCCCGATCGCCCCTGCGTTATGTATTCGGGCGACGGCCATACGCTGTGGCTCAACAGCCGCGCACTCGAGGCGCTCGGCGTCACGCGCGACAGCGAGCCGCCAGCGGGCGGTGGCTACGACAAGGACGCAAGCGGCGAGCTCACGGGCATTGCTCACGAGGCGGCTGCCATGCAGCTGCTACCGCGCTGCCTTGAGTGGCTGGGCGAGGATCGCATCGCAAGCGCTTACGCCGATCAAATGAGGCGGATGGCCGAGCAGGGCATCACCTCGATATGCGATATGTCGCTCATGCCCATGCCGGGCTGCGACTTTATCCGCGACGATGTCTACGACAAACTGCAGGCAGCCGGCAAGCTGGGCATCCGCGCCCATTTGTTTCCCACGCTGCTGGATGACCAATCGCGCTTGGAAGAGCTACAGACCCGCTACGCGAACAACGCGCTGCTCTCGGCGCCAGGCTTTAAGCAGTTCTTCGACGGCGTGTCGAGCGAACACACGGCATATCTCACCGAGCCCTATACGGGCGACCAGGGCCGTCTGACAGTTCCTGCCGAGCGCATGCGTAAGCTGGTTCTGGCGGCCGCGGAGCGCGGCCACACTGTGCGTATCCACGTCATCGGCGACGGTGCCATCCATGCTGCGCTCGATATCTTTGAGGAGGCGGCAGAGCTCTACGGCCTGCCCCAGCACGGCCATAACACACTCGAGCATCTGGAGAACCTCCTGCCCCAGGACATCGATCGCCTACGCAAGCTCAACGTGGTCGCCTCGAGCCAGCCCTGCCACATCACGCTCGATCCGGGTGGCCCAGAGCGCGACTTTGGCCTGGAGCGAAGCCGAATCATGTGGCCGTTCGCAACCTATAAGCAGCGCGGCATCCGCCAAGCCTTCGGAACTGACAGCCCTATCACGCCCGTTACCAGCATGAACGTGCTCTACACGGCCATCACGCGCCAGGACCCCAAAAGCCACTGGCCCGAGGGCGGCTGGTTGCCGAGCGAGCGCATCGATGCGGCAACGGCTCTGCGCAACTACACTCTGGGCAGCGCCTATGCAGCGGGCGACGAGCAAAACCTCGGCAGCCTGGAACCCGGTAAATACGCCGACCTGGTAGTCTTGGACCAAAACCCACTCACCATCGACCCCCAAGAACTCCAAGCCACCAAAGTCCAAGCCACCTACCTAGCCGGCAACCTGATCTACGAGCGCTAAGTATTCATGTCTTACCGTTAAACGCGGCTCGGGCAGCTTATTTTGGGATGGCGCTCGAGCCGCGTTTGCGTTTCGGTGAGGATCCGCCATGTGCGTCCCTGCTCTGTTGGATTTGGGCGCGGGGTTGAGGTGCTGCTCCGTGCGTTCAATTTGGACATCAGCAGTGAAACCTCATGGTGTTTTGCATACTTCCAGTTGCAGATTGCATAAAAAAGCTGAGATGTTCTTTCCGGTCCTGATGTACCCCCGCCTGGGCCGTGCAAAAAACGGAGTATTCAGCACCGCGAGCTCTGCCGGTGCCGCTGCGGCTGAGTAACGTTACGGAGATTGACGTCATTTTGGGCTCCGGTACGGCGCGAAGTACGCCCATTTGTCCCAACGGGGTCTGCCCACCGACCAAAACCGCCCGCTGAAGGCGTTCTTGGGACCAATAAGGTATGTCCGGCGCGTATGCAGCCGTCCTGGCTTGCTGAATACTCCCAAAAATGCACGGTGCTCCCCAGGGGACCCGTGCGCGCAGCGAAGACCATGCCCACATTCCTATCCGCATCGCCATTTTGCTGCACTGACTTTTCTGAATGCCGGGCCCGAATTAGTTAACCTGCCTCCCGTGTGGCTCCGGAGGGGCGGGGCAT
>CAJLJQ010000052.1:0-14797 GCA_905207015.1 uncultured Collinsella sp. | reverse complement strand
CCGTGTACAAGCTGGAGAACAAGGCTGTCGCCGGCGAGTGCAAGTTTAAGCACGAGGGCGTTGCCTTTAACAAGCCGGTGCGCGATACGCTGGAGGCCGCGTTCGACAACTTTGTGAACCTGGCGAACCGTGTGGCGCCGGGCATGCACATTGGCTCCAAGGACTATCTGCTGTTCTATAACGACCTGCAGAGCAAGGGCCTGTCCGAAGAGGTCTCTCTTGCCGAGTTTGTGGGCCTGTGCTCCGCGGCGTGCAACCGCCCGGTGATGTCCGCGCTGGCGGTTCCGGGAATCTTGCGCATGTCGGGCTCTATGGACGAGATCCGCGGGCTCGAGGACATTATGCGCGTGGCCAAAAACGCCGGCGCCAAGCGCGTGATTTTGCCGCTGAGCGCCATCGCGGGCCTGCAGAGCGTGTCGTCCGAGATTATCTCGGGCTTGAGCCCGGTGTTCTACATGGATGGCGACCCGGTCGACGCCGCGAAGAAGGCGCTGGATCTGTAGGAGTGCGGGCGAGCGGGGCGTCCGGTGTTCGGGCGTTCCGCGAACATGTTGGTGCGTAGTGCGTGAGGAGGCCTGCCGTGGCAGACGAGCGTTCTGCTGGTGAACTGCTCGACGAGCTGTTTGGCTTTGAGTCGGTAGCCAAGCGTCAAGCGGCGCTTGAACAGTACGATCGCGGGGAGTTGGTGCGCAAGGCGTGCTCCCGCGAGCTGTTGGGCGTGCTTAGGGGCGTCGAGGCTGCCGAGCTCACTGCGCGCGACTCTGCCGTGCGGGCTGTTGATACGTACGTGCGCCGTGTTGAGGGCGCTGCGCTTGCACGCGCTCGCAAGCAGGCGGGCATTGTTGGTCCGCTGTGGATGGAGCGTCGCTATGCTGCCTTTTTGCGCATGGAGGACAAGGCCGAGCTGCTGGCCCGTTTGGAGCAGACGCTTGCGTTTATCGAGGTAAAGCTACGTGCGAATACGGCGGCCAAGGTTCGTGCGGCGTACGATGTCGCGGGGGCTATGGTGCTACAGGGCGTGGCGCGCCTGAATGGCGTGCGCGTTGTGGATGCCGTGCCCCTGGATGCCGATCTGCTGTGCACGCAGCTGGAGCAGTTGCGTTGTGCCGCCGATGCGACGGACCTTGCGGGTATGATCGCGGCGACGTTTGAGTCTGAGCTGAGTGCGACGGGGTCGCAGGACGCAGGCGGGCTTGTGGGCGACGTGGCCGGTGATGTTGCTGGCGACGTGGCGTTGGAGCGCGAACTTACCAACGTGCGCGGCGCTGCGCAGCGGGCGCGCTTGGCAGCGCAGGCGTATCGGGCCGAGCGTGCCGCCCGCGTTGCGGGGAGCACGGTTGAGCTTTCGGGGCTGCCGGAGCCTGCTTGCGTTGCGTGCGAGACGGCGTGCGATGCCGGTTTGCTTTCCGAGCTGTTCGTTCAGGTTAAGAAGGCGTTTGAGACCTACCGTCGCGTTGTTGCCGATGGCGGGTTGTTCCGTGCCTTTGGCACCGGCTCGCTGCATGGGATTTGCCGGGGTAGCAGTTATTTCGACTACGATGATCGGTTTGACGAAGACGTGTTGGTGGGCGAGTACGACGGTGCTACCAGGCACAATGTCCGGCGCGAGGTTGCGATTCCCGAGCTTGTGGACGAGGCTTCGGCCGACGGCGGCGACTCGCTCGAGGTTGCCGTGGCGCGCATGCGTGAGTTTAACGGACGGCGCTACGATGGGGTGCTGGATGAGGATCCTGCGCGCCATGTGAATGCGTTTTGGTATGGACTCAAAAAGCTCAGCCAGTATTGCGAGGCCGCTGTGCGTGTGGATGAGCGCGCTTGGGATTGCTTTATCGATAAGGTTCAGTTTGCCTATGACGAGCCCGCGGGGCGCTTGGCCACGCAGATGGACGACAAACAGGTTGCGGCTTTCGTTGCAGCCGTGAATGTGCTCGGCGCTGCTGAGTAGGGGCCTGATCCGGTAGGGGGTTTCACCATGAAGATCGATGTTGATGTTGACCAGCTGCGCGAGAGTTTACTCGACCGTGCGGGGAGTGCAGCCGGCGTGGGCTTTCCAGTCGCTATGCTCGACGTAATGGATATCGAGGACGAGTCGCCCCAAGAGCTCCTAGCCCGAGCCGAACGCGAAGGCCTCGACCTCCGCGATTTTGCCGTTGACGATGACTAGGAATGTGACAAGGGTAGCTAATTTGGGACGGGCGTCTGCACCCACAGCTGCTCAAAATGCACGATAAGCCGTCGCAATGGAGTCTAATGAGTTCGCGACAGTTCTATTTTGACTGCACGCTGGCTAAGTGAGTAGGCTTTATTGCAAATCCTGAGCACACGACAAATTCGCTTCAACAAACCCGCAGGTCACAGAGTTGTGCTTTGGTGACGTGGTCGGCGATTCGGCAAAAGTCTACTCACTTAGTTTTGCGAGACGCAAATTGCCCGCAATGTAGCTAATTTGGGACGGGGGTCTTTTAGCTACCTGTACCTCCCCTAGAGGCTAGGTAGGAATTGCGGCAACGTTACGCATAAAAAATGCCGGGGGGATCCCCCGGCCCTTGACTGCCCTCCATAAAGGAACGCAATCCATTTATACCATGGTTGCGATAAGAACGGCTGGCTCACTCGATTCTCTTTTTCCTCAGCTTCTTGACGAAGTTCTTTTTGAATGGGGCAATCGAGCCGAAGAATTCCGTGTCTGTTTTGGTCGCTGTCCCATTCTGGAATTTAAGGAGCGTGAGCTCAATTCCGCAAATATAGTCGGCGACCTGGGAGAGTCGGTATGTCTTGGGCGAAGCGTCGCGATATACCGTGGCCTTTTGGGAAATGGCCTTCTCGATAGCACCATGAAGTGCTCGCGTTACAACGCTTTGGCCTCCGTCGTAGTAGATCTTAACGTGGTCAAAGCTCTGTATATACGCCAAGTGATCTCTGAGAAATATTGTTACGTCGCGCTCGATCTTTGCGGAGAGCTTTTGCGGTTCGTAAAGGCCCTGTTTCTTATCGTAGATGAAGGGCTGATAGGTGATGGGGGAGCGGTCTACAAACTGGCGGAATAGGCTGAGCTGTTTCTTTCTGTTGCGAATGTTGACCCATTGATAATCATCGTGACCAGTGAGAAGAGGCCCAAAATGAAATGGCATAATATCGAGCTCGCAGTCTTTAACGTTGCGCTCGTATGCGGCGATATTTGCATTTAGCTCTATTGCCTGCTCATGAAAAACAAGGGTAACGATGTAGTAGCGAGATACGGGACCCGCGTCACCAGATTCGTCGATAAAGATCGACAGTTCCGTCATGAGGTGACCTCCAATTACGCAAAAAAAATGCCGGGGGGAAGCCCCCGGCTCTTGGAGGTCCCTCTATTCGAGGGTACCAACCCTTTTATACCACGAGACGAGGAGTCTATTCAAGTAGAAATTATAATAAGCAAACACATGTTCGTCAATCTACCTGCGGGTATAGGAATACAAGGAGGGGCTGGGGTAGCTGTGCCTCTGGCCCCTATGACGCCAGCGTGGCGATGACGGCTTCGTCGCCGGCGTATATTAGGGTGTTGCCATCGGGGATGATCGTTTGGCCTTCGCGCTTGAGCATCACCACGATAAACGGGTGCTTGCCCTGCGGCACGTCGCGCAGGCGCTGACCGGCCAGGCGACCGTGGAGCGTCACGGTGACCTCGCGCAGCGTAACCTCGGCACGCTCTTCGAACGTTGGGGCTGCCATCACCAGAAGGTCGCCTTCCTCGATGACGGTATCGCCGTTGGGCAGTACCGGGTGCGCCCCGTCGCGCAGCACCAAGACCACGAGCATGTCCGTCGCGCTGCCAATATCGGCGAGCGAGCGCCCGGCAAACGGATGGCCAGCGCCCACCTTGAGCTTTACAAACGACATGCCGTCCTCGTCGCGGTAGTCGTTAAAGGTGCGGCGCACGTCGCCGGCCGCATCGATCATATCGAGTTTCTTCGCCACCGCCGGCAGTAGCGAACCCTGCACCACAATGCTCGATACGGCAATCACAAACACCAGGTCAAATAGGTCGTGTCCGCCGGGAACGCCGGCCACCACAGCAAAGAGGCTAAAGACGACCGAAGCCGCGCCGCGCAAGCCCGCCCAGCTTACGAGCGCAACCTGGCGAGGGCTCGTCTTAAAGGGCGCCAGCAGCAGACCGACGGCGATGGGGCGGCTCGCAAAGAGCATAAACGCCATGAGCGCAAGGCCGGGTAGCAGCATTTGCGGCAGGCGCGCGGGCGTGACGAGCAGGCCGAGCAAGAAGAAGATCGTCATCTCGGCCATCTCGGTAAGGGTGTCAAAGAAGTGCGCCATCTCGACCTTGCCGGTGATGTCGCTCGCGCCCAGCACAATGCCTGCCAGGTATACGGCCAAAAAGCCGTTGCCGCCCAGGTAGCTCGGCAGTGCGTAGGCGACGATCGCCACGGCGAACAAAAAGATAGTCTGCGCGCCCTCGGCCGTTGCGTGTGCGCGCTCAATCAGGCGGCTGGATATCCAGCCGATGGCAAGGCCCAGCCCCACGCCCAGGATGATCTGCTTGGCCAGCAGCACGGGAATGTCGATGTTGCCACCCGCCGCGAGGGTGGCGAGTACCGCGGTGAGCATGTAGGCGACGGGGTCGTTGGAGCCCGATTCGACCTCGAGCAGCGAGTCGGTGCCGCCCTTTAGCGACAGGTTGTGCTCGCGCAGCACGCTAAAGACGCTCGCCGCGTCGGTCGACGCCACGACCGAGCCCAGCAGCAGGCCGCCGATCCAGTCGAAGCCCAGCACAAAGTGGGCGAACACGCCGGTGATGCCTGCGGTGATGACGACGCCGAGCGTGCTCAGCAGCACCGCCGGCGCGGCGACGGGCTTGGCGCGGTCTATGTTGGTGTTAAAGCCGCCGTAGAACATGATGAACAATAGCGCCGTGCTGCAGACGGTTTCGGTGAGTGCGTAGTCGCTAAAGTCGATATGCGCCGGGCCGTTGACGCCCAACAGCATGCCGAGCGCGATAAAGATAAGCAGGGTGGGGAAGGGGAGCTTTTTGCCGATGGGTTTGATGGTCAGGCACAAAATGATGACGAGGCCGATAAAAAGAAGGATCTGGTTCATGGATGGTGTCCGCTCCTGGGTGGTTGGCGTGGCACGGTTAGTTGTCTGCGGTTATTTGTACCCAAAGATGGTGGGTTTATGGGGTTGGATTGCGGGCGTGCGCGATATCGTCATAGACGGCTGCCGTCTTTGCCTCTGCTCGGAAACCCTTTCCAGCTTTATTGCAACGGAGTACAATGGGTAACGTTTAAGTTCAACTTGAAGTTTTAGTTGCGGCGCCGGGCTTTGGCCGCAATGCAAGGAGAGGCGTACCATGGCGATCTATGTGACATCTGATGCTCACGGGCACGTGCGTGCGCTTGACGAGGCCCTGTCTAAGATTTCGCTGGCGTCCGACGACACGCTGTACGTGCTGGGCGACATGATCGATCGCGGGCCCGATCCGGTCGGCGTTATTAAGCTCGTGCGCTCGCTGCCCAACGCCCTCGTGCTCAAGGGCAATCACGAGCAGATCATGCTCGATGCCATCATTGGCCAGGATCCGCTCGATGCCGAGACCTGGGATATCAACGGTGGCTGGACGACGCGCGAGCAGCTCAACGACATGGAATTTGACGCATACGAGGAGCTCGTGCGATGGATGGCCGCGCTGCCGCTCTACGCGGTGGCCGAGACCGAGGAGCGCCCGTATCTGCTGGTACATGCTGGAATCGAGATGAAGGCGGCGCGCGCGTTTTTGCTTGAGCATGGCGTCGATTGTGCCGATGGCGTTGGAGCGGTGGGTGCCGATCGCGAGCTGCTGCAGCAGATGCTCGCGGTGCAGTCGGCCGATGACCTGCTGTGGATTCGTCACGGCTATTGGGATGCGCCGACCGGGCTGCTTTCTGCCGGGGGCAAGGGTCCGGTCGTGGTGAGCGGTCACACGCCAACGGTGTCGCTCGGGCGTTATTGCGAGGTCGGTGGTCTTGCGGGGCTCGATGAGGAGTCGGGCCGCGGGCAGATCGTGCGCCTGGGCGGCGAGGATGCCGCCGGTGTGCCCGATCGCATCGACATCGACTGCGCTGCCGCCACCGGCTCCGAGTTCGGTCGCGTGGGCATCCTGCGGCTCGATGATGGGGCGGAGTTCTACGCGAATATTCGCCCCGGGGAATAACTTTGTTCCGCCGTTCTACCGAACGGCGGCCACGTTGATGCTGCGCAGCCCCGAAGCACCCCATCTTGTCGCTCAAACCGTCGTTCGCGTACGGAAGTACGCGTCGCTCCTCTTTCGCGCCAACCTGGGGCACTTTGAGACTGCTCGCTGTCGGTGCCAAAACATCGACGTTTCTTTTCTTCAAATTGATTCGAATTAGGCGCCGTACGGGTTGCGGTCGCGTTCTATGCGCTGGCGAATGTGGGCGTATTCGACAATCAACAGCACCAGGAGTAGGGCCATGATGGCTAGGTAGCTCACCACAGCGCCCATCAGACCCAGTAGCTTAATCAGGATCACCGGCAGCACCACGCTTACGGCGAAGCAGATCAGGTAGATCTTGGTGACGTCTCCAGCGTGGCGCAGCACCGTGATAATGGCGTAGATAAAATCGATGGCCGCGGTTACGCCGCCGGCGACGACCATCAGCAGCGCCAGCGTACGGTAGCGTTCAAAGCTGAGGCCGTACATAAAGCTCATGAGGGGAATACCGGGACCTGCCATAAATGCGGCGCACACGCCGGTGATGACCACGATCAGCGCCATAACGGCAACAATAATCAGGTCAAAGCGACGACGCTTGCGAGGATTAGCCCAAATGCTCGACAAGCGCAGGAGCTGCGGTTTATAGATAAATCCAATGCTCAACAAAATGGCCTGCGCCGGAAAAAACAGTGCATTAAAGTACAGCTGATATTTGTATGCCAGCGTGCCCTCCATCACAAACTTGGGCATGCTCTCGATAAGGTTGAACAGGAACAGTGCGCCAAAGAGCGGAGCGCACTGGACAAACAGGTGACCGACCTCGCGTAGGCTCACGCGGCGCGATTTCTCGGTCTCGAGCAGGGCGAGCGGCGCGGTGACCAGCACGAGCGAGGCGATGGCGGTGACACCCATGGCCATGGCCGTGATGGGCATGCTACGCGTAAGGAACAGCGCCGCGCTAAACACCACGATGACGCCGACGGAGCGTAGCGTTTGGCTCATGCCAGCCAGGTAGAGTTTATCGGCCTGCTGCAGGCGGCCCTCGTATACGTCCGCCACGCCGTCGATCACCTTATACAGGTAGACGCCCAGGCCGATCGTCGCCATCTGCGCGTCGTAGCCGCGGACGCTGCTGTACATGAGACCGCAGCCTAGGGCGATCGCTCCGCAAAGCCAGCGGTTGAGCTGATAAGAGGCAAAGGACGTCGTTTCGTCGATATCCGAGACTTGGAAATTACGCACGCCGTAGTTGCACGCGATCATGATGAGCGTGCCGGTGACAAAGGCGATGGAGAATTTGCCTGCTTCTTCGGCGCCCACGAGCTGCGTAGACACGATGGTGAGCAGCGGAAATGCCAAGCCCCACACGGCGGTGCCGAGGGTGTTCCAAAGATAGTCGCGACTGGTGGCGTGCTCCTCGTATTCCGCTTCCTGCATGGAGAAGCCGCCGCCGTAGACGGCACCGAGCAGACGGTTCCACCAGGCGTTGACCATGCGGCGGACGGGGCCGGGCTCCCGATCGCGTTCGCGCCGGCGACGGCGCGTGGCCTGGCTGCTGTCGGGGCCGCCGGCGTTGCGCTGGCTCAGCTCCTGGATGCGCGCGAGCTCTTCGGCCGTGTGGGAGGCGGGGAACAGGCCATTCTCGATGCGTCCGCCCTGGGCCCTTGCGGTGCCGCTGCCCGCTACGGCGGGGTCGGCGACGCCATTGCGGCGGGCGATGGCGCGGCGAATGCTATCGAGGGGCGTGATGCTCAAAGCGGGGTCCTTTCTATTGCTGCGCTCTAGTATAGACGCGAGGGTGTTCGCTCGTGTTTTTGAACGGATTGTTCAATATTTTCGGCAGGCGGCTGTAATTTGTCGGTAAGTGTGCGGTATCCTGTTGAAGTTTTGTGACACCCCCCCCCGATGCCGCCCACGCGGCACCAAGGAGCTTCTACCTATGGACGTCGCCGCATTCTTACTGGCTCTTGTGCCGATTATTTGGCTGGTCGTGATGCTGCTGTGCTTTAAATGGCCAGCTTGGAAGGCCGCTATCGGATCGTTTGTCCTTTCGTGCGTGCTTGCCTTCGCATGGTGGCACCTGCCGGCAGCGCAGATCGCGACCGCCTCGCTTGAAGGCTTTTTGATGGCTCTGTGGCCCATCGTCCTGGTGATCATCGCCGCGGTATTCACGTATAACCTGTGCGTTCGCACGGGCGCCATGGACGTGATCGGCAGCATGATCACCTCCATCAGCAGCGACCGCCGTCTGCTGGCGCTGCTCGTGGCCTGGTGCTTCGGTGGTTTTATGGAGGGCATGGCCGGTTTTGGCACTGCCGTCGCCATTCCTGCCGGCATGCTCGCGGGCCTGGGTTTTGAGGCCGTGCCCGCCGTGCTCATCTGCCTGCTGGCCAACGGCGTACCCACACCCTACGGCTCCATCGGCATCCCCACGGTGTCCGTTGCCGACTTGGTGGGTCTGGATTCCCTGCACCTGGCGACCGTTCAGCTGGTGCAGTTGGCGCCTTTCTTTGTGATGATGCCGCTGTTTATCGTACTGGTTGCTGGTCGTGTTGCCGAGGACCAGGGCAACGTTGCAGGCGTTGCCGAGCGCCTACGTGGCGCGGCGGGCATCGCCGTGCTCTCCGGCGTGTCCTTTGCCGGTGCGGCTCTGGTCGTTGCTAGGTTTGTGGGTCCCGAGCTTGCCGTCGTCGTCGGTTCTATCGTTTCGCTCGGGCTGACAGCTGCGCTTGCTATGCGTGCCGAGAAGTCGGGGCATCTGGACGCACGCTTTCACATGAATATCGAGGCCGGCGAACAGCTCACCGTTAAGTCGGCGCTTTCTGCCTGGTCGTGCTTCATCCTGATTTTTGTTCTGCTGCTGGGTACGTCCAACCTGGTGCCCGTTGTACATGCCGCGCTCGCGCCGTTTGCGAGTCACGTGCAGGTATATTGCGGCGAGAACCCCGGTACGCTTACGTTTTCGTGGATCAACACGCCGGGTGTTTGGATTTTCCTGGCTGCGTTTGTCGGCGGTGCCATTCAGGGCGCTTCGCCGCGCTTGATGGGCGAGGTGCTGGCCGCGACTGTCAAGCAGATGATGCCGACGGTCATTACCATGCTTTCGGTGCTGGGCTGCGCCAAGGTGATGGGCTATGCGGGCATGATCTCGTCGATCAGCGCGTTCTGTATCGCTGTCGCCGGTAGTTTGTACCCGATTCTGGCCCCGTGGATCGGTGCCGTCGGTGCGTTCGTGACCGGTTCGGGCACGTCGTCGGGCATGCTGTTCGGTCCCATCCAGAGCCAGGCGGCTACGGCGCTGGGCGTGAGTGACTACTGGATGGTCGCGCTGAACGCCCTGGGTGTCGCCGCCGGCAAGATGATCTCGCCGCAGACGCTCGCCATTGGTCTTGCCGCCGTACGCGTGCGCGGCAAGGACGCCGAACTCCTGAGCGCCGTGCTGCCCTACGCCGCCGGCATGCTGGTCCTCATGAGCGCCATCGCCATGCTCGGACAAGGCCTGCCACTATAGTCGGCACTTAGGGACGTTCCTTATGTGCCGGCACTTTGGGAACGTCCCTAAGTGCCGGCATTCGGGGACACTCCTTGAATGTTGCCTGTTCAAGAACGTCTCCAATGACTAGGCCGCTTGCGTGCGATTTTTGACCGTTGGGCGGGCGCTTCGCCGTTGCCGCAAAAACGTTTTTGCATATCGGGTACAACGGGCTTTACGTGAGTAAAGTGCGCGCCTCGTCCACGTGTCGCGCTTTTAAAGGAGGCCCCATGCCAGGTGTTACCCCTGCAGAAGTTCTGTCCAACTTTGGCATTACGCTGGTCGAAGATCCTGCCGAGAACCAGCCCCGCCTGCTGGTCGACCTGCCGGCAGCCGAGCTCGTCGAGCACGCCATCCGTCGCAACGAAGGTCGTATGGCCTCCAACGGCGCGCTGGTGATCGAGACGGGGGAGCGCACTGGCCGCTCGCCTAATGACCGCTTTATCGTTGACACCCCCGATGTTCACGACAAGATTGCCTGGGGTGCCGTCAACCGCCCGCTGTCTGTCGAGAGCTACGAGGCCATCAAGGCCGGCATCGTCGACTATCTCAACGAGCGCGACGTGTTCGTCACTCGCGGTATGGCCGGTGCCGACCGCAACCATACGCGTCGTCTGCTTGTCGCCTGCGAGCGTGCCAGCCAGGCGCTCTTTATTAAGCAGATGCTCGCCCGCCCGCTTGCCCGTGAAATCGCACGCACCGGCGAGCCGGACTTCTGCGTGCTCGCCGCGCCGGGCTACCAGTGCGATCCCGCCATCAAGGGCCTCAACTCCAGCGCCGCCGTGGTCATTAACTTCCAGGAGCGCGTGATTCTGGTCGCCGGCACCGGCTACTCCGGCGAGATCAAAAAGTCCATTTTCAGCGTCATGAATTACCTGCTGCCCGTCGAGGACGACGTGCTGCCCATGCATTGCTCGGCCAGTATGGACCCCGTCACGCATGAGACCGCCGTGTTCTTTGGTCTCTCCGGCACCGGCAAGACCACGCTTTCGGCCAACCCCACGCGCCTGCTGATCGGCGACGACGAACACGGTTGGTCCGACATGGGCATCTTCAACATCGAGGGTGGCTGCTACGCCAAATGCGAGGGCCTGGACGCGTTCCACGAGCCTGAGATCTTCAACGCCGTCCGCTTTGGCGCGATCTGCGAAAACGTGGTGCTCGACGAGAACCGCAAGCCCAACTACGACGACATCTCGATCACGCACAACACGCGCGTGGCCTATCCCGTCGAGCACATTCCCAACGCGTGGACCAAGGGCATGGGCACCACTCCAAGCGTCGTGCTGTTCCTGACCTGCGACGCCTTTGGCGTGTTGCCGCCCATCTCACGCCTGACGGCCGATGCCGCCATGTACCACTTCGTGACGGGCTTTACGGCCAAGATCCCCGGCACCGAGGTCGGCGTCACCGAGCCCACGCCCACGTTCTCTTCGCTGTTTGGCGAGCCGTTTATGCCGCTCGACCCCATGGTCTATGCCAAGATGCTCGGTGAGCGCATCGCCGACGGCCGCACGCGTGTGTACCTGGTCAACACCGGCTGGATTGGCGGCGGCTACGGCGTGGGCCATCGCATCGAGCTTGCCTACACGCGCGCCCTGGTGGCCCGCGCCCTCGACGGTGCCATCGAGGACAGCGAATTCGTGCATGACGATATCTTTAACGTCGACATTCCCACCACGTGCCACGGCGTGCCCGACGGCATCCTGGTGCCGCGCCAGTACTGGCAGAGCACCGCGCGCTACGACGAGGCCGCGCACAACTTGGCCGTGATGTTCGAGGAGAACTTCGAGAAGAAGTACTCGCACCTGCCCGAGTCCGTGAAGGCCGCCGGTCCGCACGCTCTGGTGCACGCCGACGCCCGTCATCGCGGCCGCGGCCTGCTGGGACTCCGACACTAGCGTCGCCTCAGACCCAAAACCACCATAAAGGGGACAGGCACCTTTGTGGTGGTTTTACTCGCGCGGATGACTCGGGTTACAATACGCCTGACATATCGCTCCCTTCTCCGGATGGGGGCAGCGTAAGCGCTCTTGTGGCGGCACCGTAGGACTTTGAAGGTGGCCGTCGTAAGGGCGCTTTTTGTTTAGGCACCCGGGCTCGGGCGCATGCTATGAAGGGAGAGCACATGAAGAGCTTTATTGCCGAGGATTCGTTTTGGGAGCTGTTTCCGCAGGCGGCTGTCGGTGTTGTGGTCGTAAAGGGCATGAAGCCCGCGGCTCAGATTCCTCAAGAGGACGTGGACGCGATTGCGGCGTTGCTCGACCGCGCCAATATCGACGCGGAGCGTCATCTGACCAGCGATACTATCAGCGAGAACGCACCGGTCAAGGCATGGCGCGAGGCTTATCGGCTGTTCAAGACCAAAAAGGGCGCGCGTTGCTCAATTGAGAGCCTGCTCAAGCGCGTGCTCAAGGGCAAACCGGTGGGCCACATTACGCCCGCGGTGGACATCTACAACACGGTGTCGCTGACCTACGCGCTGCCCGTTGGCGGCGAGGACCTGCATGCGATTGAGGGGGATCTTCGCTTGAAGGTGACTGACGGCGGCGATGCGTTCCTGCCACTTGGCGAGGAAACGGATGACCCGACGCTGCCCGGCGAGCTCGCCTACATCGATGATGCGGGCGCCGTATGCCGCTGCTGGAACTGGCGCGATGGCGTTCGCACGGCGCTGTCCGACGATTCGGCCGATGCATTCCTGGCGATTGAGTGCGTGGAGCCCGAGCGGATGGGGGATTGCCAGGCTGCCGTTGATCGTCTCGCCGAGTTGCTCGAGCGCTATCTGGGAGCGACGGTTGTCGTTAAGACGCTTGTGACCCGCGACAATCCCTGCGTGGAACTGTAGCGACGCCTGCGGATCATGTTCGCCGGTCAAAACCACTACAAAGGTGCCTGTCCCCTTTGTGGTGGTTTTTATGTTGATGGGTTAACAAATGGGATATTTGGGTATGGGTGTTGCCTCGTGCGGCTAAGATGTTTACCCGTTAGCATCATGTAAGCGAAAGGCGGTCGTCTCCCATGCAGCAGAACGACGAGACACGTTTCGAGGACTTTGTCGGACTGATCAGCGGGCTCTACAAGGAGATCCAGCGCATTAAGACATCCGAGGGCGCAAGGCTGGGCCTCAAGGGCTCCGACGTTATGTGCCTGTACTATCTTGAGCGCAGCAAGGACGGCCTGACTGGCGCTGACCTGGCTCGCGTGGCAGGCGTGACCCGTGCCGCCGTCTCGCGCACGCTCGCGCATCTGGAGGAGGGCGGCTACGTCGAGGTCGACGACTCGGGTGATGCGGCCGTTAAGTATCGTGCCCCGGTGCGCCTGACCGCTCTGGGCGGCGAGAGCATGAGCGAGGCGGACCGCATCATTCGCGAGGTGCTCGACACCACCGGTAAGGCTATGGGTGTGGAGCAGCGCGAGCAGATGTATGCGTCGCTGCGTACGATTCTCAACACCCTGCGTGAGATCTAAGGCCGCCAAGGCATTTGCTTCCCATTAAAAACTGCATCGTCCCGTTTGAGCGCGTATGCCGTGCCGGGACATTGCTGTCAAAATTCCCTGCGCGAGACCTGCGCAAGAAAGGATTCGCTATGTCCGTCCGCATTATTACCGATTCCGCCAGCGATATGTCGCCGGCGGAGCACCCGGCGCTGTCCGTCTTGCCGCTGTCCGTTACCTTTGGCACCGATGTGTATATGGATGGCGTCGACATCGATCACCAGCGCTTTTACGAGATGCTCGTGGAGCGCGACGAGCTGCCCAAGACCGGTCAGGTCAACCCGTACGCCTTTTCGCAGGCGATTGCCGAAGCACGTGAGGCCGGCGACGAGGCGGTGATTATTACCGTGGGTGCCAAACTTTCGGGGACCAATCAGAGCGCCCGTACCGCACTTGCCGAGGCGCCGGGCGGCGACGTGTATGTGGTTGATAGCAATAACGTTACCCTGGGTGAGCGCGTGCTGGTCGAGTATGCCCTGCGCCTAGTGGACGAGGGCCAGGGCGCGGCCCAGATCGCGGCGGCTGTCGAGGCCGTCCGTGACCGCGTGGTGGTTATTGGTCTGCTCGAGACGCTGGAGTACCTGGTGCGCGGCGGTCGCCTGTCTGCTGCTGCCGGTGCCGTGGGTACGCTGCTCAACGTAAAGCCTGTTGTGGCTGCCGAGGACGGTCTGATCGTGCAGCTGGGCAAGGCGCGCGGTTCCAAGAACGGACGTAACCTGCTCAACCAGAAGGTCGAAAAGGCAGGCGGCATCGACTTTTCCATGCCGCTGGCGCTCGGCTATACGGGCCTTTCGGATGCGGTGCTCAAGAAGTATATCGAGGACAGCGCGGCACTGTGGGCTGGCCACACCGAGGGCGAACTGCCCGTTCACACCATCGGCGCCACCATCGGCACCCATGTAGGCCCCGGCGCCGTAGCCGTAGCCTTCTTCCAGCCCGTTAACTAGCCCACCTGCCAAAACCACCACAAAGGGGACAGGCACCTTTGTGGTGGTTTATGCTATTCCGGGTGGAAGGGAGCGAGCAATGGCGTCTGAGGGCTTTTTTGAGCGGGTGTACGAGGTGGTCGAGCAGATTCCCGAGGGGATGGTCGCCACGTATGGTCAGGTGGCGCTGCTTGCTGGACGTCCACGAAGTGCGCGGTACGTGGGGTATGCCCTGCATGGCAATCCGCGCCCCGGCGAGATTCCCTGTCACCGCGTGGTGTTTGCCGATGGCCGCATATGCGATGGTTTTGCTTTTGGCGGTCCCGATGCTCAACGTGAGCTTTTGCTAGGGGAGGGTGTGGCGTTTAAGGACGACATGCACGTCGACTTGGCCGCCTGTCGCTGGCCTGCAGGGCTCTAGCGGCTCTGCCGTGGTTAAAACCACCACAAAGGTGCCTGTCCCCTTTGTGGTGGTTCTAGTTTACCTGAGCTAACTTATGGAGAAGCTATGGGGGAACATATTGACGCTACAAAGTAAACCACGGTGAACTATATTGTATTCAGCAACGGAGCAGGCAATAGGCGATGAAAAAGCCTGCCCTGTTGAGTTTGATTCGCATTCCTCCCCTC
>CAJLJQ010000051.1:0-15043 GCA_905207015.1 uncultured Collinsella sp. | reverse complement strand
GAGGCTCGCGAACTCATTAAGATGCGTTCGCGTCGTTATGCCAAGCGTCAGCTTTCGTGGTTTAAGCGCGATGACCGTATCGTGTGGTTTGATATGGATGAATGTACGATCGATGAGGTCGTTGAGGATATCCTGCATCGTATTGAGGCTGCCTAATGCCCCGTTTCCCCCTTGTTCCCACGGCACCCGAGCCCGAGCGTGCCATTTTAGTTGGTGTTGAGTGGCGCGACAATGCATGGCCGCTCGATCGCTCGCTTGATGAGCTGGAGCGTCTTGCCCACACAGCTGGTGCCCAGTGCGTGGCACGCTTGTCGCAGCGTTTAGTAAAGCCGTATCCTAAATCGTTTATCGGTTCCGGTAAGGTTGAAGAGCTGTGCGGCCTGGTGCATCGCATGGATGCCGATGTCGTTATTTTTGACGATGACCTGACCCCCTCGCAGCAATCCTATTTGGAGAAAGCCGTGGGCGAGCCGGTAAAGATTATCGATCGTACTGCACTGATCCTGGATATCTTTGGCCTGCATGCTCAGACGCGTGAGGGACGCTTGCAGGTACAGCTGGCACAGCTTCAATATTTGTTGCCTCGCCTGCGTGGCATGTGGAGCCATCTCGCTAAGGAGCAGACGCGCGGCGGCATCGGCTCACGTTTTGGTCAGGGCGAAAGTCAGCTCGAGGTCGACCGTCGCCTCATTCGTAATAAGATCGCTGCGCTTCGTCGTGAGCTCAAGCAGGTTGAACAGCGTCGCGATGTTCAATCCAAGAGTCGCATTGAGTCCCCGGCGTTTCGCGTCGCGTTAGCCGGTTATACCAATGCCGGTAAATCGACGTTGCTCAATCGTCTGACCGGCTCTACGGTACTTTCGCAGGACAAGCTGTTTGCTACGCTCGACCCGACGACGCGTTCGTATCGTCTGCCCGGCGGTCGCGGCATGACGATTACCGATACCGTCGGCTTTATTCAAAAGCTGCCGCATGGTCTGGTCGATGCCTTTAAATCGACGCTGTCCGAGGTTTTGGGTGCCGATCTAATTCTCAAAGTCGTAGATGCGTCTGACGAGGACTATGAGCGGCAGCTGGAGGCTGTCGACCGCGTGCTTGATGAGATCGGCGCCGGAGAGCGTTTAACGCTGACCGTATTCAATAAAATCGATCTTCTCGATAGCGTCGATCGATTGAGTTTCCGTCGTCGCTATCCGGAGGCCGTTCTGTTCTCGGCCCAAACGGGCGAGGGGCTCGACGATCTCGTCGACCGGATTGCTCGCGAGGCAGCTGCCACCGATGTGTTGCTCTCCGCTGATATCCCGTATCGTGAGGGCGCTCTCATCACGCTGGTGCATGAGCAGGGAACCCTTCTGCATGAGGAATATCTCGAGGACGGCGTTCGCATTGTGGCGAAACTGCCGGCTCGTATTGCACCGCGGCTCGAGCGTTATCGCACCGAGTAGACGATCTCCAAAATGCCCAGAATGATGGGCTGATGCAGCAGATAAAAGGGGAGAGCGTGACGTCCAAGGCTGGCGAGCGCCGGCAGGGGGTTGGCGTAGGCCCAGCTAGGGACGGTCTTATCGATACTCTTCGCTATGTGTGCGGCGAAGTATCCTGCAAGATACATAAAGATAAACGGGATGATGGGGTAGTAATCACCTGAGACAAACCCAGGGCTCGGAAATCCCAGCCACGCCAGGTAGGGGACAGGGTAGATCGTTTTGGGGATGCTCCAGGTGAGGGCGAACAACACAAGGCATAGGGGCATGCCCCATCTCGCCGTTATCTTCTTAAGGACGGGATCGGTCAACGCCACGATGCCGGTGCATGCGGCCATGCAGTAGATGATGCCAAAATTAACCGAATCGTCGAATGAGACAAGTGTTGTTGCCAACCAGACAACGAGTGCTGCTAAGGCGTATTTGGCGGCACGTTTGATATTGTTGCGCGAAAGAGTGCACATCCAACCCGCGATAAACAAAAATACCCAGCTGATGCTGGCGCGCCAGACGTCTTGAAAGACAGTCTGGGTAAACCAAGGCATATCCCAGCCGTACAGGTAGGCGAGATCATAGCAAGCGTGAAAACCTGCCATAGAAATCATCGTAAACCCGCGGACGGTATCAAAGATGGTGATGCGTTTTTGCATTACGAGAACCGGCGCATTAAACCGACAACTTTACCCAAAATAACGGGGTTCGTCGCATAGATGGGCTCCATAGTTTCGTTCTCGGGCTGCAAGCGCACGCGCCCCTGCTCCTTGTAGAACGTCTTGACGGTCGCTGAACCATCAATCATGGCCACGACAATTTCGCCGTTCATGGCACTCTTTTGTTCACGGACGATGATGTAATCGCCATTGAAGATGCCGACATTGATCATTGAGCTCCCATGCACCTCAAGGATAAAGGAACCCTGATCAGTGGCGATTTCGGTCGGGATAGTAAACGTGTCTTCAATATTCTGCTCGGCCAGAATGGGAATCCCTGCCGCGACGCGACCAACGAGCGGTAGCGAGACCGTTCCGCGAGGTGCGGTGGGCTCGTCAGATTTAGAAATTGAGACAGAGGAACCGTCCTCGTTAAAGAGTTCCAGGGCGCGCGGTTTGGTGGCATCGCGCTTGAGTAGCCCGCGCGCCTCCAGGGCAGAGAGATGGGCGTGCACGGTGCTGGGGGAGGAAAGGCCCACGGCAGAAGCCATCTCGCGCACGCTGGGCGGATAACCCTTCTCCTGCTGATATTCCTTGATGAAGTCGTAAATTTGCTGCTGACGCTTGGTAATTTTGCGAGCCATCAGGGCATCCTCTCTACCCATGTCAAACAAATGTTCGAATTTTGCTTGACAGGAACAACTGTTCGAAGATAATAATAACCGAACATTCGTTCTCGCGCTAGACATTTTTGTCCGCGCGGCTTGATAAAACTGTTCTCAGCAAAACACGCGAGAGGAGAACATGATGAACGCAACGAATATGGTCCAGGGAAACCTCGCCCTTAAGCTCGAGACGCCTGCAGAACCCACTTTTACGGTTGTTCAGGGTGGCCGCTCCGGCATTCAACCTTTGACCGTAAAGCCTGCTCGCAATCAGCAGGCTGTAGTCGCGCCGGCCCGCGTTGCCCTGAAGGTTCCGACGATTGTCGCCGTCGCCGTTGCGCTTACGCTCTTCTTTGTCCTCGCTACTTCGGTCTTTAGCGCTCGTCACGCCGCGTATGCCGAGTCCGTTTCCAACATTACTTACGAGACCATTCGCGTTCAGGCTGGCGATTCTCTTTGGTCGCTTGCCGAGGAATATCCAATCGAAGGCCTTTCCACGCAAGAGACTTCCGACATGATCCGTAACGTCAATCATCTGGAGCATGGTTCGCTCGCCGCCGGTGCGCATCTTAAGGTTCCTGCTCGTTCGTAATCATTATCGCGCTGCGCATGGTACCCTTGTTATCGTTTAAGAGGAGGTACCATGCGCTGTCCCAAATGCGGCAAGGCACATACCCGCGTCGTTGATTCCCGTATGCAGGAGTCAAATAACACCATTAAGCGCCGTCGCGAATGTTGCTCGTGTAACTATCGCTTTACAACGTTCGAGCGATGCGAGGACCCTATCGAGGTCATTAAGTCAGACGGAACCAAGCAGCGGTTCGATCGCAATAAGCTGCTCGTCGGCTTGATGCGCGCCACCATCAAGCGCGATATCGACACTAAGAAGCTCAATGAGATTATCGACGACATCGAGGTCGAGCTGCGCTCTCGCACACTGACGGCCGTCACGTCCCATGAGTTGGGTGACATGGTGCTCAAGCGCTTGGCCAAGATCGACAAGGTTGCGTACATCCGTTTTGCCTCGGTCTACCGCGATTTCAAAGACGTCGATGAATTTCTGCAAGAGCTCGACAAGCTAAGGTGATTCCATGTCCAACATTACCGTCAACATAAAGCGTCTCGACCCCACCGTCGAGCTTCCCAAATACGCCCATCCCACCGATGCCGGCTTGGATCTACGCTCCAACGAAGACTGCGTCCTGAAGCCCTTCGAACGCCGTCTGGTCTCTACGGGGCTGGCCATCGCCCTGCCCGATGGCTACGCCGGCTTCGTCCAGCCCCGCAGCGGCTTGGCCATCAAGCAGGGCTTGTCTATAGTCAACACGCCGGGCCTCATCGACGCTCACTACCGAGGAGAACTCAAGGTTATCCTCATCAACCTGGATCCCACCAACGACATCCAAATCAACAAAGGCGACCGCATCGCCCAGCTCGTCATCCAAGAAGTCCCCACGGTCAACCTCGTAGAAGTAGACGAACTAGACGAAACCGACCGAGGCAAAGGAGGCTTCGGCTCCAGCGGCGTCGCCTAGGGGCGCTCGTATCCCTCCCGCCCGACTCTCACACATATCATTCCATGCTCAAACATTCTCGCTTCGCTTCGCTCGCTGCGAAACTGCGCGTGGAACGATATGTGTGAGAGGCAGGCGGGCGGCTACTCGCTTGAAAAAATATTTACATTCTAGTAAGCCAATGCGACAAAGGAACAATCCCTTTGTCGCATTGGCTTACTGTATTTAGATTTTCCGGTTTCGCCTTTGAAGGTTCTAGTGGTGGGGAATCTGGTATAGCTGCTAGTACGTAAACGCAGCTTACCTGCGGGAGGCCCCTATATATCGTCCCACGCGCAGTTTCGCAGCGAAGCGAGAATGTTTGAGCATGGGATGATATATAGGGGCCTCCCGCAGGTAAGCGGACATAAAGACGCTAGCGGATATGCGCGGGTTTTCCGCCCCAGTAGAAGCGGCAAAAGGCTCTTTTGCGCTTTTGGGGTTTGCCTACGAGCTCCATGGTTGCGATGGCTATGTCTTCGGCTGCGTGGGGGCGGCGTAGAACTTCGCCGTTGATGAGTAGCGCTTTGAGTGATTCGGGATGGTCGTGCAGGTGGCGCAGGGTTACGATGAGTTCTCGTGCGGTGGTGACATGCATACTGGCGCCCATGCCGGTGAGCATCGTGGTGTTGGCCTTTTCCTGGCCATAGGACTTGCCCAGCAGGATCATCGGCAGATGCGCGCACAGGCACTCGGTGACGGTGAGTCCGCCCGATTTGAGAATTGCCAGGTCGCAGCCGTGCATGAGGGCCGCCATGTCGTCCACGTAGTCCAGAACCGTAACGTTTTCGAGTTTCATGGCGTCGAAGAGCGTCTTGAGGCGGTCGGCGTATTCCTCATCCTTGCCCGGCAAAAAGACAAAATGCATGTCCTCAAAGCTGCGTAGGAAGGGGAGGGTCTGGTCCATCGCCGCGCGAAAGCGGACGTACGGTTGAGGTAAACTGGCGCCGGCCATAACCAGCACGACGGTCTTGTCGGTGGGGAGGTTGAACTTGGCTAGCTCTTCCTCGCGATCGTAATCCGTGTCGAATCCGGTGCGAATAGGAATGCCGGTAATGCGAATCTTTGTCTCGAGCACCTTGCGCGGACGCAGCGTTTCGGCCATAAATTCGTTGGCAACACAGAATAAATCGGTGTCCTTGTGGGGCCACCATCCCTCGACTTCGTAGTCGGTCGGTACGCAGATGACCGGATAATCGATACCCGTAATTACGCGGGCGCCCACGGCAACATTGGCTGCTGTGATGTGCGTTGCAACCACGGCTATGGGCCTGCGGCTACGAATATATTCGTTGAAGGCGGGGAACATAATTCGCGACCATGCCGTTCCGCCACCCCAGAGAAGATGTCCCGTAAGCGTATATCGCCAGGTCAGGTCGTAAATGGGGCGCGTGGCTCCCGTAAAAGAAGCCGCGGTCTTATTGCCGTCGAATTTAATACGTCCAAAATCAAGGATATCGAGCACTTCAATCTCAATATCCTCGGGGATGCCATTGGTGCCGCGGATGAGGTCGAATGCCTGCGCTATCGCATTTGCGGCGGCCTTGTGGCCCGAGCCAACGGAGGCGTGCACGATGGTCACGAGAGGTTTTTGCTGAGCCAGGAGCGTGGTTTGCTCCGATTGGGGAGTGCTGTGCGTGAGCAGGGGAGCGTCGTCACTCGTCTGCGCCTGGTCCATCGATAACTCCCCTTCAGCTTTGTAATACGGATTTATCATTGTAGTGCATGAGTGTCACGTTCACGTAAATTTGGGTACGAGCGCAAAGAACGACAACGTTTCGACGAAAGGACGCTTCATGACTACCGATAAGCCGATCGATGTTGCGATTATCGGTGGCGGCCCCGCGGGCTATGCTGCCGCCATTTATGCTGCGCGTGCCAACCTTACGACGACCGTGATTGAGCAGGGCATGTCGGGAGGGCAGATCGCCACAACCAATGAGGTCGAGAACTATCCGGGTTTCCCGCTCCTGAGTGGCGCCGAACTCGGCGAGCGTTTTCAGCAGCATGCAGAGGGCCTGGGAGCACAGGTTACATGGAGCATGGTTACGGGTATCGATTACGATGCCGATGCAGCGTTGTTTACGGTGCATCACGATATGGGCGATACGCTGGCCTCGAGCGTTATCGCTTGCATGGGTGCCACGCCGCGTCCGGCAGGTTTCGCAGGCGAGGATACGTATCGCGGTCGTGGCGTTTCATATTGCGCAACATGTGACGGCATGTTTTTCCGCGGCAAGCAGGTTTTTGTAATCGGTGGTGGCAATTCGGCATGCGAAGAGGCGCTGTTCCTGTCCGACATTGCCAGCAGTGTGACCATCGTGCTGCGCCGCGACCAGTTCCGTGCGCCGGATGGTGTTGTTCAGAAAGTACTCGCAAAGGACAATATTACAGTTAGGTACCAAACTAGTATTGTGGAGCTATCGGGCGAAGCCATGCCAACGACGATTACCTTTAAGGACAATGCATCTGGGGAAACTCATGCCGAGTCATTTGAGCCCGGCTCGTTTGGCATCTTTGTCTTTACGGGGACGCAGCCACATACCGAGCTTGTTGAGCATCTAGTCGATCTGGCGCCTGATGGCGGCATTCTGACTGATGAATCCATGGCGACCCGCACGCCAGGTCTATTTGCCGCTGGCGATATCCGTTCCAAACGTTTACGCCAGGTTGTGACCGCTGTTTCGGACGGAGCCATAGCAGCAACGAGCGCATACGCGTTTCTCCGTGGATAAGTACGATAATATATCTTATGTAAGGTTGTTATCAATTTACTAATTGGCGGGACGAAGCATCAGTGCACTGTCCCGCCAATTTTCTTGCCGGCTATGTGGTATGCAAAACTAGATAACCTAGAATACAATATAGAAAATGAATGGAGGACCTTTATGAACCACGTTAAACACGTTATTCCGATGTCCGATTCGTCGGTCAGCATTAAGCCCGAGGATATTCAGCCCACGGTGCTGCCCGATGCATTCATTCAGTCCGATATCGTGCGTAAACTCAATACGTTGAGTCTGCCGCGCTATAACCAGTTGCCCAATGTGACGCTCTACCGCGACCAGGTCATTGAGTATGTTGCGCTGTGGATGGAGCCGCTGTCCATTTGCGTTGAGCAGCCCGTCATTACGCCATCGATGATCAACAACTACGTGAAGGTCGGCCTGGTGCCTGCTCCGGTTAAAAAGCAATATGGCCGCGAGCAGATTGCCCGCCTGATCGCTATCTGCCTCTTTAAGCAGGTGTTACCTATTGCTGCGGTGCAGGCACTCTTTAACATTCAGCGTTTGAGCTACGATGCCCCGACGGCCTTCGATTATGTGGTCGATCAGCTCGAGGCATCGATTCGTTCGGCGTTTTCCGTCGAGCAGACGCCGGTTCCCGATACGGCGCATCAGGTAACGCGTGAGTCGCTGCTTGTGCGCAGTGCGGTTTCATCCTTCGTTTCGAAGGCGTACCTGATGAGCTATCTAAAGTTTAATGGGTTTAATAGCTAGCCAACGTATATAACGGGCGGAGCAAAGGGCCATCTGTCACTTTGTCCCGCCCGTATTTTTGCTTGGTTGGACGTTATTGGCCCGAAGCCACGCCCATGCCGTAGCCGATAATGAGCCCATGCATTTCGGCATAGTATGAATCTAGCCCGTTACAGGGCATGATGATAGTCTTGGAGCTTGGCCAGCGCTCCACAATGCGGCTGGCAAGTGCTTGGGCGCCCGCCTCATTCTCGACATGGTCGATAACGACCTCGCCGCCGGTAAAGCCTTCGGCCTCCATGGTGTCGACAATCTTGGTGAGCATCTTCTTTTCGCCGCGGGTGTGCCCAACGAGTTCAATTTTGCCCGCTTCGCTCGCCGTGCCCAAAATGCGGATATTGAGCTTGTTAGCAATAACGCCGGCCGCCTTAGGGATACGTCCGGCCTTCGCAAGGTTTTCGTAGTTGCACAAACTAAAGAGGATCTTGCTGTTCTGCTCCAAGCTATCGAAGTAAGCGCAGGCGTCCTCAAAGGAGGCATCCGGGTTGCTCGTAAGATAGCGGTCGAACAGCAAGAAGATCAGATCCATTTTGCCACCTGCGGCTCGCGAGTTAACCAAATGAATCTGACGGTTGGGCTCTTCGGCAAGCACCATGTCACGCGCGGTGGCCGCGGCATTGTAGCTTCCCGAGACGCCCTCGGAGATGGGCATGCAAATCGTCTTGTCAGCGAGCTTAAAGAGCTCAGCCCACTCCCCTACGCTTGGGCAGGCGCTCGATGATGCGCCGGCTTCCGATTGAATGGCAACATTAAGCTCGTGAACATCGAGCGAGAGGTCGTCAACGAATTCACGCTCCCCCACTCGGATCTTAAGGGGTGCAAATGCAAAGGTGGTATGAGGTGCGGTTGGTTGCCAATCGCGAAGATTGCAGCTCGAATCGGAGATAAGTGCCCAGCTCATTGAGGGTCCTTTCTAATTGTTCCCCAACAATTATAGCCATCTTTTTGATTGATTGGATGGCTATCTAGTTTTGAATACTAGATAGCCATCCTGACCTTGATTATCGACTTTATCCGAACACCTCCCACATTCATCCGTACATGTACGGATGAATGTGGGAACCCGATACCCTGAGGGCCGGATCGGCCGGCCCCGGGAGATCGGAGGACGGCATGTCCGGAAAGAAGAAAAGGGGCTCCGCAAGGGCGGTCCCGAGGGCCTACGGAAGGCTCACGAGGCACGAGCGGGACACGGTCCAGAGGATGCTGGAGCGCAGGGCGTCGTGCAGGGAGATCGCGAGGGAGCTGGGCAGGTCGCCCTCGACGGTGAGCGCCGAGGTGGCGTCGCACAGGTTCGTGACGGCGCCGAAGGCCAGGCGCGGCGAGCGCGTGGACGCCTCCGCCGACCTGTCGGCGGCCTGCCCGCGCCTGGCCGCGTGGCCGCGCTGCTGCAACGGGTGCGGGCGGTACCGCGCGATCGGCTGCAAGCGCCGCCCGCACGTCTTCTACGAGGCCCGGGCCGCGCAGCTGTGCGCCGACTCGGTCCTCGTCTCGTCCAGGCGCGGGATAGACGCCGACGAGCCCGCCGCGGCGGCCAGGCTCGAGGCGATAAGGGACTGCCTGCGCCGGGGGCTGTCGCCCGAGCAGATGGCGGCGCGCAACGGCGGCCCGGTGGACCTGTCGCCGTCGACCATCTACCGCTGGGTCTCGGCGGGCTACGACGGCATGACCAACATGGAGCTCAGGCGCAAGGTCGGCTACAGGCCGAGGAAGCGCGCCGCGCGCCGGGCGGCGACCCGCCACTCCGCCCGCAGGTCACATGCCGCGTTCCTCGCCCTCGGGGAGGACGCGTGCGCCGCGGCCTGGGAGATGGACACCGTCGAGGGGGCCCGGGAGGACGGCGCCTGCCTGCTCACGCTGCTGCACCGCCCCAGCAGGCTCCAGCTCGCGCTGCCGCTGGAGGAGAAGACCGCCGGGTGCGTCGCGGGCGCCCTGGAGGGCGTCCGGGCGGTCCTCGGCGCCGACGGGACGCGCCGCGTGTTCCGCGCCGTGCTCACCGACAACGGCCCCGAGTTCTCCGACGAGGGCGCGATCGCGGCGCTGCTCGGCGAGGGGCAGGGCGAGACGAGGCTGTTCTACTGCGACCCCCGGCGCAGCGACCAGAAGGGCGCCTGCGAGCGCAACCACGTCGAGATCAGGAAGCTGCTGCCCAAGGGCCGCGGCCTCAGGTTCGACCGGCTGGCCCCGGCGGACCTGGCGCTGGCCATGTCGCACGTGAACTCCGAGCCGCGCGGCGCGCTCGGCTTCGCGACGCCCGCCCGCGCCTTCCGGGCGATGCTCGGCGCCGACGCGGAGGCGCTGCTGGATGCGTACGGCGTGGAGGACGTGCCCGTCGAGGAACTCGACCTGACGCCGGGGCTCATCGCGCGGGCGCGCGAGGAAAGGGGCGATGCCCCGCTGTCCTAACCTGAAAGGGAAAACGGAATAGACGGAACCGACCGTTCGGCTGAGTCTGGGAAGAGGTGCCGGGCGGCGGGCGGAGCATGGCCACCGGACCCATCGAAACACATCTCCACCGTTCCTTCAACTGGGAAAATACCGCCCCCGGACCCCGGGAGGGGCCGCGGGGGCGTTCGGCTAGGTGCGGGAACGGCCTATTTGCTCAATGTGTTCGGCTGAGATCGGAAATCAACCATAGCCATCCTGATTTTATGGCAAACGGTAGGGGTAAAAAGAATGGGCCTCGTGACTCAAGATCGCGAGGCCCATGTTCGTTCGCTGTAGTAATAAATTAGTAGCGTACGAAGATGTAGTTGTTGTTCATGCCGGCTGCGACGGAGCTGATGATAACGCCCGTTTTGTAGTCGGAAGCATGGATCATCTGGCCATTACCGATATAGATGCCGGTATGGTAGGAGTTAACCACAACATCGCCGGGTTGCGGATCGGACACACGGGTCCAACCCATGAAAGTGCCGGTGGTGCCCAGACGGCAGTAGCGGCCCGTGAGGCAATAGCTTACAAAGCCGGAGCAGTCAAAGCTGTTCGGTCCAATGCCGCCCCAAGAATAAGCGCAACCCAGCTTGCTATAAGCGCGAGAAACAACGGTACCGCCGTCAACGGACTGGCTCGGTGCGGAAGGCGTCGGAGTCGGAGCGGGCGTCACGGGCTGCGGCGTGGGGGCAGGAGCGGGCGCGGGCGCAGGCGTGTTGCCGCCGCCGTTGTTGGTCGTACCGCCACCATTGTTGGTGTTCTCGGTCGTACCGGCGGTGTCGTTGCTCACCGTGGCCTTTTCGGCGGTGCTGGCATTAATGCCAGCCTGCAGCGCAGCGTTGGCCTCGGCCTCGGCAGCAAGCTCGGCCTGCAGCTGTGAATCCAGGGAGTTCACGACATTCTGGGCCTCAGCCTGCTGGGCATTGAGCTCGTCGACTTTCTTCTGCGTCGCGGCGACGTTCTTCTCCTGCTCGGCCTGCTTATCGGTGAGCTGCTGCTTAAGGTCCTTGACCTCTTGGATGGTCTGGGCCTGCTTGTCGGACACCTTGCCGTAGTAGAACAGACGGTTGAGCATATCGCCCAGATCGTCGACACCCGTCAGGACCTGAAGGAGACTCAGGCCGCCGGTCTTGTACTCACCGGCAACGTAGCTCGAAAGCTTTGCCTGGCCTTCGGCGATCTCTTGCTGCTTTTGCGTAATCTCGCCTGCAGTCTGATCAAGCTCCTGCGTCTGTGCGGAGAGTTCATCGTGAATTTGCTGGGTTTGCGTGCCGATCTGCTCGAGTTTAGTACGAGCAGCGGCAAGGTCGGATGCGGTATCGGCGTAGGCCGGAGCCACGAGGCCCAGGCCCAAAACACAAGCGAGGGTTGCCGTAGCAGCGCAGCGTGCCATGTTTCTGTGCGTGTTTGCTGTGCGCATGTAGCTTCCTTTCCAGTAACTAAGGGTAACGGCTAGTCCACCGTCACCAGGCTAAAGAGCTCAACATCGTCGTCAGTCGGCGTGAGCTTCTCGCGCGGGTTAAGAAACGCAAGCTCAAGGATACAGCCATAGCCTACAAGCTTTGCGCCCATATCTCGCACCAGTTTACCTGTTGCCTCGACGGTTCCGCCCGTCGCGACCAAGTCATCCAGAATCAACACGGTATCTTTAGAGCTGATAGCATCGGCATGGATCTCGATAGAATCCGTTCCATACTCGAGCTCGTAGCTCTCGCTGACCGTCTTGCGCGGCAGTTTGCCCGGCTTACGTGCGGGAACAAAGCCGGCGCCCAGGGCGACGGCCACGGGAACTCCGACCATAAAGCCGCGGGCCTCGGGTCCCACGACCTTGGTAATGCCCATGTCGGCAAAATGCTCGGCCAGGGCATCCACCATGGCCTTCAGGGCCTCGGGATTGCCAAAGAGCGGTGTGATGTCCTTAAAGACGACTCCGGGCTCGGGATAGTTGGGGATATCGACGATGTGAGATTCGAAGTCGTACATGGCATGACCTTTCATGGATTGCCGGGTGGACGGCGGTTATTTACCCGTGTTAGCAGACGAGCTATGCGAGGTGACGATGACCTTGGACGGCTGTACGAGCGACTCGTCGTGTGCGACAACCGCGGGGACGCTTGCCCCATCGCTTTTAGTCTTGGTGGATTCGGAACGCGCGATCTCCTCATCGAGAGCATCGATGTCAGCGTCCTCGACCACGGCGTTGAGCGACTCAAAGACACGGTTCTTAAGGAGCGCGGTATGCACACCCTCGGTGAGGTCGTGCAGCTTCTTAAAAGCGCGCTCGAGCTTGGCGTCGCGCTCATCATCAGAGGTATCCATGCCGAGCATGCTCACGAGAACCTGCTCAAACATCGAAGACTCGCGGTTTGCCGACGATACGTACTGACGCAGGTTGCGCGGCTCAATGTGGAAGCGCGACAGCTCCGAGCAGTAGCGGATAATCGGGAAATCTCTGCCATCGACGAGCTCTCGGTTCTGCGGGCTCTTGATGATGCGGATAAGATCGTTCTCGGCAAGGGAGCGGATAAACGAAATCTCAACACCGAGCATGTCGGGGATCGTCTCGATGGGATGCAGCTTTTGTTTGGTCTCCTTGGGCTCCGTCTTGAGCGGAACATCGGACAGCAAGCCCACCTCGTAAGCGAGCGTTGACAGGTCCGTGGCGTTTTCCAAGCGCTGCTTAATCACGTTGAGCGGCATGTAGCGGGTCTTCTGCAAATGCAGGATGACCTCCAGGCGATCAACGTCCTCCTTAGAGTATTGACGGTATCCCTTAGGCGTACGATGAGGGGTAATGAGCCCCTCATCTTCTAGAAATCTAATTTTTGAGTTCGAAAGATCGGGGTATGCGCCTCGAAGTAGGTTGACGACTTGGCCGATACTCAGATAGTTGCGTTCGGCCATGCCCTACTCACCGGTTTCGATGCGCTCCGGCGTGCTCTCGTGGTAGATGAGCGTAAACGTACCGATCTGGACGGAAGAACCGTCGTGCAGCGGGGCTGCATTGACGATGGCACCGTCGACCCAGGTGCCATTGAGCGAGCCCAAGTCCTCGATGCGAGCGCCGAGGCCCTCGCGGATAATGCGCGCGTGGCTGCGCGATACGGTCATGTCATTGAGGAAGATGCCGTTCGCAGGATCGCGGCCGATGGTGGTCACGTCGTCCTCGAGCTCAAAGGCGGCACCAGTCTGCGGACCCTTGACGATGGACAGAACGGGGGCGGTGATGCGCACGTTGGCCATGAGGTCGGGAACGGTGACGTCGCTTGAAGGCACGCGGAATACGCAGGTAGCGTCAGCAGTCTTATCATTCTGAGGCATATTGTTAACCATGTTGTCCATGACAACCCCTAACTTATCGCGGACGTGCCGCAAATAATGAACCGTACGTAATCATACCCCAACGAATCAGTCTTCGATTTCAGGGTTCAGAAAGTCGATGTCCTCGTCCTCGGGATGCGCGAGAGCCTGTTTAATGGCCACTCCGCCCTTAATGGAATAGATGACAGCCGTGAGCATGGAGAAGATCACGCCGCCGTACACAAAGAAGATGCCGAGGGGCACCGAGCTTCCGTTGAGGCCCGGGAAGGCCGTAAGGGTTGAAGGTAAAAGATGCAGGCCGTCAATAACGGGGAACCCGAGCAGCATGAGCGAGAAGCCGGTCATGAGCAGTGCAGTGGCAATCTTTCCGGGAAAGACGACATCGATGGGGCGACGGTGATAATGACGAACGATAAGCGTGCCGATGCCCAGATAGATGTCGCGGCCAATAATGAGCACGCAGACCCAGATGGGCAGCTCTCCGCGGACCACCAGCCCAAGTACGCCGGTGAACAGCAGCGCACGGTCGCAGATGGGGTCCATGACCTTGCCGAGCCACGAGACCGTCTTGGTCATGCGGGCGATCTGACCGTCCATCCAGTCGGTAGAGGCGGCAACGGCGTAGATAACGATGGCGATGACGCGGTTGTTATCCGTCACAAACAGGTACAGAAATACCAGAGTGAGGATCAGGCGCGTAAAGGTGATGAAATTGGAGATCGTAAAGATCTTATTCGACGGGTAATCGGAAGTGCCGATAAGCTCCTTTTTGATCTTCTTTTTGATGCCCACAGGACTCCCCCGCTGGTTAACGACAAAACTTTCGATACTATACCCGTTCCGGCGATGTCTATCCAGCGTAAGCATAGAGAGTCCAGACATGAGGAAGGCGCTTTTGGGCGGCGGTGGATTTCACATTCGTGTACATCAGCCTCCAAACATGCCGAAAAATGTCGGTTTTGGAGGGTGATGTACACGTTTTGATTCGGTGATTACATCGATCGGGAAAGTTGTTGCCTTAAGCAAATTAATCATGATGTGCGGGTCGAGAAGGGTTGGCGCCAAAAGAACCCAACGGCCGTTACGGCTTCGTTAGAAACGCGCCCCACCATGGATGGTGAACCCGAAAGGTGAGGCGCGCGGGCACGGCGACTCGGCCCGCGCGCCCGGAAGAGAAAGGACGAACCCATGGGTTACATGCTCGAGACGCGCGGGCTCACCAAGCGCTTCGGCCGCGGCGACCAGGCGCAGGACGCCGTGGCCGACGTGAGCCTTCATATCCGCGAGGGCGAGGTGTACGGGCTGCTCGGCCCCAACGGTGCCGGCAAGTCGACAACGCTCAAGATGATCTGCGGGATGCTGCGGCCGACGGCCGGGGAGATCCTCTTTGCCGGGCAC
>CAJLJQ010000050.1:0-15117 GCA_905207015.1 uncultured Collinsella sp. | reverse complement strand
CGCCTTCAATCGTCCCTTGCCAAGCGCTGGCCTCGCTTACAATCTGCTCCGACATTCGCGCGCCGCCCGGCGCTTAAGAGGGGAGGGCCCCATGGCAAACGAGATCTGGACCATCAAGCGTTGTCTCGAGTGGACCAAGGAGTACCTGGCCGAGCGCGGCGAGGAGCATCCCCGTCTTTCTGCCGAGTGGCTGCTGTGCGCGGCCACGGGCCTGGCGCGTATCGACTTGTATATGCGCATGGACGAGACGCTTAACGCGGCCCAGCTCGAGACCATGCACGCGGCCGTCGTTCGTCGCGCCAAAGGCGAGCCGCTGCAGTACATCACCGGCAGCACGCAGTTTCGCATGATTGACGTCGCGTGCGCTCCCGGTGTGCTCATTCCGCGCCCCGAAACCGAGATGCTCGTCGAGGAAGTCCTCAATTATCTGGATGCCGAGGTGCTGAGCCCCGAGGCCGCTGCCCGTCAGCGTGTTGAGCTGCCTTGGAACGATGAGGTCGAGCAGGCCCGCAAAGCTGAGGCGGCGCTGGCCGACGAACGCGCGACCGCCGAGCGCCGTGCTGCCAACCTGACGGCCGCCGATGAGGCTGCGCTGGGTAGCGACGTGCTCGGTAGCCGCGCCTATGCCGAGGAGCTTGCCGATCGCGAGGCCGAGGAAGCCGCCGCGCAAGCAGCAGAAGCCGAAGCCGCAAAAGCCGCCGAGCCCGAGCTCGACGAATACGACATCGCCATCGAGGGCGCCGACCAGGAGACGGTTTCAGCTCAGGATGCCGCTGTGCCTGCCCCAGCCGAGCCCCGCACTGCCCGCGTTCTCGAGGTCGGCTGCGGCACGGGCTGTATCTCGCTCTCGATCGCCTGGGAGCGTCGCGGCCACGTCACCTGCACTGCTACCGATATCGAGCCGCGCGCCATCGACCTTGCTACCAAAAACCGCGATGCGCTTGGTCTCGCGTCCGACGAGGTCGCCTTCAGCCTCACGAACCTGGTGAGCTCCATTCCCCGTGAAGAGTGGGGCACCTTTGACGTACTCGTCTCCAACCCGCCCTACATCCCCACCGATGTCATGCGCTCGCTGCCGCACGAGGTCAAGGACTTTGAGCCCGATCTGGCGCTCGAGGGTGGCGCCGACGGCCTCGATATCTTCCGCCGCCTGCTCAACGCGGCGCCCTACATGTTGCGCGCTGGCGGCCTCTTTGCCTGCGAGCTCTACGAGGGCGCGCTCGACGCTGCGGCCGAGCTCTGCCGCCAAGCGGGTCTGTCGGACGTGCGCATCGTCCACGACCTCACCGATCGCCCCCGCATCGTCCGAGCCATCGTCACCGAGCCCAAACAGCGCCAGTAATATTTATTAACTGGTTAGCAAAAATTATAAATTAGTTTATAATTAGGACGGCTGAAAGAGGTCGGCCCATGCAACCTCCTACCTTTCGGGAAATCATTGCCCTACTCAAGCACGATGGATTCGTGAAGGTCGCGCAAGTCGGTAGTCATGCTAAGTATGTTTCTGGTGACCGTGTTGTCACCGTGAACGGCTCTGGTGGTGATCGACCAAAGAAGGGCACGTGGGCAAGTATTCGTCGCCAAGCTGGATGGTAGTTGGAGGCAAAATGAGGCAGCGATTTACCTATGACTGCGTTCTCATAAAAGAAGACGACGGTTACTGCGCCAGCTTCCCGCAGATTCCCGGCGCCTTTGCCGATGGCGATACGCGCGAAGACGCGATTGCCCATGCCACCGAGGCACTGATGGCGTTTTTGGCCGACGACCTCAACAACGGTTTGACTCCGGCGGGGTACGAACGCTCGGCCGAGGTCGTGGCCCTTTCAGTCGAAATCGACCACGAGGACGCTCGGGAAGCGGCGTGCCGAACATTTAAAGACGCAGCGCTGGACCTCAAAGTCTCCGCTCCGCGGATTACCGCGCTGGTCAAAGCCGGAAAGCTCGATGTTGAACTCGTCGACGGCCGTCGGATGATAACGATAGACAGCATCGAGCGCTACGCCGCCCAAGAACGCCACGCCGGCAGGCCAAAGAAGTTCGTCGCAGTCCAATAACCCCCTCACTTTCACCGACTACTAGAGCCGCTCACCAAACCAACATGCGCTCTGGGCAAATAGGTTGAACGTTTCGTGCGAGAATGCCCCACAGTAAACAAACTTGCACCAGAGCGTAAGGGGCTGGCATACACATGCAGACGGTCTATCGGGTATACGAGGGAACGCGCGAGCCGCATCGGCTTGCCGTCGAGCGCACGGCCGAGGGGCTCGGCCGCGGCGGCCTGGCTTTGATCCCGACCGAGACCGTCTACGGTGTCGCCGTGGCAGTCAACGCCTTCTCGGACGCCGTGCCCCAAGATACAAGCGAATTCCCATCGTGGCCGCGCGATCCGCAGGCTGCCGTCAATGGCGCCGCAGTTCCTGCGCTCGGCACCGGCTATCGCCGTATCTTCACTCTCAAGCAACGTGAACTCACGCAAACCGTCGCTTGGCTGGTCGATGGCGTCGAAGCACTCGACCGCTATGGCGTGGATATCCCGGAAGAGGCCCGCGTGCTTGCCCGACGATGCTGGCCGGGCGCCCTGACTATCGTGGTCAAGGCGGCCCCCTGCGTGCCGACCTTTATGCGCGCCGCCGACGACACGGTGGCACTTCGCGCTTCGGCCTCGCCCGTGGTGCAGGCGCTCATCCGCGCCTGCGGCAGCCCTCTTGCCTGCACCAGCGCTAACACGCATGGCGCGCCCTCGCCGGCAAGCTTTGCCGCCGTCGAGGGTCGCATCCTGGAGGGGGTCGATGTTGCCGTCGACGCCGGTGAGACCCCGTGTCGCGACGCCTCGACCATCGTGTCGTTCCAGCACGGCGGGCTCCAGATCCTGCGCCAAGGCGCACTTCCCGCATCAGAGATCGAACGGGTCCTGTCCGACCCGATGCAATAGAAAGGTGTAAGCGATGTCGTTGAATCTGGGCAGCCTGGGCATGGAAGATGCCTCGTTTAACTTTGGCGGTTCCTACATCATGGCGCTCGACTGCGGCACCACCTCGGTACTTGCGACCATCGTCGACGAGTACGGATGCATCGTCGCGCAGGCACGTCGCAGCGTCAAAACCAGTTTTCCGCGTCCCGGTTGGGTGGAGCAAGACCCCATGGCGGTCCTTGCCAGCCAGATCGCCGTCATGATGGAAGTCCAGTTTAAGAGCGGTATCCACTCCGACCGCATTGCCGCCATCGGCATCTCCAACCAGCGCGAGACCACGGTGGTCTGGGACCGCGTGAGCGGTCAGCCGATCTATAACGCCATCGTGTGGCAGTGCCGCCGTACCGCGCCGGCAATCGACGCGTTGGTTGAACAGGGTTGCGAGGAGCTGGTGCGCTCCCGCACGGGACTCACGCTCGACCCGTATTTCTCGGCCTCCAAGGTGCAGTGGATTCTCGACAACGTCGACGGCGCACGCGAAAGCGCGGCGGCGGGCGACCTCATGTTTGGCACCATCGACACCTGGCTCATCTACAACCTCACCGGCGGCCAGGTCTTTGCCACCGACTACACCAATGCCAGCCGCACGGCACTCTTTAATATCCATACGCTCGATTGGGACGACGACCTGCTGGCACTCTTTGACGTTCCACGTTCCATGATGCCCGAGGTTCGCTGGAGCTCGGGCGACTACGGCCGCGTCGCGAGCGACATCATGACCAACATGCCGCCCATCATGGGCGTGGCGGGTGACCAACAGGCGTCGCTGTTCGGCCACTGCTGTTTCCGTCCCGGCCAGACCAAAAACACCTATGGCACGGGTTGCTTTATGCTCATGAACACCGGCGACGAGATCGTCGAATCCAAGAATGGCCTGGTCTCCACCATCGGTATCGCTGCGGACGGCAAAGTCAGCTATGCGCTCGAGGGCTCTATTTTTGCCGCCGGCTCAACGATGAACTGGCTTCGCAACAACATGGGCATCATCTCGAGCGTGAGCGAGTCGGCACAACTCGCTGCTTCGATTAGCGACAACGAGGGCTGCTACTTCGTTCCCGCCTTTGCGGGTTTGGGTGCTCCCTGGTGGGACCCGCATGCTCGCGGTATCGTGTGCGGTCTGACCGGCGCCTCGAGCCGTGCGACCATCGTACGTGCCGCCTGCGAATCCATGGCATATCAGAGCTACGACGTGCTGCGCGCCATGGAGCAGGACGTGGGGCTTTCGATTGAGCGCCTGTCTGTCGATGGCGGTGCCTCGCGCAACGAGTTCATCATGCAATTCCAGGCCGACCTGCTGGATATCCCCGTGCTGCAATGCGAGACGGTGGAGACCACGGCAATCGGTGCCGCGTACTTGGCGGGTCTTGCCGTCGGCTATTGGGAAGACCTGGAAGAGCTGGAGCAAAATGCCCAGATCGTTAGGACCTTCCTTCCCCACATGTCCGCCGAGCGCCGCGAGCAAAACCTTGCGGGCTGGCGTGATGCAGTCAGGCGCTCGCTCAGCACCTCACAGTAGGGCTGCGATGGGCTGCTCGATACAACAAACCGCTAAACTAATGCATGGCGTGCGGCGGCAACATTGCTGCGCGCCTTGTCAGCAAGGCCGTTTTGCGGCCGCAACGAAAGGGGCAATCAATCCATGACCGTCACCTACGATGCGTCCCGTGTGACGCTTGTCGATCACCCGCTCGTCCAGCACAAGCTGTCGATCCTGCGCGACAAAAACACCGGCACCAACCAGTTCCGCCAGCTCGTGCGCGAACTCGCGCTTTTTGACGGCTACGAGGCCATGCGCGACCTGCCTATGGAAGACGTCGAGGTCGAGACCCCCATCACTACCGCCACGTTCAAACAGCTTGCCGGCAAGAAACTCGCCATCGTGCCCATCCTGCGTGCGGGCCTTGGCATGGTCGACGGCATCCTCGACCTGGTGCCCTCCGCTCGCGTGGGTCACATCGGCATGGAGCGCGACGAGGTCACCCACGAGCCGCACGAGTATTACTGCAAGATGCCCAAGGATATCGACCAGCGCATCTGCCTGGTCGTCGACCCCATGCTTGCCACGGGCGGTTCGGCCGAGATGGCCATCAGCTACCTGCGCGAGCGCGGTGTCAAGGACATCCGCATGCTGTGCATCGTCGCGGCCCCCGAGGGCCTCAAGTCGCTGACCGAGAAGGACCCAGATGTGCATATCTATACCTGCGCCATCGACGACCATCTCAACGAGGCTGCCTACATCGTTCCCGGCCTCGGCGACGCCGGCGACCGCATCTACGGCACGCTCTAGTCGCTGGGCTAAACGGCCGCGGCTGCAAATACGAAGAAACGGTGCGCGCGGACGAACAAAAGGCGACCGCGCGCACTCCTGTTAACGGACGTTTTGCCCTGCAGGGTTCGAGAAAAACGTATTACCGTACCTGCGGCATAAAGAAGGTCTTAAGAAAACGAACAGGTGCGTATTAACCGATGCTTTTTCGGTTGTACTTTAGCGATTGGCTCGTACAATAGTCACCAATGTTTGGCGGGAACTGTTCTGTGAAGCGTTAAAAAGGAAAGTGAGGACGCCAGTGTTTCAGATAGCCGATCTGCTCGCTATCGTTGCAGGCGCCATCGCGGGCGCAATTGCCTTCCTTCCCTTTGTCTTTACGCTCAAGCCGGTTCTTGACGATAAACAGAATGCGGACATGCTCAAGGGTATGGTGAGTCTGGCGGTCTCGGCAATCGCCCTGCTCGTCTTTACCTTGGTTGTGTTTGTGTTGTTCGGAGAGGCATTTCGCATGTTCCTCCTGGGCGAGGCGATCGGCTTCGTGGCCTTTATGGCCGCCTGCGCGGTTCGTGTCGCCAAGGCGCTGCGAGATCCTCATGAGGTCGAAAGGTAAGTCGTGGAAATTTTTGAAAAGCTGCCTGATGAGATTAATCATCTGGTCAGCGAGTTCAGCTCCACCCCTGTCGTGGGCGATCTGAGCTGCGGCATCACGCAGTACTCGTTTTGGCTGATCGTCTCCACGATCGTGCTCCTGATCGTCCTGGCCGTGTTCAAGAAGAAGCAGACCCTGGTTCCCAAGGGCTTCTTCGTCAACGGTTTCGAGTACATCATCGAGTACGTCGAGAACGATATCGGCAAGGGTGTCGTGGGTGAGAACTGGAAGAAGCACTTCCCGTTCCTGTGCTCGCTTTTCCTGTTCATCCTGATCAATAACATGATCGGCCTGATTCCGGGAATGAAGCCCGGCACCGGCGCAATCGGCTCCACCGCCGCGCTCGCCATTTTCGCCTTCGTGTACTTCATCTACTACGGATGCAAGGCTCACGGCGTGATCGGCTACATCAAGAGCCTCGCCCCGCAGGGCGTGAGCTTCCCGATGAACGTGCTCGTGTGGGTCGTCGAGCTTTTCTCGACCTTCCTGCGCCTCATCACGCTCGCCGTCCGTCTGTTCTGCAACATGTTCGCAGGACACGTGGTCATGGGCTCGTTCGCCATCATGGCGAGCATGTTCATGCAGCCGCTGCTTCAGCAGGTTTCCGCGGCCCACGCCGTTGGCGCCCTGCCTTCGCTGGCCTGGCTTGCCATCCTCATCCTGATCTATGCGATCGAGCTTGTGGTCGGCGCCATCCAGGCTTACGTCTTCACGGTCCTTACCGCCGTGTATGTCTCCGAGGCAGAGGAGGTCGCGGAGGAGGAGTAGTCTTCCGTTCGCGCCTTAAAGGTAAGGTAATTCGTTAAACCGCCGGTGCCCGTACCCATGGAGCCCGGCAGTTATAAAAAGGTTATCCTGCGTGAAATAAGACACGCACGACAAAGGAGGAATCGTGGGAGTTATCGGTTACGGTCTCGGTGTTATCGGCGCTGGTCTTGCTATCGGCCTGTCTGCTCTGGGTGCTACGGGTGCTATGGCCCGTCAGCCTGAGGTCCAGGGCCGCGTGTTCACCGTCTTCATTATGGGCTCCGCCTTCGGCGAGGCTCTGGCTCTGATCGGCTTCGTTGTCGCGCTGATCGTTAAATAGCACGGAGCGTCAAGTATGAATCTTTCATCCCAGAAGAGCGCGATCGCACTCTCCGCGTCCGCGGCCGCGCTGCTCATGCCGGTTTCCGCGTTCGCCGAGGACGGCGCTGCCGGTGCGGACATCCTCATCCCTAAGATGGCGGAGTTCATCCCGGCGCTTATCGCCTTCCTGATTATCTGGATCGTGCTGGCCAAGGTCGCCCTGCCGGGCATCATGAAAACCATGGAGGAGCGCGGCAAGAAGATCGAGGAGAGCCTCGACGAGGCCGAGAAGACCAAGCAGGAGGCTATCGCCAAGCGCGCTGAGTCCGACTCGATCGTCACCGACGCCCGTCGTCAGGCTGCCGACATCGTTCTCGAGGCCCGTAAGGACGCCGAGTCCGAGCGCGCCCGTATCATCGAGGCTGCTCACAAGGAGGCCGAGGAGATCATCGCCAAGGCCCATACGACCGTCGAGGACGAGCGCAAGTCCATTTACGCCGGTGCCGCGAGCTCCATCGCCGACCTGTCCGTTGCCGTCGCCACCAAGATCGTGGGCGAGGCACTCGAGGACGATGCCGAGCAGAAGAAGCTCATCGAGCGCTACATCCAGGAAGCAGGTAGCCTGAATGCCGACTAGCCGCTATCAGGACAAGGTGCTCGAGACCTACGCGCGCTCCCTTCTGGAAGCCGCTAAGGCCGAGAACCATGTGTTCGAGGACCTCGAGATGATCGAGCGCTTGGCTTCTGCCAGCCCCGAGATCATCGCCGTGCTCGACACCATGTCCAAGCGCGACCAGCTCGACCTTCTTCCCAAGGTGGCAGCTGCCTTTAAGTATGTTGCCGAGGAAGACGAGGATGTAGTGGGCGTGACCGTCACCACGGCGATCCCGCTCGACGACGAGCTGCGTCAAACCATCACTAAGAAATGCGAGCAGGACTTCGGCCGCAAGGTATTCCTTATCGAGCAGGTCGACCCGTCTATCGTGGGCGGCCTGGTGCTCGAGGCCCGCGGCGAGCGTCGTGATATTTCCGTCAAGACGCAGCTGCGCATCGCGCAGGAGACCCTCGCAAACTCTGCTAATTCGTACGGAGGTGAAGCCTAATGTCCGAAACCCTCAATGCCCAGGATATCGCCAAGAAACTGCAGGAGCAGCTCACGAGCCTCTCCGCGACGGTCGATACGCATGAGGTTTCAACGGTCGACGAGGTAGGCGACGGCATCGCGCGCGTCTCCGGCCTCAAGAGCGCCATGGCAGGCGAGCTTCTGGAGTTCAAGAGCTCCGATACCGGTGAGACCGTCTTCGGCCTTGCCCAGAACCTTGACCGTGACGAGGTCGGCGCCGTTCTGTTCGGTGCCGTCGACTCCATCAAGGAAGGCGACGAGTGCCGCACCACTGGCCGCATTATGGATATCCCCGTGAGCCGCGCCATGCTCGGCCGCGTCGTCAATCCGCTCGGCCAGCCCATCGACGGCCTAGGCGACATCGTCGCTACGCACCGTCGCCCCATCGAGTTCAAGGCCCCCGGCGTCATCGACCGTACCCCGGTGTGCGAGCCGGTTCAGACCGGTCTGCTCGCTATCGACTCCATGGTGCCTATTGGCCGCGGTCAGCGTGAGCTCATCATCGGCGACCGTAAGACCGGTAAGACCGCCATCGCCATCGACGCTATTCTCAACCAGCGCGGCAAGGGCATGGTCTGCATCTATGTCGCCATCGGCCAGAAGGCCTCCACGGTTGCCAACATCCGCGAGACCCTCGCTCAGCACGGTGCGCTCGACTACACCATCATCGTTTCGGCCACCGCTGCCGATTCCGCCCCTATGCAGTACATCGCGCCTATGGCCGGTGCCGCTATCGGCGAGTTCTTCATGTACAACGGCGAGGACGGCAAGCCCGCCAGCGAGACCAACCCCGGCGGCCACGTGCTCGTCATCTACGACGACCTGTCCAAGCAGGCTGTGGCCTACCGTCAGATGTCGCTGACGCTGCATCGTCCGCCCGGACGCGAGGCCTATCCTGGCGACATCTTCTACCTGCACTCTCGTCTGCTCGAGCGTGCCGTCAAGATGTCCAAGAAGAACGGTTACGGCTCCATGACGGCACTGCCGATCATCGAGACCCAGGACGGCGACGTCTCGGCCTACATTCCGACCAACGTCATTTCCATTACCGATGGTCAGATCTACCTGCAGTCCGAGCTCTTCTTCCAGGGTCAGCGCCCGGCAGTCGACGTGGGCATCTCCGTGTCCCGCGTCGGTGGCGATGCGCAGACCAAGGCCATGAAGCAGGTCGCCGGCAACCTCCGTCTGGACCTCGCTTCGTACCAGGAGCTCGCTGGCTTTACGCAGTTCGGCTCCGACCTCGACGAGGCTACTCAGAAGCAGCTGACCCATGGTGCTCGCATGACCGAGCTCCTGAAGCAGCCGCGTTACAAGCCGTTTGAGGTTGGCGAGCAGATCGTTACGCTGTTCGCTGGCAACGAGGGCTTCCTGGATGACCTGGAGATCGCCGACGTGCTGCCCTTCCGTGCCGAGCTCATCGAGTACATGGACAATGGCTTTGGCTCGCTGCTCGACAAGGTTCGCGCCAAGAAGATCGATGATGACACCAAGGCTGAGCTCTTGCGCGTCATCGGCGACTTCAAGCAGCAGTTCATGGCCAAGCACCATTCGGATGTTTCTGGATCAGAGGAGAACTAAGCCCCATGGCCAACCTTCGCGACATTAAGAAGCGAATCTCCTCGGTTACCACGACCAAGCAGATCACGCGCACGATGGAGATGGTCTCTACGGCCAAGATCCGTCGTGCCCTCGATCGCTCCAAGCAGGCCGAGCCCTATAAGGAGGCGCTGACCGACGTCATGTTGACGGTCGCCGGCGACGCCTCCTGTTCGGGCACCGATCCCATGCTGCAGAAGCATGAGAGCGTCAAGCATGGCCTGATTGTCGTTATTGCCTCGGACCGCGGCCTTGCCGGCGGTTTCAATACGACGGTGGAGCGCACGGCCGAAAAGCTCGCCGCTTCTTGGGCGAACGACGGCATCGAGTGCGAGATCATCGCGTGCGGGCGTAAGCCGGCCACGTATTTCCGTGACCGCGCAAACGTTGTCATGCACTTTGAGGGCAACTCCTCTGAGCCCGATTTCAATCAGGCCCGCATGATTTCCTCTCATATCTGCGATGCGTATCGTGCCGGTGAGCTTGACCGTGTCGAGCTTGTCTACCACCACGCCAAGAACCGCGTGGATCAGGAGCTTCGCGTCGAGCATCTGTTGCCGCTCGACCCCGAGATGATCGCTATGGCCCACGGTCCGCGTAAGAACGAGACCGACGCCCCTAAGCGCATCTCGTCCACGTTCGAGTTCGTGCCCTCTCCTGAGCATGTTCTCGGCAAGCTTGTGCCGTCTTATATCCTGACGGTCATCTACCAGGCCCTGATCGATTCGGCGGCTGCCGAGCAGGGTGCACGCCGCAAGGCCATGCACTCCGCGACGGAAAACGCCACCGCGATCATCTCGACCCTTACCCGCACGTATAGTCGCGTGCGCCAGGCTTCGATCACGACCGAGATTAACGAGATCGTCGGCGGAGCCTCAGCATTGGAGGAACAGTAATGGCTAATAACACCGTAAAGCTTGCGGTCGAGGAAGCCACCAAGAAGACGACTGCCGGTGATGGTCGCATCGTGCGTATCATCGGCCCTGTCGTCGACGTCAAGTTTGACGGCGCGGTGCCCCCGATCTACAACGCGCTCACGGTCGAGGCCGAGACCCCGATCGGTCATCTGAGCACGATCCTCGAGGTCGAGAGCCAGCTTCCGGGCGGCGTCGTCCGCACGGTCGCCATGTCCTCGACCGACGGCCTGCAGCGCGGCCTCATCGCTACCGATACCGGTGAGCCCATGAAGATGCCCGTTGGTCCCAAGACGCTCGGTCGCATTTGGAACGTCATGGGCAAGCCCGTCGACGGCAAGCCCATGCCCGAGGTGGAGGAGTTCTACCCCATCCACCATGCAGCGCCCCGCTTTGACGAGCTCACCACCAAGACCGAGATCTTCGAGACCGGCATCAAGGCCGTCGACCTGCTCGAGCCCTACATCCGTGGCGGCAAGACCGGCCTGTTCGGCGGCGCCGGCGTTGGCAAGACCGTTCTGATTCAGGAGCTCATCAACAACCTCGCCCAGGAGCACGGCGGCACCTCGGTGTTCACCGGCGTCGGCGAGCGTACCCGCGAGGGCACCGACCTTTATCTCGAGATGAGCGAGTCTGGCGTTATCGACAAGACCTGCTTGGTCTATGGTCAGATGAACGAGCCGCCTGGAGCGCGTCTGCGCATCGGTCTGGCTGGCCTTACCACCGCTGAGTACTTCCGCGATCGCGGCCAGGACGTTCTGCTGTTCATCGACAACATCTTCCGCTTCTCCCAGGCCGGTTCCGAGGTTTCCGCACTGCTGGGTCGTATGCCGTCCGCCGTCGGTTACCAGCCTACGCTGGCTACCGAGATGGGTGACCTCCAGGAGCGCATTACCTCGACCAAGACGGGTTCCATTACCTCCGTCCAGGCTGTCTACGTCCCTGCAGACGACCTGACCGACCCGGCGCCTGCCACGACGTTTACGCACCTGGACGCCACTACGGTTCTTTCGCGTAGCATTTCGTCGCTCGGTTTGTTCCCGGCTATCGACCCGCTCGCGTCTTCCTCCGACGCTCTCGATCCCTCGATCGTCGGCGAGGAGCACTACCGTGTCGCCGTCAAGGTCCAGGAGCTCCTGCAGGAGTACTCCGACCTTCAGGACATCATCGCCATTCTGGGTATGGACGAGCTGTCCGAGGAGCAGCGCCTTACGGTCAACCGTGCCCGTAAGATCCAGCAGTTCCTTTCCCAGTCCTTCCACGTCGCCGAGAAGTTCACCGGCAACCCCGGTGTCTACGTCCGCGTCGAGGATACCGTCCGCTCCTTCGCCGAGATTGTTGACGGCAAGGCCGATGACCTGCCCGAGCAGGCATTCCGCTATGCTTCCACGATTGAGGACGTGCGCGAGCGCGCCCGCAAGATGGGGGAGAAGTAGGTTATGCGTATCCGCATCGTGTGCCCCGTGAGCTGCGCCTATGAGGGCGACGCTGCGTTTGTGTCGATTCCGTCCACGGATGGTGAGTTTGGCGTTCTGCCTGCTCACTCCAGCGAAATCTGCACAATCGACCGCGGTTACGTTCGCGTTTCCGATAAGGCCATGGGCACTGTCGACCACACGTTTGCCGTGGCCGGCGGCTATGCCCAGGTTGCGGACGATGTCGTGACCGTCCTCGCCGAGCGCGCTTGCGATTTGGCGACCGTCGACGCCGATAAGGTTAAAGCTGATATTCAAGGTTTTGAAGAGAAGCTGGGTAATTTGTCGGAGGATGATGCACGCCGCGCCTACCTCTATAATGAAATCGCATGGTGTAAGCTCAAGCTTGCCCAATAGTCAAACGTTTTAGCGTTCGACCATTTGCGAACACATCATGCCCGGGATGGCCCAGCCACCCCGGGCATGCTTTTTGAAAGGGTAGACCTTGGATATTATCCGCGTTGAGGGTGGCCACGCCATCGGAGGTTCCGTGCCTGTTTCGGGCGCCAAGAACTCCGCGCTCAAACTCATGGCGGCAACGCTTCTGGCGCCGGGCAAGACGACGCTGCAGAACGTGCCTGATATTTCCGATGTCCACGTGATGGGCAAGGTGCTCAAGGGTATGGGCGCCACGATCGATGTTCTCGACGAGCACACGCTCGAGATCGATACCTCCCAGGTCGATTCTTGGGAGGCGCCCTACGAGCTCGTTGCCAAGATGCGTGCTTCCACCGCCGTGATGGGACCCCTGCTGGGCCGTTTCCATCGCGCCAAGATCGCCATGCCCGGCGGCTGCAACCTGGGCGCTCGCAAGATCGATATGCATATCTTGGGTCTTGAGGCCTTGGGCGTTGAGTTCGATACCGCCCACGGCTATATCAACGCCAATGCGCCTCAGGGCCTGCGCGGTACCACCGTCACGCTCGAGTTTGCCAGCGTCGGTGCAACCGAGAACCTCATCATGGCCTCTGTGCGCGCACAGGGCACCACGGTTATCGACAATGCCGCCCGCGAGCCCGAGATCGTCGATCTCGCTAACATGCTCAACGAGATGGGCGCCAAGATTGTTGGCGCCGGTACGCCCGTCGTGACTATCGAAGGCGTGGAAGAGCTCCATCCCGTTATCCATCGCGTGGTGGGCGACCGCATCGAGGCCGGTACCTTTATCGTCGCCGGTGCGTTGATGGCGGACGATCGCGGTGTCGATGTCACGGGCTTTTGCCCCATTCATTTGGGCATGGTGCTCAAGAAGATGGAGCTCATGGGTATCGACTGCGAGCGCGTCGAGGATGGCGTCCATGTGAACCGTGCCGAGCGTATCAAGCCGGTCGACATCCAGACGCTTCCGTTCCCCGGTTTCCCGACCGACATGCAGGCGCAGATTATGGTGCTCTCCGCCCTTGCCGACGGCAGTTCCGTTATTACCGAGAACATCTTCGAGAATCGCTTTATGTTTGCCTCTGAGCTGGTGCGCATGGGTGCCGACATTCGTATCGAGAGCCATCATGCCATGATTCATGGCGTCAAGGGCTTCTCGGGTGCACAGGTTACCTCGCCCGATCTGCGCGGCGGAGCGGCCCTCGTCGTAGCGGGCTTGATCGCCGACGGGACGACCGAGGTTTCGGCTATCCATCACATCAAGCGCGGCTACGAGCAGTTTGTCGAAAAGCTGCAGGCGCTCGGCGCGCATGTCGAGCATGCTACCGTCCCCGATCCCGTCATCTACTAATACAGGTTGCCTATGTTTAATAAAAAGCCCCTCGCAGATACCACCACCCGAAGACCCTCAACTGGTGCGCAGGCCAAGATCTACAGTCGCGATAACGTGGCTCGCTATTCCGAGCGCGCTCGCCAACGTCGTCGTAGCCACACGATTCGTCACGTCGCGCTCATTGTCGTGCTTGGCGTGCTGTTGAGTGCCACTACCGCTGCCGGCCTGTGGTTTGCCACCATTATGGGCAAGCTCGGCGATTCTAATGTCATTACCGACAATCTGCGTCGGGTTCTGGTTGACACCGATGAGGCAAAGGATCCGTTCTACGTGCTGCTTCTTGGTACCGACGGCCGTCCGGGCGAGGATACGTATCGTGCCGACTCGATTATCCTGGCACGCATCGACCCCACGCAAAAGCAGGCGACGCTCATTTCCGTTCCGCGCGACACCAAGGTCGAGTACAAGGGCGAGACCATGAAGATCAACGCCTGCCATACCGTTGGCGGCGCCGAGGCCATGGTCGAGGCGGTCAACGAGCTGTGCGGTGTTCAGATTTCCCACTATGCCGAGGTCAGCTTCGACGGTATGCAGGCGCTGATTGATTCGGTTGGCGGTATCGACATTAACGCAACCGATGATGTTGACGACCCCGAGCACCTGGATATTAAGATTACCGCTGGCCAGCAGCATATGGACGGTGCCACCGCCCTTACCTATGCCCGCTGCCGCTACACCTATGCCGACGGCGATTACACGCGCATGCGCCACCAGCGTCAGGTGCTTGGCGCCCTTGCCAACCAGATTCTCAATAACTTCGATGCCACGAAGATCTTTGGCCTGGTTAATTCGCTGTCCGATATGCTCGTAACCGATATGAGCGTTCAGGATATCGTGGCTACGGTCAACGCCATGCGCGGTATGGATGTCGACGGTATCTACTCGGCCAACCTGCCCTCGTACGCCGACGACAGCACCATGATCGACGGTGTGAGCTACGTCTTTGTCTACGAGGACGAGCTCAAGGAAATGATGGAGCGCGTCGATGCTGGCAAGGATCCCAAGGGTCCCAACACCATGGGTCTTTCCGACGGTTCCAGCTCTACGATCGGCGACCTGAACAACAACACGTCTGACGATTACGCAAACGGTACCGCAACCTCATCGGTCAGCTCTGACGATTCCGATGACTCAAGCGATTCGAGCGATTCGGACTACTACGAAGAGCCCACCGGCGACGGCAACGGCTACGAGGCCAATTATTAGGGTTACGCGGGCTTACCAGCCCGCGTAACCAGTTGACGCTGCAAACCCGCCAGAGCGGCAATCTGCCTTTCAACT
>CAJLJQ010000049.1:0-15195 GCA_905207015.1 uncultured Collinsella sp. | reverse complement strand
TGCAATCGCAAGAAGATGATGGGGCGGAATGTCAATCCTGGTCTAACAGAGCCTTAATTTATTACAACAATTGCTCAGGATTTATCTAACATGTACCACGAATCGGATCATACAGTTGACGCTGCCAAGAAAGAATTAAACGCCGGCCTTCTTGAGCTGCTTGAGCGTTGCAGCTATCTATACAACGAGGCATTTTATGCCAACACGAAACTAGCAATCCTTCGCGAACTGTCTAAAGCATCTTCCGACTATGAGAATGAGGTAACTTGCGCTGGCTGCTTCTTCAGCTTTACACAACTTGCATTAACCGAATCCTGTTTCATGAATTGCGCACGGTTATTTGATGCCAAAAGCGACGTCAGTATTGGGAACTTGATAGAAGACGTCAAGTCTCATTCTGCTGAAATCGACGCACTTGCAATCTCCTTATTTAATGATCGACCAAACTTTGACAGGCTTAATCCAATCGTTCATCCATTGGCAAAGGACGAGGAGCGTTTCTACCCCAAAGAAGTTGAGTCACAACGCTCAGATGAAAAGCTGTTCGGAAATCATTACAGAATGGTTACTGTGTGTATAACCACTCATGACCTTTCCAATTTATGGAAAAAACGACTCAACAGTCTCCGTAAACTAACTGACATGCTTCGCGATCAGCGAAATAAGGTTTTCGCCCATAGCGACATGGAAGCACTGAAATATGATGAGCTTGTTAGGCGACTTCCTTTAACTTACGGCGAAATTCAAAAACTAATCGACTTCGCACTCGATCTGACAATCGAATTATTTGCAAAAATTACTGGCATTGAAAAAGATCGATTGCCCAAGAACTACAACGATATACAAGGCCTCCTAAAATATGCGGAGGTTGGCATGGAGGCTGTTGAGCAGCATTTGGGTAATCTATAGGATTCAAGCGCCTGCAAGTAGTTAAGCATGCGAGCGCTTGAATCTGAAGACGATCCTTGACATAAAGTCCGACTTTCGCACAATGACGGTTTTCCATGCCAAAAAGACACTGAAGTGTGAGGTGGTTCAAATCTCAGTAATACAAATAATCAGCAGTTCAGGTCTTATGGGAATAATTCAATTCGCATCACGTTGCATCTAAGCGGCTGTTTATACTTGGATATAAACACTAAGGAGGCAGCAATGCTTTGGAGCTATGTTCAGCTAGATGACGGCACTCAGTTTGCCTACTCAGAAACACGAGACGACGGGACCGTTCGCGTAGCCGTCGAGCGCCCGGTTGATTTTGGTTTTGACCATGCAGAATGCTTTCTACCTGCGGTCAAATGGTTTAACGTCGAAGGATTTTCTACTGACGAACTGGATTTTTTGACCGAGTTCGTTAGATCAAACGCTCCGTTTATCTTCGAGCTTGCAGAACGGCAAAAAGCTGGACCGGCGGTGGCATAATGCCTCGAATTCTTGTTTTTGGACAGTATGTTCTGTTCTTTTGGATCGCGGAAAACGGAGAACCCGTTCACATCCATGTAGGGGTAAAGAGGGCGGCTGCTAACTCGACTAAGTTTTGGCTCACTAAAAATGGCGGATGCACACTTGCGAACAACGAGAGCAAGATTCCGGCTAAGGATCTCAGGGATCTTTCAAAACTAATCACCATGAACCATCGATACATTTGTGACAAGTGGCGCGAAACCTTTGGTGATGATTCCCTGACATTCTATTGCTAAACCGCAATTGAACCATGATTACGCTTGTCAACTCATGATTGCCGATGTTGCGGGCGGGACCTTCCTGTTACGCCGCTAGTGCTCCAATCGTACTTTCCGATAGCCCGGAACCCAAAGACAACCAGCACTACGCCTGGATCCAGGACCTTGTTTCCGGAAACCGCACGCGAGCAGAACTCGCCGACGAGCTGCGCCGCAATTGCGTTGTGTGTTTCGACGGTGCGTCGCACGTATAAAATCTAAGCATCCAAACTCTAACTATGAAATGGAATGGAATGGACGCCACATGGAGATCCCAAGCACCCTGTGCAGCAATGTGTACGACTTCGCGTTTTGCCCCGAGCCCTGCTACGACCGCCTGGTCGACCTCGCCGACCCCGAGGACTGGGGTCCCGGCAACCGCATCCTCAAAAACTACCTGTCGTTCTCATTTAGCCGCGCGGTGTTCTTGACCGAGCGTGACGTGGACCAGACCGCCCCGTCCAACTTACCGCTGGTGTTCGACGACGACCGTTGCCTATTCAACACCGGCCTGTACACGCGCCGCTACGAGACCATCTACGGCCTGTTTGAGCCCAACACCAAGCCCGACGCGCGCCAGCGCTGGTTTTTGAAGGGCTTCTTTAAGGAGAGCGACCCCATGCTGGTCTCATTTGAGTACCTGCCGTGCCGCGTGCGCTTTGCCGAGGACCCCTCCGAGCTGGTCTTTGACTACCGCCTTCCCATCCGCTCCAACATCGACCACATTCTGGGCGACGAGGAAAACCTTACGCGCATTCCCGCCAGCCTGATGGGGGAGGGCAACTCGCTGCTGCTGCGCCGTGCCTTTGAGGGAGCCGTCGTCGAGGCCGCCCGCCGCGCCGCAGCCAACTATACGCTCGCGGTGCCGCAGTTCTACGGCGGCCGGATCCAGCTACTCCTACCGCTGTGCCTGACCGGCGACAAGCCCGAGCTGGCGCTGACCATCCATCGCGAGGACGGTTTCTACGCCGCGCGCACCTGCCTCACGCTCGACATGGCCTACAACAACGCGCGACTTATCTGCCGACCTGAGACTTCGTGGATTAAGCGGTAAATGGTAGTTTAGCTGCTGTTTTACCCATTGCTTTGGTTGCTTTGGCTTGGCTAGCACTCACGAATTTAAAATCGAGGGCAAAAAGTTCTTGGTAAACCACGCACGGCTATGATAGTATCTTTTTTGCCTAAAGGCGACGGGCGATTGGCTCAGGGGTAGAGCATATCCTTCACACGGATGGGGTCACAAGTTCGAATCTTGTATCGCCCACCATCTAAAGCACAGGTCAGAGGTGTTAAACCTCTGACCTTTTTCTTTTTTGACACCAAGGGTGATTCCAAAACGAATCGTAGTCGTATAAGGCGTCATTTTTTTCGCACCCTTTTTGCTGACGTCATTGCATGTTTTCTATAAAACGCATGCGTATTTTCATTGAATTCCCCATGTGATCCGCGCGCAAATGTGGAGACAGGGACCACATGCCCAAAGCTCCTTCCAGCGGTTTTCTATCACACGACGGTTTTTCGGCGGAACTCGGCATGCTTTTGTCAGCATCTGGTTTGCTTCCCGTACTTACCCGCATGATGCCCCGGTAGATAATCGGCCATGCCCGCAATCCGCACGGCCTACGGTCGAAACCAGGGGAGGCCATATGGACGAGATCGTCTGCGCAAACACCGCATTCCGCTACTGGCGCTGCCCACCGCAGGTGCGTGACATCTACCCGCGCCTACCCAGCTCCGATGACGGCTGGCGGGCCCTATCCCAAGCCCCTTTCGTAACCGATGTCCTCAAGACCCCGATTATCGCTGTTGCTTCGCCAGGTTGTTGTAATCACCACTCGGGATTGCGCTCCACTATTCGCTGGGAAGGGGCTTCGGATACCGGCACAACAACCGACACTCATTTAGGCTTTAGCGTCACCAATCCGCTTAACACGTTATTTTCTATGACACGCTTTGTGTCCCAAATAGATCTCGTACTGGCTATGTACGAACTTTGCGGCAGGTTTTCTGTTTTCGAGCCGACCCCCGCTGTCGAAATGCAGTTAAAAATCGCGTTAAAGGAGAATCGCAATTCCAGCACGCAGGATCTGTTCGAACTTGGAGAAGGCGAAGACGAGATTCCTTGGAAACGAGTTTATGCCCGCACAACCGTAAAGGTCCCAGCAAATGAAGGCCAAACGAACAATCGCGAGGATGGAAGAGAGGTTACGAAACTCAAAGGTACTTCTCTTTGGATGAGAAAGCCGCTCATCGAGCTAAGCGATCTGCATCGATTCGCCGACAAGGTCAAAAGTCAAATGTGGGGAAAGCAGTTTTATGATGCCACTCAGCAGGTTATCGGCATTGCTGCGTCCCCACTCGAGGTCGCTGGGGTCCTGCTTCTAAGTCGTTCTCGACGTCAAGGTGGTGCAGGATTCAGATACGTGTACCTCAACGATTTAACCCCTCTATCCGTGGCAGCCCAAAGCATCGCAGGTCAAAAGGTTTGCTACGGCGACATCGTGATTGTAAACCCAATCCTAATGAAGGCAGTAATTATCGAGATCCAAGGTGAAGTCATCCATGGATCAGGCGCGGTGCTTGACCACGATGCAGAGCGCATGACTGCGCTCCAGAGCATGGGTTTCGATGTGTTCCTGGTAACCCACGATATGCTTAACGACAAAAACAGCTAGACGCCATAGTCAAAAGCGTCTGCAGTCGTTTGGGGATTCGATATAAAGCCAAATCCGAGGCAATGAAGCGCGCCGAGACGCGACTGCGAGCAAATGTTCTGTGCAACTGGTTGGAACTCGGAAATTAGCCGGCGACAAGGCGCTAGAACGACCTAGTTTTCCTGCTAGTGAATTAGTATCATTTCTAAACCATGCCGGATTACGGGGCTGGACCCGGACCGGCCGTCCATACCCTGCATTTCGCTGAATGCGCAAGTCGTCTACCTGCGGTTTTGATTTTACCGATTACGGCATGCTCGGGGGTTCCCGGCCTGGCCCCGTAAACCGGCATGGTTTTAAAATCGCCGGGTCGGCGGGAGCGCGATTGGCCCCGATAATGGGCCCGGCGCCGGCGGGATGGTCGTTGGGCGGATGGCGGCCCGTGGGGTGGAAGCGAAAACCGGCGAGCGGCGGAACCCGAGATGCCCTGGGGGCGCCGGGGAGGGGGGCGCCCCGCGGGCCGGATCCGGCATCGCGGGTCCCTTGCCCTCGAGTCCGCGCCGCGCTCTCGTCCCAGCGGCGCCCGCGCCTCCGGAAAGTTTTTCCAAAATTGTCCTTGCATCGGCGGGGGAGTTCCCGTATAGTACTTCTTCGCACGGGGGCGTAGCTCAGCTGGGAGAGCGCTTGACTGGCAGTCAAGAGGTCAGGGGTTCGATCCCCCTCGTCTCCACCCGAGCATTGAATGAGGCTCCAACGCAAGTTGGGGCCTTTTTTCATATAGGCACACAAGGTCAAAGGCGGCACCATGATCCTCCTGGTCGACAAGATCGAAAAAAGCTTCGGCGCACGCGTCCTCTTTAGCGGCGCGTCCTTCCAGATCAACCCCGGCGAGCGCTTCGCGCTCGTGGGCCCCAACGGCGCCGGCAAAACCACCATGCTCAAAATCATCATGGGCATCGACAGTCCCGACTCCGGCCAGGTCCAGTACGCAAAGGACTGCCAGGTGGGCTACCTAGAGCAGGAAACTAATCTGGAACAAAAGGACACCACCATCCTCGCTGAGGTCATGGCCGCCGCCAAGGAAATCCGCCGCATGGGCGAGCGCGCCAACGAGCTGCAGGCCCAGATCACTGAGCTCTCCGAACAGGGCAAGGACGTTGACGCGCTCCTTAACGAGTACGGCCAGGTCCAGGACCGCTTTGAGCACCTGGGCGGCTACGAGCTCGAGAGCAACGCCCGCAAGATCCTGTCCGGCCTTGGCTTTAAGGTCACCGACTTTGAGCGCCCGTGCTCCGAGTTCTCGGGCGGCTGGCAGATGCGCATCGCGCTGGCCAAGCTCTTCCTGCGTCACCCCGACCTGCTGCTTCTGGACGAGCCCACCAACCACCTGGACCTCGAAAGCGTCCAGTGGCTGCGCGGCTTTATCGCCAACTACGATGGCGCCGTGCTCATCGTCAGCCACGACCGCGCTTTCATGGACGCCTGCGTCGACCATGTCGCCGCTCTCGAAAACCGCCGCGTGACCACCTACACCGGCAACTACAGTAGCTACCTCAAGCAGCGCGAGGACAACCTGGAGCAGATGCGCGCCAAGCGCGCCGCCCAGGAGCGCGACATCGCCCATATGCAGGTCTTCGTTGACAAGTTCCGCTACAAGCCCACCAAGGCTGCCCAGGCTCAGGAGCGCATCCGCAAGATCGAGCAGATCAAAAAGGAGCTTGTCATCCTACCCGAGGGCCACAAGCACATCGACTTTAAGTTCCCCGACCCGCCGCGCTCCGGCGACATGGTCGTGGGGCTCGAGGGCGTGGCCAAGTCCTACGGCAACAAGCACATCTACAGCGACATCGAGCTCAAGCTCTACCGCGGCGAGCACGTGGCACTCGTCGGCCCCAACGGCGCCGGCAAGTCCACGCTCATGAAGATCATCGCCGGACTGGAGCCGCCCACCACCGGCACCCGGGACCTGGGCACCAACGTAGGCGTAGCCTACTACGCCCAGCACGCACTCGAGGGCATGACCGAGTCCAATACCGTCCTGCAAGAGATTGACACCGTCACGCCCAAGTGGACCGTGCCGCAGCAGCGCAGCCTGCTGGGCGCCTTCCTGTTTAGCGACAACGACGCAATCGAGAAGCAGGTTCGCGTCCTCTCCGGCGGCGAAAAAGCGCGTCTGGCCCTGGCCAAGATGCTCGTGGCCCCCGAGGCGCTCCTGTGCCTGGACGAGCCCACCAACCACCTAGACATCGACTCGGTGGACATGCTCGAGAACGCCCTGCAAAACTTCCCCGGCACCATCGTGCTGATCAGCCACGACGAGCACCTGGTGCGCGCAGTGGCCAACCGCGTCATCGACATCCGCGACGGACAAGTCACGGTCTACGACGGCGACTACGACTACTACCTCTACAAGCGCGAGGACCTCGCAGCCCGCGCCGCCGCCGAGGCGTCCACGGAGAGCGCGCCGGCCACGACCAAGTCCGCCAAGGCCAGCGCCGCCCAGGCCGACACCCCCGTCGACGCCCCCAAGCCTGCCGAGGGCAAAAAGACCAAGGAGCAAAAGCGCGCCGAGGCCCAAGCCCGCGCTGCGCTCAACAAAAAGCTCAAGGGCGTGCGTAACCAGCTCAAGAAGATCGAGACGGAGCTCGACAAAAAGCGTGCCCGCTATGACGAGCTTATGGAATTGATGGCAAGCGAAGAGCTTTATGCCGATCAGGACAAGTTCAACACCGCGCTGGGGGAATATAACGGCCTTAAGCAAGAGCTACCCAAGCTCGAGGACGAATGGCTGGAGCTTTCCACTCAGATCGAAGAGGAGATCGCGCGTGAACTCTCGTAAGGCCGCCGCCGTGGCGATGAGCATCATCGCCATCGCCTGTCGCATCTGCGGCATTTTTATGAGCGCGATGACCGTGCTGCTGTGCTTTAGCGGCCTCACCGCCAAGCTGCAGATCGTGGGTTTTGTCGTTGAGCTTTCGCGCTCGCTTCCGAGCGCCATCGCCGGCTACGGCGTCATCACGTCGCCTTTTGGCGGCGTGTTCCGCCTGGATTATGCCATCGTTGCCGTAATTCTGTTTGTAGCCGACTACCTGCTCACGCGCGCCTCGCGCAGCGTCCGCTAGGGGAGCGCCATGTCCAGCAGCTACCTCATGAACCTGCTCGCCAGCGCCGTCGCCGTCATCGTGGGCATTGTGATCCACGAGAGCGCGCACGCCGCCGCGGCCTGGGCACTCGGCGATAAGACGGCCCGTTCGCGCGGACGCGTCTCGCTCAACCCACTCAACCACATCGACCCGTTTGGCACCATCATCCTGCCGCTGCTCATGCTCGCCGCCGGAGGCCCGGTGTTCGCCTTTGCCAAGCCGGTGCCTGTCTACCTCAACAACCTCAAGCACCCCAAGCGCGACGAGGTCCTGGTGAGCGTTGCCGGCCCCGCATCGAACATCGCCCTCGCGTGCCTCGCTGCCGCCCTCATGCAGGCGGCATATGGCAGCCTCTATACCGGCATGTCCTTTGCCCTGGCGTCACAGATCATGAACTTCGGCGCCACCTTTATCGTGGTCAACCTATCGCTCGCGTTCTTTAACCTCATCCCGATTCCGCCGCTCGATGGCTCGTCGATCATCGTGCCCTTCCTCAAGGGCAAGGCACTCAACAACTATTACCGTCTGCAGCAATACGCTATGCCCATCCTCATCCTGGTTCTGTACCTGTTGCCCATGTGGACCGGCATCGACGTAATCGGCCGCTATTTCGACGTTACCGTGTATCCGCTCGCTGAGCAGCTGCTCAACTTCGCAATCGCCGGCATCTAAGGTAAACTTACAGGTCGACCGTGCAAAACGGTCGTAACATGCACCCAAACCGCGCCGCGAAGGCGCCGTCAAAGGAGGTCGAAGATGTCGTATCGCGTGTCGACGCAGGTCTACAGCGGACCGTTCGACCTGCTGCTGCAGCTGGTAACCCGCCAAAAAGTAGATATCGGCGCCATCTCCATAAGCGAGGTGGCCGAGCAGTACCTTGCCGAGGCCGAGCGCATCGAGGCGCTGGACTTGGACGTGGCGAGCGACTTTTTGCTGGTCGCGGCAACCCTTTTGGACATCAAGGCTGCCTCTCTGGTGCCGCAGGAGGCCCCGCGCAAAGCCGATGACGACGATGACGAGTTCGACGAAGACCTCGAGGAACTTAGCGCGCTCGACGGCGACGCCTTGCGCGAGGTCCTGATCCAGCGCCTGATTGCCTACAAACAGTTTAAGGGCGCGGCTGCGGCCCTCGGTGCGCGCATGCAGGCCGAAAGCCGCATGCATCCGCGCGTGGCCGGCCCCGACCCCGAGTTCCTAGGCCTTATGCCCGACTACCTGGCTGGCATCACCCTGCGCGGCCTGGCCGTTATCTGTGCCGACCTGGATGGCAAGCGCCAGACCTTCCTGCTGGAAGCCGAGCACGTGGCGCCGCATCGCGTGCCGCTCGACCTGACCGTGGCCTCAGTCGACCGCTTTACCATGGCGCACCAAACCTGCACCTTCCGCGAGCTACTGGACGGCGATGCCACCACCGAGCAGCTCGTCGTCACCTTCCTAGCTATGCTTGAGCTCGCCAAGCGCGGCTCGCTCACGCTGAGCCAGGACGAGATCTTTGGAACCATCTGCATCAACCGAGTCGAGGGCGCCGAGGCATACGTGCCCGGCGAGGGCCCCGAGCTCACCGAATAGGAGCCGCAATCATGTCAACCCTTTCCACGCTGGAGGCAAACAGCCTCAAAGGCGCCCTCGAGGCGCTTCTGCTGGTGTCGAGCGACCCGGTGAGCGCGCCCGCGCTGGCAGGCGCGCTGGATATCGCCCCCGGCGAGTGCGCGTCGCTGCTCGCCGAGCTCAAGGTTGAGTACGAGGAGGCCAACCGCGGCTTTCAGCTGCGCGAGGTCGCCGGCGGCTGGCGCCTGTTTACGCACCCCGCCTATCACGACGTAGTCGAGGCCTATGTGTTGAGCTGGGACACGCAAAAGCTGTCGCAAGCGGCGCTCGAAACCCTGGCCGTCATCGCATACCACCAGCCTGTGACGCGCGAGGTGGTCAAGGGTATCCGCGGCGTCAACTCCGATGGCGTCATCGCGTCGCTCGTCGACAAGGGTCTGGTGCGCGAGCTCGGCCGCGACCCCCAGCGCGGTCAAGCCATCATCTACGGCACGACCAACGCCTTCTTGGAAAAGTTCGGTCTGCGCTCCACCCGCGACCTGCCCGACCTGGAGCAGTTTGCCCCCGACGAACAGTCGCGTCAGTTTATCCGCGAGCGCCTGAGCGGCCGCAGTATTCAGTCCACGCTCGAAGAGCAGGCTGAGGACCTGGACGAAGAGCGCGAACTGCTCGATACCGATGTTGAAGATGTTGAGGCAGTCGAGGACTTGGAGACCCTGGCCGTCGACGAGACCTCGGAGGATTTGCATGACGAGGACTAACGAAGTAGGGGAGACGCGTGCCATGGGCAACGCAGCACCCGCAACCGACGCACAGCCCGTCTACCCACACACGATGCGCCTACAGCGCTTTTTGGCTCGCGCGGGCGTGGCGAGCCGCCGCGGCTCGGAGGACCTGATGACCGCCGGCCGCGTGACCGTCAACGGCCAGGTCGCGACCGAACTGGGCACCAAGGTCGACGTCGATCGCGACCATATCGAGGTCGACGGCATGCCTGTCAAGCTCAACCAGGGCGCCGTGTACCTGATGCTCTACAAGCCGACCGGCTACCTCACCACCATGAGCGATCCGCAGGAGCGCCCCTGCGTGGCAGATCTGGTTCCCCGCGACCGATTTCCGGGTCTGTTCCCGGTGGGTCGCCTGGACCGCGATACCACGGGCCTTTTGCTCTTTACCACCGACGGCGACCTGTCGCAGGACCTGCTGCACCCCAGCAAGCACGTCTACAAGACCTACCAGGCGCTCGTGGACGGGCAGCTGACAGACCGCGATCTCACGCCGCTCCGCCGTGGCATCGAGCTCGACGACGGCCTGTGCCAGCCGGCAATCTGCCGCGTCATCACCGCACGCGAGGCCGAGGCCGTAGCTCCCCAGGGCGTAAAGCCCGGTACCACCGCCGTGGAGGTCATCATCCGCGAGGGACGCAAGAACCAGGTCAAGCGCATGCTGAGCAAGATCCACCATCCTGTAATCCGTCTGCATCGCTGCAACTTTGCCGGCCTGGAGCTCAAGGACGTGGCCAAGGGCTCGTGGCGCGAGCTCACCGACCGCGAGGTGCAGATCCTTAAAGCGGGCGGCATCCCGCCCAAGCAGGCGAGCGCCATGCGCAACGGCGGCAAGCCCCAGGACACGCCCGCGGCCCGCACGCGTCACCACGGCAGCCACGGCTCCGCACCCAAGCGCAACACCTACCGCGAGCGCTACACGGGCTAGGCAACCCGCCGCGCCCCAGCGCCCGCGAACCATAGCAGCACGTCAACCATCGAAAGGAAGCATTGCATGATCGTCGCCATCGACGGCCCCGCCGGTTCCGGCAAGTCCACCATCGCCAAGGAGATCGCCCGCCAGCTGGGCTTTAATAAGCTCGACACAGGCGCCATGTATCGCGCCGTCACCTTCGCCGCGCTCGACCGCGGCATCGATCTGGACGACGAGGCGGCCATCGACGCCCCCGCCGAGCAGATCGAGATTCGCTTTACCAACGGCACCGGCGAGGACACGCGCCTGACCATCGACGGCCAGGACGCCTCAGCTGCCATCCGCACCCCGCAGGTCGACGCCAACGTGTCCAAAGTCTCGGCCTACCCGGGCGTACGCGCGGCCATGCTCATCCACCAGCGCCGCGCCGCCGAGGACCGCGATATCGTCGCCGAAGGTCGCGACATCGGAACCGTCGTGTTCCCCAACGCGCAGGTCAAGATATTCCTGACCGCCGACCCGCGCGAGCGCGCCTGTCGCCGCGTGTTGCAGCGCCACCAAAACGACGCCCAGCCGCTCACTACCGAGCAGCTCGAGGCCGAGGTCGACGAGACCCTCGACGCCCTCAAACAGCGCGATAAGCTCGACAGCAGCCGCGAGGTCGCGCCGCTCGTTCCCGCCGAGGACGCCGTGCACGTCGACTCCACCGCCCACACCATCGACGAGGTCGTCTCGATCATCGAGGACCTCATCAACCAAAGGAGGTAGGCCATGCGCCTGTTTAAGCAGACGCCCGAGGATTATTACAACGCTCCTTATGCAGAGTTCCCAGCGCTCATCCGCGGCACCGTCGTCGTAGTCATGGCCATCCTTTGGGCCTTCTCCAAGCTCATGTGGCATTGGAAGGTCGAGGATGCCAATCTGCTGTTTGAGCGCAAGGACGGCCGCGGAAGCGTGGTCATCTGCAACCATACCTCGATGGCCGAGCTCTTGGCCGTGGAGACGGCGCTGTTCTTTGGGGGGCGCCGCATTCGTCCCATCTTTAAGTCCGAGTTCGCCAAGAGCAAGATTGTGCGCTGGGCCTTTAGCCGCGTTGGCGGCATCCCCGTGGAGCGTGGTACTGCCGATATGAAGTGCCTGCGCGCCGCCCAGCATGCGCTGCAACGCGGCGAGGACGTCCTGATCTTCCCCGAGGGCACGCGCATCCGCTCGCGCGAGATCAAGCCCGAGGTCCACGGCGGTTTTGCGCTCATCGCCCAGATGGGCAAGGCGCCCGTCAACCCGCTCGCCATCTGCGGTTGGTCCGACATCACGCCCGCGGGCAAAAAGCTCATGCGTCCCAAGAAGTGCTGGATCCGCGCCGGCAAGGCCATCTCGCTTTCCGACGCACCGGCCGGGCTTAAGCGCACGGAGCGCCTGGAATGGTTTGAGTCCGAGGCCATGAACCGCGTCTACTCCATGCGAGACGATCTGTGCGCCGAGCATCCGGGCAGGTTCTAGCCATGAACGAGAACGTGACGAACACCGCCGCGACTGCGTTCGACCAGGCAACCGCGCCTACCATCGAGATCGCCGCCCACGCCGGCACTTGCTATGGCGTACAGCGTGCGCTCGATATGGCGCTGGCCGCCGCGCCGCAAGCAGGGGAGAGCGCTCAGGTCCACACCTTGGGGCCGCTCATCCATAACCCCATCGTGGTACGCGAGCTCGCCGAGGCGGGCATCGGTCTGGCAGAGACCCTGGACGACGCCGCATCGGGAACCGTGATCATTCGCGCGCACGGCGTGGTGCCGCAGGTCATCGATGCCGCTCGCGGGCGCGGCCTTACCGTGGTCGACGCCACCTGCCCCTACGTGAAGAAGGTCCATGTGGCGGCCGAGCGCCTGGTGCGCGAGGGCTACCGCGTGATCGTCGTGGGTGAGCCGGGTCACCCCGAGGTTGAGGGCATCCTGGGCCATGCCGGCGATGACGCACAGGTCGTGAGCTGTGCCGCCGACGCCGACGAGCTGTCGCTCAAGGGCAAGGTAGGTCTGGTTGTGCAGACCACCCAGACCGCGCAGAACCTGGCCGAGGTTGTGGCCTCCATCACCCCACGCGTGCAGGAACTGCGCGTGATCAACACCATCTGCGCCGCCACGAGCGAGCGACAGCAGGCAGCCGCCGCCCTTGCCAACCGCTGCGACTGCATGGTCGTCGTGGGCGGCAAGAACTCGGGCAACACCCGCCGCTTGGCACAGATCTGCGCCGATGCCTGCGAGCGCACGCATCACATCGAGGAAGCTTCCGAGCTCCAGACCGCGTGGTTTACCGGCGCTCACCACATCGGCATCACCGCCGGAGCCTCCACCCCACAAGAACACATCGAACGCGCCGTCACGCGCATCAAGGAGCTTTGCCGCTAACCATGGACCAGACCGTACCCGCATACGCCTCCGAGGTGGCCGATTACGGGCGCAGCCGCGACCCCGAGCCGGGTGAGGGCGCGCTCGTAAAGAACGTGCGTCCCGAATCACCCGCGTGGGATGTGGGTATCGAGCCGGGCATGCGCGTGCTCACGGTCAACGGCGAGCAGCTGACCGATATGATCGTGTGGCTCTGGGAGGCAGACGACGACACCGTCGAGCTGGAGGTATTCGACCCGCGCGACAACACCGTCAACCCCGTCGAGCTCGACCGTTTTCCCGGCGAGGACTGGGGTCTGGAGTTCGATGGCCCCATCTTCGACGGCATGCGTACCTGCGTCAATGCCTGCGTGTTCTGCTTTATGACGATGCTCCCCAAGGGCGGCCGCTCCACGCTCTATATTCGCGACGACGACTATCGCCTAAGCTTTTTACAGGGCAACTTCGTCACGCTCACGAACCTCACCGACAAAGATGTTCAAAACGTCATCCAACGCAACATGAGCCCCATGAACGTGTCGGTCCATGCCGTAAGCCCCGACGTCCGCCGCCGCATGATGGGCCGCAACGCCCAGCGCGGCATGGACGTACTCGAAGCCATCATGGCCGCCGGCATCGAGATTCACGCGCAGATCGTGTTGTGCCCCGGCATGAACGACGGCGAGGAGCTGGAAAAGACCCTGCGCTTTTGCGAGGAGCACGAGCAAATCACAAGCCTGGGCATCGTGCCGCTCGGCTTTACCAAGCACCAAAACCGCTTTAGCTGGTCATACAGCGACAAGCCCGAGCTAGCGCGCGAGACCATTGCCATGATCCGACCGTTCCAGGACCGCGCCTACGAGCGCTTTGGCCGCCACACCTTCCAGATGAGCGACGAGTTCTATCTGGACGCCGGCATCGATCCTCCCGAGGCGGACTTTTACGACGGTTACCCGCAGTACTACGACGGCATCGGCATGATCCGCTCGTATCTGGACGAGACCGACGACGTGCTGGCTACCGATGCCGAGCGACTGGCCCGCGTCCGCGAGGCCATCGCCGCCCGCAGCCAGCACCTGCTGTGCCTCTCCGGCGCCAGCGCGCGCGACACCGTGGCGCGCTTTGTGGAGTCGCCGCATGGTCTCGGCGGCACTGTCACGGCCATCAAGAACCGCTACTTTGGCGGCAACGTGGACGTGACCGGCCTCATCGTCGCGTGTGACATTCTGGAGCAGCTGCCACAAGACCTGTCGGGGGTTATGCTCTTTGTGCCTAAGCTCATGTTCAACGCTGACGGCATGACGCTTGACGAGTATCATCGTGACGATTTACTCGCAAGCCTTACCAGTCGCGGCGCCGAGGTTCATGTGGTGTCGACCATGCCGCATGAGCTGCTCGATACCCTGGAGCACATCCTTGGCATTGTGCCCGCGGACTCTAACACTTCCACTGACCCTACCCATTAAAGGAGAGCAGATGAAACCTATCGTCGCCGTCGTCGGACGCCCCAACGTGGGCAAGTCCACGCTCGTTAACCGCCTGGCCCAGACCTCGGACGCCATCGTCCACGAGTCCCGCGGCGTCACGCGCGACCGCTCGTACCATGAGGCCGACTGGAACGGCGTCGAGTTCATGCTCATCGACACCGGCGGTATAGAGCCAAAGACCGACGACGTCATCCTCGCGCAGATGAGGGAGCAGGCAATGCTCGCAGTGGAGCGCGCCGACGCAATCATATTCGTCACCGATATCACCACCGGAGTCACCGCCAACGACAGCGACGTAGCCTCCATGCTGATAAAGAGCGGCAAGCCGGTAGTCCTCGCCGTAAACAAGGTGGACGGCATCGGCACTCCGCCTCCGGAAATATACGAGTTCTACAATCTCGGTCTCGGCGACCCGATACCGGTTTCCTCCGTGCACGGACACGGCACCGGTGACCTCCTGGAAGCCGTTTTCGAGAACCTCCCGCCGGAGGAACCGGACGAATACGACGCTGACGCCATCAAAGTAGCCGTCATCGGCAAGCCGAACGTCGGCAAGTCCTCGCTCA
>CAJLJQ010000048.1:0-15412 GCA_905207015.1 uncultured Collinsella sp. | reverse complement strand
GCCCGGATCGAGGTAGGTGACGCCCATGCCCAGATCCATGCCGCCGACCTCGAAGGCGCAGCGGGTACGAGTGGAGGTCTTCTGGAAGAGCAGAACGATGTTCTTGCCCTCGAGATAGCGGTGCGGAACGCCAGCGCGCTTCATGTCCTTGAAGTTCTTGGAGAGCTTGAGCAGGTACTCGATCTCCTCGGTGGTGAGGTCGAGGAGCTTGAGGAAGCTACGGCCGGAGAGGTTAACACCCATGGTTCGTTTCCTTTCGAAGAAATGAATTACGTAAGTAATTAGTGTTGCCCGTTTGACGGGCGAAACCGGTGCGGTTGTAGGGAGACCGCACCGGAAACGGAAAGACTTAGAGGTCCTCGCGCCAGAAGGGCATGCTCATGCAGCGCGGGCCGCCGCGGCCGCGGGAGAGCTCGGCGGAGGGCACGACGAGAAGGTCCAGGCCCTCCTTGTACAGCACGTCGTTGGTGACGGTGTTGCGGGCGTAGACGCAGATCTTGCCGGGCTCGACGCACAGGGTGTTGGAGCCGTCGTTCCACTGCTCGCGGGAGGCCGCGATCGGGTCGCCGCCGCCGCAGGGGATCAGCTTGACCTGGTCGACGCCGGTGGCGTCCTCCAGGACGTGCTCGAGGGTGTCCTCGATCAGGCGGATGTTCACGTCGCCCGGGTTCTTGCCGGCGGTCAGCTCGTAGACGCGCAGGGTGCCCATGATGGCGGGGTGGATCGTGAACTTATCGACGTCGATCTGGGTGAAGACCGTGTCGAGGTGCATGAAGGCGCGCGAGACGGGGATGTCGAAGGCCAGGATGCGCTCGACCTTGGAGTCGGAGTTCCAGAAGATGTTCTGGGCCATGACGTCGATGGCGGCCGCCTGGGTGCGCTGGGAGATGCCGACGGCGAGGGTCTTCTCGTTGATGTTCAGCACGTCGCCGCCCTCGGTGTGGAACTGGCAGTCGCGGCGGAAGTACAGGGAGACGTCCTTGTAGTCGGGGTGGTACTTGAAGACGTACTTGCCGTACAGGGTCTCGCGGTTGCGGGTGACCGAGTACATGCGGTTGAGGTTGACGCCCTCGCCGACGACCGCGAACGGGTCGCGGGTGAAGTAGAGGTTGGGCATCGGGTCGATGATCAGGTCGGACTCGGACTCGGAGTTGACCAGGGAGTCGAGGGTCGTGGACGCCGTGAGGGGCATGTCGATCTCGGCCTTGGTCATGCCGGCCATGGTCTTCTTGACGAACTCGAGGTTGTCCTCGATGGAGTCCAGCTTCTCGCGGACGATCTGCGGCATGTGCTGGCCGCGGATGCCCGCCTCGGCGATGTACTGGTCGGTGAACTCGGCGCGGGCGCCGGGGACCTGGTCGAACACCTCTGCGACGAGGTTCTCGAGGTAGAGCACCTCCACGCCCTGGTCCCTCAGGATCTGGGCGAAGGTGTCGTGCTCCTGCTGCGCGACCTCCAGGAACGGGACGTCGTCGAACAGGAGTCGCTCGAGCTCGTCGGGCGGCAGGTTGAGGAGCTCGTCGCCGGGACGGTGCAGGCAGACCTTCCTGAGCTTGCCGATCTCGGAAGGCACGTGCAGACCTTTCGTCATGGCCTCCTACCTTTCTTTCGGGCCCTTGTCAGGGCCGATTCGTTAGCGCCCCTCCGTGTGAGGCGTTATTGCTGACGACATATTTATATCCAAATTCAGTTCATACTTCCACCTCGCCCCCGAACGGTTTTATATGAGGGGTGAACGGCATACACATATACTTCACGCATGGCACACTTCGATTTAATAAAGTGTATTTACGTGCTTAAACGCGTATTCAATCCAATAATCAAATGGAACTAAACTTTATTAAACCACCCTCAAATTGCATATTTCTAATAAAGCTATGAATAGAATCAGCGATTCATGCCGCGTCTCAACCATTTTCATTTTTATTCAGAAAAAAGTTTGTCCTATTCATTTCTGGTAAACAAATTACCGTTTACCAGACGCTTGATACCGTTCACCGGAAGCTCAGTATAAGGCCCAGCGGATACCGGCTCGCTTTACGGCCCCATTTGTAACAACTTGACTTCTCGGTATAGAAAAACGAACCCGCTTCCCCTAGGGAAACGGGTCCGTTTTCGATTATCTTCGGCCAATTTGGATAAGGCCCTCGAAAATCGTCGGAATCCTAGCGATCGAACTCCGCCAGTGCCTCGCCCAAATGCCTCAGGCCCTCGCGAAGAACGTCTTCACTCGCGCAGTAGCCCAGACGCGCGCCGCAGGGAAGCTCAAAGCGGCTGCCGGGAACCAGCAGCACTCCCCTCTCGGCCAACAGGCGCTTGCAGAACTCCTCATCGTCCTCGGGAATATCCAGCTGGATAAACGAGGTGGATACGCCCTGCGGCGCCGTCCAAGAGACGCGGCTCTGCGTATCGATCCAAGCCTGCGTGATATCGCGGTTGCCAAACACGATCTTACGGTTGCGCTCAAGGATCTTATCCTTGTGCTCGAGCACGTAGGTCGCCAGGGCGTCGTTGAACACGCCGCCGCAGATCATGGTGTAGTCACGATAGGTGCGGATGCGGTTGGAGACCTCTTCGTCGGCCACGACCCAGCCCACGCGAGCCGCAGGCGTCGAATAGGTCTTGGACACCGAGTTGGTGACGATGGCCTTCTCGTACACGTCGGCCATCGACATAAAGGCCTCGGTGTTCTCAAGCGGCAGGTACACCTCGTCGCACAGCACATAGGCACCCACCGAGCGGGCGATCTCGGCAATCTGGCCGAGCGCATTGGCATCGAGCACCGTACCGATGGGGTTCGATGCGTTATTGATGCAGATGAGCTTGGTGGAGGACCGAACCAGGTGCTTGAGCTGTTCGATATCGGGCTTCCAGCCGAGCTCCTCGCGAAGCTCCCAGTACTCGACCTCGGCACCCAGCGTGCGCGGAATCTCGTAGAGCGGCGCATAGGTGGGCCACTCGGCAATCACATGGTCGCCGGGCTCGACCACGGCCATGATGGCATTGAGGTTCGCACCCGTGCAGCCGTTGGTCTGCAGGATGTGGTCGGGATTGACCTCACGGCGATACAGTTTGGCGACCTCGGCCTTAAAGTCGGGCGAACCCTCGATCCAGCCGTAGTTCATCTTCTCGCGGTCCAGGCGCTCATAGAACGTGGCGCCGTCCTGCTCGTCGAGCGCACGCAGCTCGCCCATGGTGAGCGACGAGATCGTCGACTGGGCGATATCCCAGGTAGCACTCTTCTCCCAAACGTTGAGCCATTCCTCAACGCCAATTGTCTTGATATCCATGGCCACCTTATCTGATCTTAATTTAGCGTCAATAAACATGAATGGGACGGTGCGAAAGAACCGCACCGTCCCATTGGGAGACATCTAATGGCAGCTAGATGTTTGTATTAAGACCTGTACGGGTCGTTGAAAACCTTAGAGGTCCTCGCGCCAGAAGGGCATGCTCATGCAGCGCGGGCCGCCGCGGCCGCGGGAGAGCTCGGCGGAGGGCACGACGAGAAGGTCCAGGCCCTCCTTGTACAGCACGTCGTTGGTGACGGTGTTGCGGGCGTAGACGCAGATCTTGCCGGGCTCGACGCACAGGGTGTTGGAGCCGTCGTTCCACTGCTCGCGGGAGGCCGCGATCGGGTCGCCGCCGCCGCAGGGGATCAGCTTGACCTGGTCGACGCCGGTGGCGTCCTCCAGGACGTGCTCGAGGGTGTCCTCGATCAGGCGGATGTTCACGTCGCCCGGGTTCTTGCCGGCGGTCAGCTCGTAGACGCGCAGGGTGCCCATGATGGCGGGGTGGATCGTGAACTTATCGACGTCGATCTGGGTGAAGACCGTGTCGAGGTGCATGAAGGCGCGCGAGACGGGGATGTCGAAGGCCAGGATGCGCTCGACCTTGGAGTCGGAGTTCCAGAAGATGTTCTGGGCCATGACGTCGATGGCGGCCGCCTGGGTGCGCTGGGAGATGCCGACGGCGAGGGTCTTCTCGTTGATGTTCAGCACGTCGCCGCCCTCGGTGTGGAACTGGCAGTCGCGGCGGAAGTACAGGGAGACGTCCTTGTAGTCGGGGTGGTACTTGAAGACGTACTTGCCGTACAGGGTCTCGCGGTTGCGGGTGACCGAGTACATGCGGTTGAGGTTGACGCCCTCGCCGACGACCGCGAACGGGTCGCGGGTGAAGTAGAGGTTGGGCATCGGGTCGATGATCAGGTCGGACTCGGACTCGGAGTTGACCAGGGAGTCGAGGGTCGTGGACGCCGTGAGGGGCATGTCGATCTCGGCCTTGGTCATGCCGGCCATGGTCTTCTTGACGAACTCGAGGTTGTCCTCGATGGAGTCCAGCTTCTCGCGGACGATCTGCGGCATGTGCTGGCCGCGGATGCCCGCCTCGGCGATGTACTGGTCGGTGAACTCGGCGCGGGCGCCGGGGACCTGGTCGAACACCTCTGCGACGAGGTTCTCGAGGTAGAGCACCTCCACGCCCTGGTCCCTCAGGATCTGGGCGAAGGTGTCGTGCTCCTGCTGCGCGACCTCCAGGAACGGGACGTCGTCGAACAGGAGTCGCTCGAGCTCGTCGGGCGGCAGGTTGAGGAGCTCGTCGCCGGGACGGTGCAGGCAGACCTTCCTGAGCTTGCCGATCTCGGAAGGCACGTGCAGACCTTTCGTCATGGCCTCCTACCTTTCTTTCGGGCCTTACTGGCCGAATGTATCAGCGCCCCTCCGTATGGGACGCTGCTTGCTGACAGCTCTAGTTATATCCAAAAACCACCCGCAATTCCACCTCGCCCCCGAACGGTCAGCAAAGTGCGATGAACGGTATATCGCATATGATTCCCCCATGATGCACTTCGGTTCTCTAAAGCAGGTTTTCAAAGGTAATCGTTCTTTTTTCTAAGGAATTGAGCGAGATAGCACAAATATTTTCATGTTTAGGAATTGCATAGCTAAGACTGTTTTCTGCATATATATGTCGTTTGTCCATGATTCAATTTGGATTCGATTATATTCAGCTCGCAATCATTCTTATTCATGCATCCTCACCAGTTGAGTATGGATATAGATTGTTTCAAAGCGGGTCGGGTAGTTTGTTGCATGCCTTGACAGCGTAAGAAGTAGGTAAAGATGCCGTTCGTACAATACGTCCGTGCCTTAGGTCGACTAAATTGAGACAATAGTGAATAGTGTTAGGCTACCGTCCCCTGCGGGGACTGAACGGACAGATGCATATGCCGAGCAAAATCGAAAAGAAGCAAGCCGCCGCAAAGCTGCGCAAACCGCCGCGCGACTTCTCGTACACGCAGAACCGAGAGCTCAGCTGGCTACGCTTTGACAACCGCGTGCTCGACGAAGCCTTCGATGAGTCCGTGCCGCTGTTCGAGCGCCTTAAGTTCGTCTCGATCTTCGAGTCAAACCTCGATGAGTTCCTCATGGTACGCGTGGGTGGCCTGTCCGACCTTGCCGAGCTCAAAAAACAGCCTGTCGACAACAAGAGCAATATGACCGCCTCCGAACAGGTCGATGCCGTCATGGCAGAGCTGCCCGGGCTCCTTACCCGCTGGGAGTCGATCTTTAAGAGTATCGAGGGCAAGCTCGACGCCCTGGGCGTTCACCGCGCTCGCATCGATTCGCTTACGCCCGAGGAACATACCTTTGTAACCCGCTACTTCCAGGCCTACGTATCGCCGGTCATCTCGCCGTTGGTCATCGACCCGCGCCACCCCTTCCCCAACCTGCGCAACGGCGCGCTCTATCTGGCTTGTGGTCTGGACGGCGTCACCGACGAGGAGAGCCTGCTGGGCCTGATCGAGATTCCCGCCTCGATGAACCGCGTGGTCGAGATTCCCTCGCCCACCGGCACCTACTCCTACATTCTGCTCGAGGACGTCATCCTCGCCTGCCTGGATAGCTGCTTTGGCTCCTATAAGCCGCTTGACCGCGCGCTCATCCGTGTCACCCGCAACGCCGACATCGATCCCGACGGTGAGGGCGTCGAGGAGGAAGAGGACTACCGCCAGCACATGAAGCGCATCCTCAAGAAGCGCCTGCGTCTGCAGCCGGTGGTACTCGCCGTCTCGGGCTCACTCGAAAAAGCGACGCTCAAGACTATCCGCAAGGCGCTCGAGCTCCCGCGTCGCTCGGTCTTTACCTGCGATATCCCGCTCAACCTGGGCTATGTCTTCGGCATTGAGGGCAAGATTCCCGAGCACCTGCGCAACGAGCTGCTCTTTACGCCGTTTAAGCCGCAGCCCAACCCCACCATCGATATGACCCGCTCCATCCGTGAGCAGGTACTTCAGCACGACAAGCTGCTCTTTTATCCCTATGAGGCCATGAACCCCTTCCTGGATCTGGTGCACGAGGCCGCCTACGACCCCGAGTGCATCTCACTGCGCATCACGCTCTACCGCGTGGCCAAGCAGAGCCGCCTGTGCGAGTCGCTGATCGATGCCGCCGAGAACGGCAAAGAAGTCACGGTGCTCATGGAACTCCGCGCCCGCTTCGACGAGCAGAACAACATCGAGTGGGCCGAGCGCCTGGAAGAGGCAGGCTGCACCGTCATCTACGGCTCCGAAGGCTTTAAGTGCCACTCCAAGATCTGCCAGCTCACCTATCGCGAGGGCATGGCGCTTACACGCTTGACGCTGTTGGGCACCGGCAACTTTAACGAGAAGACGGCCAAGCTCTACAGCGACTTTATGCTCATGACCGCCCACCCCGGCATCGGCGAGGACGCCAACTTGTTCTTCCGCAACCTGTCGCTGGGCAACCTGCGCGGCGATTACCGCTTCCTGGGCGTGGCGCCCGTGGGCCTCAAGCCGCTCATCATGCGCGGCCTGGATCGCGAGATCCAGCGCGCCCTCGCTGGCGAGCCCGCCCGTGTGTTCTTTAAGCTCAACTCGCTCACCGACCGCGAGGTCATCGACAAGCTCTCGGAGGCGAGCTGCGCGGGCGTCAAGGTCGACCTCATCATCCGCGGCATCTCATGCCTCAAGCCCGGCGTTCCGGGCAAGACCGAGAACGTGCATGTCCGCTCTATCGTCGGACGCTTTTTGGAGCATGCGCGCGTTTACGCCTTTGGCGTGGACTCGGACATGATCTATCTGAGCTCGGCCGACATGATGACGCGCAACACCGAGCACCGCGTGGAAATCGCCTTCCCCGTGCTCGACCCCACCTGCCGCGCCCTGGTGCACGAATACATGAGCATGCAGCTGCGCGACAACGTGAAGGCCCGCAGCCTCACGAGCGACGGCACCTGGGTCCCCGTGGAGCGCGCAGAGGGTGAGAAACCCTTCAACTCGCAGGAAGCCCTGCTGGAGCGTGCCTACCGCAACGCCGAGGCCGCGCCCGAGCCCGTCATTGAGGCAAAGCCCGCCCCTGCTCCTAAGCCGCAGCCGGCCACACCCGAGGTTCAGAAGGTCCAGGCGACCGTCATTGAGCCCGAGCCCGCACCTGCACCTCAGCCCGAGCCGCAGGCAGCTAAGCCCGCACCCGAGACGAGCGCCCGTCGCGATAAGCCCGCCGGCAAGACCAAGGCCATCGAGCGCCATCGCCCCGGTCGTGTGCGCATGGGCCTGGGCCTGATCGGCCTGGGTCTTAAGACGCTCATTACCGGCAAGACGAAATAGTCGTTTGTAGAAGCAGTTTGTAGAAGCGCCCCGCATTTGAGGAAGCCTCGGATGCGGGGCGCTTTTCCCTGCTACCATGGTGCGAGCAACAACACGAATGACAGGCAGGGATATGAAGCTCACTATAGAATCGATGACCTACGGCGCCGACGGGCTGGCGCACGCCGACAACGGCAAGGCCGTCTTTGTGCAGGGCGCCGTGGCAGGCGACACCGTCGAGGCCGAGGTCGTACAGGACGGCAAGTCGTTCATGCGCGCCCGCACGACCGAGATTCTGGAGCCGAGCCCCGAGCGCATTCAGCCCCCCTGCCCCTTCGTTGGCATCTGCGGCGGTTGTTCGTGGGGCAATCTCTCACGCACGGCACAGCTCGCCGCCAAGGAGCAAAACCTGCGCTCCACGCTCGAGCGCATCGGCAAGTTCGCTCCTGAGCAGGTCGATGAGTTGGTACAGCCCATCTGCCACACCAAGGACGACTGGGGCTACCGCAATAAAATCGAGCTCGAACCGACCGTCGTCAACGGTCGCGTGCGCCTTGGCATGCACGGTGTCGACCCCAGCAAAATCGTGACCGTCGATGCGTGCCCTCTGTTCGATAAGCGCTTCCCGAAGGCGCTCAAATCGGTCGTCGGCGCACTCAACTATCTAAGCGGCAGCCATGACTTGGGACTCGAACGCGTGGGCATTCGTGCATCGCGCCGTACCAAGGCACTCGAGGTCGCACTCTGGACGCCTACAGGCTCTTTTCCGCGCTCGCAGGTCTCCCGCGTGCTGGCGGACGCCGCTCATCCCACGAGCATCGTGCGCGTGATGAGCAAGGGCGAAAAGAAGGCCCGCCGTGTCTCCAAGGTCGAAATGCTCGCCGGAGAGGGCTCATGGACCGAGAATATCGCCGTGGGTCAGATGCGCTTGTCTGCCCCGTCTTTTTTCCAGGTCAACACCAAGGGTGCCGAGATTTTGATCGAGCTTGTCATGGAAGCGCTCGACCCGCAAGAAGACGAGCTTGCCGTGGACCTGTACTGCGGCGCCGGAACCTTTACCCTGCCGCTCGCCCGCCGCTGCGACTTCGTCGCCGCCGTCGAGGCCTACGGCCCGGCCGTGCGCGACCTGCGCCGTAACCTGGAGATCAACAAGCTTGATAACGTCGACGTCATTGGCGGAGACGCGGTGCGCGAGTTCCCCGACCAGGATGCCGACGTCTTGGTGGTCGACCCGCCGCGCGCAGGCCTCGCCCCCGAGGCGATCGACCTTATCGCCAGCACGAGTGCTCGCGATGTCGCCTACGTGAGCTGCGACCCGGCCACCCTGGCGCGCGATCTCAAACGCTTTGTCGAAGAAGGCACCTTCTCCCCCGTCAAGATCACGCCAGTCGACCTGTTCCCGCAAACCTTCCACTGCGAGACCGTCGTCCACCTTAGGCGCAACTAGTCACTCAATCATTGCTCAGAAAAATCATTGGGAAATCGAGCGTGGCAAGCGGAGGTCTTCGGGGTATAAGACGGCTAATTGTATGCCGTTTTTTGAAAGGAACCCTTATGCCCAGCGTTGCCGTTCTTGCCGCCGATGGCTTTGAAACGATTGAATGCCTGACCATGGTCGATGTCATGCGTCGCGGCGGCGTGCGCGCCACGCTCGTCTCGATCATGCCCACGCGCGAGGTCGTAAGCTCGCTGCAGATTCCCGTAACCTGCGACGCACTCTTTGACGAGATCAACTTTGACGAGTACGACTGCGTCGTGCTGCCCGGCGGCCTGCCCGGCGCCACCAACCTGCGCGCCGACCAGCGCGTCTGCGACGTAGTCTGCGAGTTCGCCGCGACCAAGCATGTTGCCGCCATCTGCGCCGCCCCGTTTATCCTGGGCGAGCTTGACCTGCTCGAGGGACGCCACGCCACGTGCTTCCCCGGCTTTGAGAAGAGCTTCCCCGAGGGTGCCTATACCGGCGACAAGGTCACGCACGACGGCAACATCATCACCGCCAGCGGCATGGCCCAGTCGCTCCCCTTTGCGCTTGAGCTGCTGCGTACGCTCGCCGGCGACAAGGCTGTCGAGAAGGTTGCCGAGGGCATTCAGCTATGATTTTGGCTTCGCAATCACCGCGCCGCATCGAGTTGATGCGCGAAGCGGGCTACGACATCCGCGTCATTCCCGCTGACATCGACGAGACTCCTTTTGATGACGAGGCCCCGCTTACGCTTGTCGAGCGCTTGGCTCGCGCTAAGGCTGCCGCCGTTGCCGCCGAGCACGCCGATCCCAGTGAGCTGACCATCGCGGCCGACACCATCGTCACCTTCGATGGCAAGATTTTGGGTAAGCCGGCAAACGAGGACGAAGCCCGTACCATGCTCCACGAGCTCTCCGGGCGCACGCATCAGGTCGCAACCGGCGTCTGCATCGTTAGAGCCGGAGACGCCACAGCCCTGCACGCCGCCGAGAGCCTGTCGTTTGTCGATGTGACCGACGTGACGTTCTATGAGCTCACCGACGAGCAGATTGAGCGCTACGTCGCCTCGGGCGAGCCCATGGACAAAGCCGGCGCCTACGGCATCCAGGGCGTCGGCGGGCGCATGCTCGTGCATGATATTTCGGGCGACTTCTACAACGTGGTGGGCCTGCCCATCGCTCGCGTCGCGCGTGCGATTCAAAAACTATCGTAATTGCATCTGGCGCTGGGTATCCCCCAGCGCCTACAATTTCGGCGTACCGTACGGATCCCGACCGGGCATAAGGCCCGGCGGAAAACCGATAGGAGTAAAACATGGATACACTGCTTGAGGCCATTGACGTTTGCGATGTCGATGGCTTTTGCTTTGGCAACTACACGGACGAGGAGGCCGGCACCGGTTGCACCGTAATCGTGGCAACCGAGGGCGCCACCGGCGGTGTTGACGTTCGCGGCGGTGCCCCGGCATCGCGCGAGACCGACCTACTGCGTCCCGAGAACACTGTGGACAAGGTCCACGCCGTCTGCCTTTCGGGTGGATCGGCCTTTGGCCTGGAGGCCGCAAGCGGCGTCGCCCGCGAGCTCGAGAGCCGCGGCATCGGCCTTCCCGTCGGCCCCACGCAGGTGCCCATCGTGTGCTCCAGCTGCATCTTCGACCTCGCCTTTGGCGACCCCGCCGTACGCCCCAACATTGAGGCTGGCATCTCCGCCGTGCGCGAGGCGCTCGACAACACCCCCACCACGCTCGAGCAGGGCAATGTAGGTGCCGGCACCGGTGCCACCGTGGGCAAGCTCATGGGCCCCGCCACCTGCATGAAGGCCGGCCTGGGCGCTGCCGCCGTGGCACTCGGCCCTGTTAAGGTGGGTGCCGTGGTCTCGGTCAACGCCTGCGGCAACGTGGTCGACCCCTTCACCGGAGAGTGGGTCGCCGGCATGCGCGCCGCCGCCGATAGCGACCAGATCGTCGACATGGAACTCGCAGCCTTTGCCGCCGCCGGATCCATGCAGATGCCGCTCGACCGCACCAACACCACCATCAGCTGCATCGTCACCAACGTTGAGCTCACCAAGGCTCAGGCCACCAAGGTCTCCCAGATGGCCGCAGACGCCTACGCACACGCCATTCGTCCCACGCACACCACCAACGACGGCGACACCATCTACACCCTCGCCAGCGGCAAACTAGACGCTCAGACAAGCGCCACCGTTCCCCTAGACCTGCTGGGCATGCTCGCCGTAAGGGCCCTACAGACCGCCATCGTAAACGGAGCCAAAACCGCCAAAACTTCCCACGGCATCCCGGGTGCCGCGAAGTAACCTAACCTGACCGGTTGCCCGGTGAGACTTGGTTATGTTTGCTGCTCTACAGTCCTGGCTCGCACGAAGAGCACATTAAGTGCTCTTCGGCTCGTGCGGAACTCGCGACAAACATAACCAAGCTCCACCGGGCAACCTACTCAACAAGATCCCTTTCAGCCCAGGCCCCTGTGTACCGCGCGTCCAAGATCTTCAAATTCAGCCGTCTGACATAAAGCAAGACATAGCAGAGGACCCCTGGTTCTTAACTTGATACGAGTTCCGCACGCAAAGGAGGCGCCAGTGGCGCCTCCGTCTTGCGCAGGACTGTCCGAAGTAGCAAGTTAAGGACCAGGGGTCCCCGTTACCCGAGCGTTTCTGTGCTAGTTGAATTTGAAGATCTTTGAGGCAAGACGGTATAGGCCGAGTGTGGTTTTGTCTCCGGCCCGTCCATGCAGGTTGGTAAAGAATCCGACCACGCCGTAACGAGCGCGACGATACATGCGCTCGTCGTACTCCTTCAGGTCCTTCCACAGCGTCTTCAGGCGCTCATCGGCACAATCTTCCTCGGAAAGCTTGGTGAGCACCGAGCAAATCGCCATCATCATGGTGAAGTAGCCCATCATGTACGAACGCAGACGCGAGGACTCAACGTCCTGGTACAGGTGGAACGATTCCATCATGATGCGCGTTACGCGGAACTGCTGGCCCAGGCGCTTGACCATCGTGGCCTCATTGACGCTCTGGCCCTCGCGACCGATAAAGTAGCGATAGAGGTCGATGTCGGCGTAGTACATAGTCTTGCAGCGCGGCAGCGGCACGTATGCGTAGATATTATCCACGTAGAAGGTGTGTGCCGGCATAGGCAGATTGGACTCGCGCAGTACGTCGGTGCGATAGCACAGGCTGTGCATGAGCAGGTTCTGATCGGGACGGAAGTGTCCGATCTGGTCCCAAGAGAAAATCTTTTTGCGCGGCAGGGCAAACTTGTAGCCAATAGCGGTATGCGTGCCCTCGTAAACCTTCTCGTACACGTAGTTCGAGATAAACAGGTCGACGCGCTGGTCGCGCTCCTCAAAGCCACGCAGAATCGACAGCATGGTCGAAAGCGCCGCACCGTCGAGCCAGTCGTCCGAGTCAACGACCTTATAGTACGTACCATGCGCCTCACGCAGGCCCGAGAGGACGGCGATACCGTGGCCGCCATTCTCCTGGTGCACCGCGCGGATGATTCCAGGATAACGGGCCTCCCACTCGTCGGCCTTGGCGGCCGTCTCGTCCTTGGAGCCGTCGTCCACCACAATAATCTCGATATCGGTGGCGTAATTGCTCCCCTCCAAGATGGAGGTGATGCAATGGTCCATGTCCTTGGCGGCGTTATATGAGGGAATACCGAATGTTATGACTTTATGCATGGCAGGCGATAATCTCATCCGAAAGATCGAGGGCAGAATTGGTCACGGCGTCCATATCGTAGTAACGATACTCGGCCAGACGACCCACCGGGTGGAAGTTCGTCAGGTTCTGGACGCGCTCAAGGTAGCGCTCATAGAGCTCACGGTTCTCGGGCTCCAGAATAGCGTAGTACGGCGTCTCGCCCGAGCCGGGCGTATAGGCCTTGGAGTACTCCTTCATGATGGTGGTCTTGCCGGGCAGGACCTGACCAGTCATGTTCTTGAACTCGGTGATGCGCGTATAGTCCTCGCTCGTGGTGTAGTTGACGGTGCCCACGGGCTGGAACTGGTCCATATCGAGCGTCTCGAACTTCATATCGAGCGTGCGGTACGGCAGCGCGCCCAGGTCGAGGTTGAATAGCTCGTCGAGCGGACCGGTGTAGACGATCTCGCCGCCATAGACCTTGCCGTCGATCTTGACGGTGGTCTCGTCGATTTCAAAGAGGTCACGGGCGTCTACGTCACAGAATACGTCGATCAGATCGTGATCGAGCATATGCTCGAACAGCGCGGTATAGCCGTCCTGCGGCATGCCCTGGAAAGGAGCCTGCGGGAAGTAGCGATCGTCATCGCCCACAAAGACGGGAACGCGGCCGGTGATCGAGGGGTCGATCTGGTCGGGCGTCTGGCCCCACTGCTTCATGGTGTAATGCAAAAAGACGTTCTCATAGACATAATCGGCGACCTCGGCAAGATCCGGGTCGTTCTTCTTGCGCAGCTCCATAATGGGCACCTTGACGTCCTTGCCAAAGGTCTCCACGAGCTTTTGGTACAGCTCCTCGCCGCGCTCATCGCCAAAGGCGAGCTTGAGGCTCGCATGGTTAAAGGGTACGGGCATGAGGGTGCCGTTGATGTTGGCGAGCACCTTGTGCTGGTAGTCCGTCCACTTGGTAAAGCGCGACAGGAAGTTATGGACGCGCTCATTAAAAGTGTGATAGATGTGCGGACCGTACTCGTGGACCAGGATTCCGGCCTCGTCAGTGCAGTCGTAGGCATTACCCGCGATGTGGCCGCGACGCTCCAAAACGGCAACACGATAGCCGATAGTTTCGGCAAGACGGCGGGCGCAAACGGCACCGGCATAACCGGCGCCGACAACGATCATGTCGTACGCACCGGCATTAAAGCCTTCAGGCAGGCCTGAGGTAATCTGCATCGATACTCCTTGTCAAAAGCCACACGCTTTTTAACTGGGCTTTTTCTCGAACATACGTCGAGACATATTTATCAGAGCGATTATAGCGCTAATGCGTCCTATAATGAGCTTGCCACACAAGGAAAGCTCAAGCACCGCGGCGTACATTATTGAAAGGTAAACCCGCTAGCAGCGGGTTTATTCGTGTACAGCCGAGGGCCTGGAGCTTAGCGAAACGCTTGTAAGGAGTATCATGAGCGATTTCCTGAACCGTATGAAGTCTGCCGCCAAGGCCGACCTTAAGACGATCGTCCTGCCCGAGGGCGAGGATCCGCGTACCATCGTCGCGGCAAACAAAATCATCGAGGAGGGCCTGGCAAAGCTCGTCATCCTGGGCAACCCCGACGAGATCGATGTTCCCGGCGCCACCGTCATCGACCCGCGCAACGCCGAGAAGCACGAGGAGTACGCGCAGAAGTTTGCCGAGCTCCGCGCCAAGAAGGGCGTTACCATCGAACAGGCTCGCGCCCAGGTGATGGACGCCACCTACTTTGGCACCATGATGGTCAAGATGGGCGACGCCGACGGCCTGGTCTCCGGTGCCTGTCACTCCACCGCCGACACCCTGCGCCCCGCGCTGCAGATCCTCAAGACCGCTCCGGGCACCAAGCTGGTCTCGGCCTTCTTCGTGATGTGCACCGACACCCCGCAGTTCGGTACCGACGGCACGCTGATCTTCGCCGACTGCGGCCTCAATATCAACCCGTCCTCCGACGAGCTCTCCGAGATCGCCATCGCCTCGGCCCACTCCTGGTCCACCTTCATGGGCAATGTTGAGCCGCACGTGGCCATGCTCTCCTACTCCACCATGGGCTCCGCCGGTGGCGAGGTCGCCAAGAAGGTCCAGGAGGCCGTGAAGTTCTGCAAGGAGAAGGCTCCCGAGCTCGCCATCGACGGCGACCTGCAGCTCGATGCCGCTATCGTCCCCACCGTCGCCCAGCTCAAGGCTCCCGGCTCCTCCGTCGCCGGTAAGGCCAACGTGCTCGTGTTCCCCGACCTCGAGGCAGGCAACATCGGCTACAAGCTGGTCCAGCGCTTCGCTGGCGCTGACGCCTACGGCCCCATCCTGCAGGGCATCGCCAAGCCGGTCAACGACCTGTCGCGCGGCTGCTCTGCCGACGACATCGTGGGTGTCGTGGCCATCACCGCCGTCCAGGCTCAGATGGCTGAGTAGCGTACGCACTCGCCCGAAGGCCGTACGGGCTGACCCCTGAAAACGTCCTCGACCAATGAAACGCCCCCGTTCTGCTCCTTCGGAGCTACGAACGGGGGCGTTTCTGGTCTGCGGAATGTTTTCAGGGGTCAGCCCGTACGGCCTTCTACTGCTACGAAGAATTCAGGGCATCTGGAGTGGACGGCGGCTTGGCTACGAGCTGGGGCTGAGGATCTGAATGGATGGG
>CAJLJQ010000047.1:0-15789 GCA_905207015.1 uncultured Collinsella sp. | reverse complement strand
CGGCAAGATCGGCAGCGCAAAGGCCGAGGAGATGAAATTCTGGACGAAGGACGAGTACCTGAGGTTCAGCGAGGCCGTCATGGACAAGCCTCTCTCATTCCACGCCTTCGAGCTGCTTTACTGGACGGGCATACGCTGCGGCGAGCTCCTGGCGCTCACGCCGTCCGACTTCATGCTGGAGAGCTCGCGGCTGCGCATCAACAAGTCGTACCAGAGCCTCAACGGCGTTGACACCGTGACCGACCCCAAGACGCCCAAGTCCGTGCGCACGATCGTCATGCCCGCCTTCCTGCGCGACGAGATGGCGGACTTCATCGAGATGCGCGACGACGTCGCCCCCGACGAGCGCCTGTTCGCCGTGACCAAGCACTTCCTGGCCCACGAGATGGAGCGCGGGTGCAAGGCGTCGGGCGTGAAGCGCATCCGCATACACGACATACGCCACAGCCATGTGAGCCTGCTGATAGAGATGGGCTTCTCCGCGCTGGCCATCGCCGAGCGCATGGGCCACGAGGCGGTGGACATCACCTACCGCTACGCGCACCTGTTCCCCACGAAGCAGGACGAGATGGCCGCCGCGCTCGACGGGGCGAGGGGGTAAGAAGGATGCCGTGCGAGAACAGCGCCCGCAAGCGCAGCAAGACGATGGCGTTCCGCTGCACGCCCGAGGAGCGCAAGCTCATATGCGAGATGGCAGCCTGGAGCGGCATGAACAGGCAGGACTACATCATCGCCAAGCTCACCGATACCCAGGTCGAGGTGAGGCCCTCCGTGAGCGTGCAGAAGGCACTGAGGGACTCGATGGCGGAATTGGCCAAGGAGGTGCGGCTGGCGGCCTCCTACGGCGAGCTGAGCGAGTCCCTGCAACAGAGAATTGAGCACGTGATGAGGTTCTTCCTAGCGCTCGGCGAGCCTCTTGACGCGCCGACGGAAGAGACATCGCCACGAACTACGTTTTTGGAAGAGCCGGTTCCATCCGTCATCGATGCGGGTTCCGACACCGCAAGCATCTTCGAGATGGGACGCAGGTAGGGCCTAGCGCCAGACCTCCAACGCCTTGTCCGCAAGCCATTCGGCGCGATCGGCGATATCGCCCTCGTTCCAAGACTCCTTCTCTAGGGCGCCGGCCATGGTCGCAAGGCCGGCGGCGCAGAGGGCAAGGCCGTCCTTGTATCCCTTTCCCTGCTTCTTGGTGGGCCAATCGGCATCGCGGATGGAGGCGTTGAGCGAATGCGTGATGATGGCGAGGTTGCCGAGCGTGAGGAGCTTCCGGTCCCTTCGCGTGGCAGCCTCATCGTCGAGGGCTCCCCATTTGTTGCGCCACTTCTTGGGCATCATGTGCTCGAGGGTGTACTGGTTGAATCCGAGCAGGGCTGTGCTGCTCATGCCCGGGCGTATGGCGCTTTCCAGCAGATAAAGGACGCCTTTGGACTGAAGGTTGTACAGGCACGATTCCTTGAACGCCCTTCGAACCTCGGCATCGCAGGGCATGTACGTCGTCGCCTCGTCATTGGCTTCGAGAGCCTTCCTCAGCGCCTTCGCGTCCTTCACCTCGTTCAGGATCAGCGAGGTGAACAGCCTGTTGTAGTTCTTCGTGGTCGCTTGAACCAGCATTCGGCGGACGATGTAGCTCTCGAGCAGGGCGTAGACCTCGGATTCCTCGCTAGAAGACTTCGCGTTCTTGCGAACGTAGAGCACATATGGGATGAGCGTCGAGTTCTTAAGGCCGAATATCAGCACGTTCAGGCGCTCGACGCCGGGAGCGGAGGGGATGTCCGCGTCGCAGCAGCTTGGGTCGAACGTGGACTCGAACACCTTGGCATACGCCTTCATGCTGCTGAGGATCTCGTCCTTATCTCCGTTGTAGTACCTGCTGATGAAGTCCTTATAGGACTGGAAGAGGTTGGACGTGCGCGAATAGAAGAGCTTGTCCTCGGTCGTGACGCCGCGCTTCTTGTCCTGAACCAGGATCTGGAGGAACGCGTCGAAGAACAGGTCGACGAGCGTGCGCTTGATGCGTCCGGTCATGACCTCCTGCTCCCAATACTCCCTCTTTTCCGCCGTAGGCTCGAAGACATCTTCCCAGCATTCCTTGAACGCTTGCTCGTTCTCGCGGTTGAAGAAGTAGTTCTTGAGGAGTTCCGCCGTCGTCAGACGCACTCCGAGTGAGTTGATGGTGTCGAATATCTGCTGCTCGTCCTCGCCCTCGGTGAGGTCGATGCAAACGAACTGGACATTTGACTTGATCGTGTTCCTGTCGATTTTCTTTGGGTCGATGTTCTTGAGGAAGTAATTGTAGGCAAGGATGATGGCCGAGGAGCCCTCGAGGGGCTCGCAGCTTGCGGCGCTGACGACCTTCTCGAAATCCTCCCGGTCGTACTTGCCATGTCTCAAGGCGACTTCGCCGGTTTCCAGGACGAAATCTCGCTCAAACAGCCTGTCGGCGTCGATTCTCGCGCAGAGTGCCTTGAAGAAGATGACCATGGTCGTGAGGCGCTGCTGGCCGTCGATGACGGTGCGAACCTCGGACACCTCGGACCAGGTGTTGCCGGAGGAGGCCTGCTTCAGGATGATGGAACCAAGGAAATAAGGTCGCTTAGAGGCCGTGACGAACTCCATATCGCCAAGGAAGCGCTCCCATTGCTCTTCTCCCCAGACGTACGCCCTTTGGTAGAAGGGTATTTCGAGCAGGCGCGATCCGTTGAACACGCCGCTTATCGTAGATTTTCCTGCATCCATCCTTAATGACCTATCTATCCTTCTCGGTTATTGCTGGTGAGCCGATTTCGCTAATGGCAGGGATATCGCACGAGCTGGAAGGCTTGCTTCCTCCCGACTGTTCTAATGGCGCATAATCATTGCTTAGCTCATCCTGCCCATCACCTCGAGCAGGTCCTCGTACGTTGCCACGTTGTGGTAGCGCACGTCGCTGGTGCTCATCTCGTTGAAGAGCTTCTTGGCACAGGCAATCTTGGCGTTCTCCACGCCGGAAAGTTCCATCGAGTCCATGGTTCCCTTGGTCTCGGCGATAAAGAACACGTGGCGCACGCTGCCCTCCTTGAAGGCGATAGCCCAGTCGGGGGCATAGTTGCCTACCGGCGTGGGAATCTGGAAGGTGCGAGGCAGCTTGGCGTAGACCGCTACCTCGGCGGCGGCGTCCATGTCCTCGGCAAACTTGCGCTCGCCGTCAGAATCCGGGAACACGAAGCGCTGAATGTTCTTCTTCGCCTCGTACGCCTTGCTCGCGTTGTCTGGCATGCGCTCGGTGAAGATCGCCTCGTCATAGGCATCGTCTATCTCGTGGTAGCTGATGTGCTCCACGACCATCGTTGCCTTCTCGGAGACGATGAGCGCGGCGGCCTTCTTGATGAACTCCTCGGGATTCACGCGATAGAGCCTAAAGGCGTTGGCGTCAATTCCCGCGAGAATAGCGGCGGCGCTCCTACGAGTGATGGCAGCAGCTTGTGCAACCTCACCGACGAGGTCATACGTAACGCCAACGGTAGAGGTTCCCGCATCCACGTCATGTGTCTCGGTACCCGTGCGCCCAAAGGACGAGCCACCTTCGACCTCGCCACGAGTTGCCTCGGCCTTCTGGCCGCCAATCGTAAGCACGTACTGTAGCTTGCTCACGCGCAGGTCGCTGTTGATGCGCGCGATCGCCTTGCGGCGCAGCTCGTCATCAGAGAAGCTCACGGTGTAGGCATGCTTGCGGTTGATCCGGCTCCAAAGCTCCTTGAACTCCTTCTTGGCGAAGTTGTCCGTGAGCGAGTTCTCCGTCACCTTTTCCTCGGCCCGGCCAATCATGCCATCGAGGGCATGGACGTCATAGACGCTCCTCACCAGGGATTCGACAGCCTTGGCATGCGCCTCATCCGCTATGTCCTCCGGCAGCATTGACACGAATTGCTCAACGAACGCCCCGGCGCCCGCGGCCTCCCTGAAGGCGTCCGTTGGCCTATCGTCCTCGTCGATGAAGTCCGCTTTGTAAAGGGCCTTGTAGACACGCTTGGACTCGTACTCGGTAAAGAGCACGGACCGGCCGTCGACAACGATGTCGGCCCCGCTGAACAGGTTGGCCTCGACCTTCTTGGGACGCTCGCGCAGGCTCTTGCTGATGTCGGTTTGCAGGTCGCGCACAAACGTCTCGTAGCTCTCGGACGCAATAACTGTGAGCAGGTTCACGCGGTGCACCTCATCGGGCCCCAGCAAGACCGCATCCTCTCGGTTGCCCCATTGGTCAACCGAGAGGCGCATACCACGACCCACCTCCTGACGCTTGGAGGTCTCGGAGCCCGACTCCTTGAGCGTGCAGATCTGGAAGATGTTGGGGTTGTCCCAACCCTCGCGAAGCGCCGAGTGGCTGAAGACGAAGCGCACGGGCTCATCGAACGAGAGCAGCTTCTCCTTGTCGCGCAGGATCAGATCATAGCCACGCCGCGCGTCGTCGTCGTTGATGCCAATGCCATCCTCGCGCTCGGCCTTCTTCTCGACCTTGGACTCGACGGTGTTGCCCTTTTTATCCACCGAGAAGTAGCCGCTGTGAACCGCATGGGCGTCATCGCGTCGCAGGTAGTTGAGATAGCTTGGGTCATGCGCGTCGTCCGTGGTGGGATGCGCCATGCGCTCGGCAATGGCCGCCGCATATTCTTCCTCGAAGATCTTGCCGTAGCCCACAGTCTCGCCGTTGCCGGAAAGGTCGCGATACTTCGCCACCTCATCGATGAAGAACAGCGAAAGACACTTGATGCCACGGCGGAACAGGGCCTCCTCCTTCTGGAGGTGGCTCTTAATAGTCTCGCGAATCTGAATGCGCTGGATGTCATCCGCCGCGGAGTCGCAGTAGACCTCGCCCATATAGATGCGGCCATTGTCGCCAATGGAGCTGTCCAGGAAGCGGACGTAACCGGGACGCCCGTCCTGCGGTGGCACCACACCATCGTTGCCGCTTGCGATGGTATAGCCTCGATACGCCTCGAGCTTGGTGGACCCGCTTGCGTCATAGATGCTATCGCCCTCGCAAAACCGCTGGGTCTTCTTGCGGACCTTGCCGCCCGCGCCCATGTACTTGAACTCGATGACGGCCTCCGGGGCGCGGCTCTTGCTCACGATGATGTCACGCAGGTACAGGAAGCCGTCGGTTCCGCGCATGTTCTTGAGGGCGAAGCCCTTCACCTCGATGCGCTTGACGAGTTTCTGGTTGTAGGCGTCCAGGGCGTCCAAGGCATACACCAGGTCGTGCTTCTCCTTGTGCGTTGCCGAGTAGCTCAGCACGAACAGAGGGTTGAAGCGGGCGATGCCCTTCTGGGTCGCGCCTCCCTTCTTTCCCATCTTCTGGGGCTCGTCGCAGATGACGATGGGGCGGTTCGCAGCGATGACGTCGATGGGCCTTCGGCTACTGAACTCGTCGCGCTCGTCGAAGATGATGCGCGCCGCCTTGTTCTTTGCGCCCTCCTTCATCGACGCGTTGAACGCCTGCATGTTGATGACCATGCAGTTTACGTCGCTCGACTGGGAGTACGCATCGAGCTCGGTCAGGTTGTCCGAGTCGTATATGAAGAACCTGATCTTCTTGTGGTATTGGGAGAAGAAGTGCTCCTGGGTGTTCTCTAGGCTCTTGGCCACGCCCTCGCGGATGGCGACCGATGGCACCACCACGATGAACTTGCACCAGCCGTACAGGCGGTTGAGCTCGAGCATCGTCTTGGTGTAGACGTAGGTCTTGCCGGTGCCCGTCTCCATCTCGACGTCCAGCTGGCAGGCTCCCATGCCGCAGAAAAGCTCCTCCGACTCGGGGATCTGGTTGCGTCGCTGCACCGCTCGCACGTTGGCAAGAATGCCTGAGGTCGAAAGCGCGACGGGCGCGTTGGCGTAGCCCTCGGGGTCATCGCCGCCGAAGTCAATCTCGCCCTGTGCGCGCTTAGGCTTGCGGCCCAGATCGCGCAGGTAGACGGAGGCGCCCTGGTTAGGCTGCCCCTCGAAGACCGAGGTCACCGCGTCCGCGGCGTCGGTTTGATACTGTTGTACTTTGAACTTGAACTCCATGTCGACGCCTTAGATCACTTGGGGAACGGTGTCGGGGCTGTAGGTGCGGAAGAGCTCCTCGTAGTTGGCGTGCGTGGCGTCGTCGGCCATGGATGAGTCGCGGATGACGGCGTACCAGGGCTTGGCCTTCGCCATCTCCTCGATGGTGTCGGAGCCAACGTTCGCATCGAAGCAGGCCGCCAACTTGTCGCCATCAACGAAAAAGACTTTCTTGCCGGCAAGCATGCGCTCCTCAATCTTCGCGGAGTACGGGATACCGAGCTTGGGCAGCACCTCGAACAGCAGGTCCAAATCGGAACGCGACTCCTTCACGTTGTCGGCGAAGTCGAAAAGACTCTCCTGGGTGGTCTCGCCAGGCGTGAGGTAGAAATCCTTGAAGTTCGATGTGTCGATACGCAAAACACGAAAGCCCAGGTCAGGGTAGGGTTTTGGCTCGACGCCGAACTCAAGCTGCTTGTTTTCCTTGTCGATGTCTGTGGCGATCTTTGCGCCCGCGCGGCGAATTCGCTCCTCACCCATAGCACAAATAGTTGGCAATGTAGAACAGTCTGTCAACTCGGGTGCTTGCATCATTATGTAACGACATGAAGCGCCTTGCTCCGCGTTATAGCGCATCACCGAATCTGCTGTCGAAGATGAACCTGAGAAAAAATCCATAACAATATCATTGCTTCCCGTAATGGCAAGCAACATGATGTAGTTAATCAGGTCAACTGGCTTCGGAGTTGAAAAAAGACTTGTGACTGGAATCTCTGGGAAAAGTGCTTTTAATTCGTATTTTGCGCGTCGCGTATGCCCAGTCTTATTGGAATCTATCCAGAGGGTCGAGGGCGGTAGCCCTTCCATATCGCATAGATATGTCCTTCTTATCACACGTGTCTCATCGTCAGAAAACCGTAGTTCACCTGATTCGAATTTTTCCACCATCTTCTCTTTTGACCAACGCCAGCCATTTGCAGGGTGCTTGATTGTTTTGCCAGAAGGAGTCGTTATATCAAACTGCAAGTTAGGCCGTAACCCGGGGTTATTAACGGGATTGCCATCAAACCAAGGACCACGTGGATCATTGTCTGGATTCTTAAAGTGTTTTCTTTTTTCAGGATCATTAAGAAAATTTGGCTTCCAACCAGGAGTTTTTGAATAGACAATTATGTCATTAAAATCTTCTGAGAAGGTGAGAGCATTGTTGTTGCTGTTATCACTTGAACGCCAGGCAATATGAGCAGCAAAGCAACTGGCGCCGAAAATCTCGTCGCATATCTTAACTAAGTTTGCAAACTCAACATGATCAATTGTTATAAAAATGACGCCGTCTTTTGCCAAATAATCCCGTGCCAAAAGGAGGCGCTGATAGAGCATTGAACACCAATTTGAGTGGTATTTTCCCTCAGTTGCACGGTTTACGACCATTCGCAAGCCGTAATTATCATAATCTCCGCTCTCATTATTATATTCGGATTCGTCTTGTTTAAAATCATCTGAATAAACGAAAGCGTCGCTTCCCGTATTGTAGGGTGGGTCAATAAAAATAAGCTTGACCTTGCCTGCATATGTTTCTTTCATAAGGCGCAATGCATCAAAGTTGTCGCCTTCGATGTAGAGGTTCTCCGTGGTGTCCCAATCTTTGGACTTGCCCGGCTCGGGTATCATCGTTTTGTAGATAGGGCGGCGCGCCTCGGCCTTGGCCTCGCGCTTACCAGGCCAAGTGAACTGATAGCGTTCGCGCTGGCCTTCAGCCACATCACCCAGAAGATCGCGCAGAGCGTCGAAGTCAACGGTGCGCTCGAGCGTGCCCTCGCCATTCTCTACCTCTGTCATCACCTGAGGGAACAGCTCGGCGATCTTGTCTATGTTCTCGGCGGTGCCCTCGGGTGTACCCAGTTCGATCTTGTCCATTATTTAAAACTCCCATTCTTCTGAGGCGGTTTGTTCCAACAGCCCGTTATCGCCGAACAACTGAATATCGTTGCTGTTCGGCCTCGAGCAGCTATCAAGCTGATCGATATAGACGTACTGAGGCATATGCAGCGACGGTCCGCTGACGATGCACTCTCCTTGGCCAAGTACGCTTAACATTGAAAGGCTGGTTTCCCCCATAAAGCTAACGGTCTTCCTTATCCTTTCGATATCGTTCGGATTCACAAGCTTATGAATAAAGTAATTATGAATCTGCGAGGTAATCGTTGGAGAGATATCGCTCGGCCTCTGGCTTGCCAAGCAGAGAAAGACGCCGAATTTGCGCCCCTCTTTGATTACTTTCTCGAAAATGCGAAGCGTGTTGTCGTGAACCGAGTCGGACTGCGTGACGTCATATCCAAGCAGATTATGAGCTTCGTCTACAACCAGCGTAACGACTTCTCTCGGCGTTCCGTCGCCCTTGTTTTCAGAAGCTCTTCTCATAACTAGCTCCGCGATTAAAGCGGGAAGCATCTCTCTGCTTGCTTCATTGACGTCGCCCAACTGAACGACTGCGAGGGGCTTGTTGTCGAATATCGCTTGCAGGCCAGCGCATGGCGTGTCGGAAAAGATTTTCTCCAAATCTCTGATGACAGATTTGGCTCGAGGAAGCAGCGGCTGAACGAATTCAAAGTTGATTCCACTTTCGGCCGCTCTGGAGATCTCCAACGCAAGCCAAAGGTAAAACATCTGAAAACGATCGATGCCAGGTTTAATGACTATGTCCCGTACGTCGGAGATGGAATTGATGTATTGCCGCCCTTGTCCATTGTCATAATAAAAACTACCATTTGTCCTGTTGAAGGCCAAGTTGTCGATACCTTTTATCAACTCGGGGCAGTAGTTGCGCAACGTGAAAAACAACGTTTCGCGTTTATCGGCAATTGACCGTTTGATCTCGGATATATAATTCGCTTCTTGCCCGCTTCTCCATTTTGAATAAGCTCTTCTGACTGCGGGCATCTGAGTCTTTGGGGTTGCTCTCAAGATGGTTCCCCAGCTATCCTCGTCAAGTGAATCGAAAGACAGGGGAACGCGATCGCGGTTCGATCCAAGTTGCTTTCTCGTGTTCAGCCGATAGACGGTCTTTTTGCCCCGGGGGACTATGGCGTCTCCGCCGTATTCGTTATTCAGGTCAAATATGAGAATCCTCACCGCGTCGGTTTCTTTCGGGAGGCAACCAACATAACCTTTCAGAAGGCTTGCCAACGTGTTCGATTTTCCGCTGCCGGTGTTTCCGAAAATACCGATATGACTTGCCATCAGCCTGCCGGCATCCAGATAAACCGAGCGCGATTCGTCGAAAAGGCTACTCCCTATGCGCAATGGCTTGGATCCGTGCGATGAGTACAGAAGCTTGAGGTCTTCAGAATCCAAAGACTCAACAGCCGCTCCTACAATGGGAAGGCAGCGAAGCCCTCCCTTGAAATCTCCTGACGAAATGTGCCCCCGCACCTCCAGGTCGACAACGAAGGGACCCACGGGAGCCGCCTGGACTTCGCGGGCCACTTCACTTCGCCTGTCGTACTCCGCCTCGTGTTCTCCGACAATCTGGCAAATGACCGTATCTAGGCCGACTCCGGTTTTGACGAACGAATTGATGCGGGGCGACGCTACCGCTTGGCCGTTATTCACAATGAATGGCTGCATGCGATCGAAGAACGTCGCCGCTGCTCTTACGCCATCAACCTTCGTTATTCTTCCCACAATCATAGTTGTCCCGCTCTTTCGAGAAGATCGGCGAGGGTTTTAGTCGCATCAACGGGGTTCTCGTTATCGGTGGGAGGCACGACGATGACGTTGCCGGCGACCTGCTTTGGCAACTTGTCCTCGCTTCTGTACTGGAGCCAGTACACGGTAAGCCCGCCAGCGATTGCGTCACTGATTATTCCATTAACGTGGTCGTCCGCCCATGAATAGCCAATAACGAATAGCGCTGAATTGCGCTTCAGCAGCTCTCCTTTCATCGCGAAGAGAGTTTCATAGAAATGAGATAGTATGCTTCCGAGCTTGTCTTGCCCGGGGAAAACGATGTTGTTCGCAGAGAGCGTGCGGCTGGTGTCGACAGACCCATGGAGCTTGTAGACGCAGAACGTCGGGACGAACGCATGGGTCGAAGTATTGTACCCAACGATATCGAAGGGCAAGCGACCCTTTGCCTTGTCTTGCGTGAGCGTATAGCTAAACAGCCCGCTGTCCTCGAGTATCTCCTCGACTATGCGGTCGTAATTGAGTGTGAAAACGTTCAAACGCCTGGTTTCGGGATGTCTGTTCTCGGCCCGACCGACAACAGAAGCGAAGCCTACAAGCATTCGTCTCAAGTTCAACAGAGACTTGTCGTAAAGTCGGTAATTGTTGTGGCTGTTATATTCGTCAACGAAAGCGTTGAGAACCTCTTGCCGTATTTGACCGTCTGCGCAATTGGCCAAGGCAGTTTCGATATTACTTCCATCAAGACCCCTTTCGTTCATGGCGTCGATGGTTTTCTTGAATTGGGCGAAATAGGGAAACGCTTTTCCGTTCACTCCGGCGCCGAAGAGGAAGTTGACGGAGCAAGAACCAAGCGCTTTGCGCAAGCCAACTACCAGCTCATCCGAGACACCGAGCTGTACATCGTTATCGGATTGGTTGTCCATCTATCGTCCTTCCTCTATCTTGGCAATCTGCCGTTTGAGTTCCTTCGCCTTATCGAACAGCGCGTTCTTTCGCGCAACCTGTCGTTCCTTACGCCCGCGCGCCTCCACGCGCGCAAGTTCTTCGTACAGCGCTTTAATCTTCGCGTCTGCTTCGAAGCGCTTCTCTATGGTTTCAGGACCGCCGCCTGCGTCGTCGTAGACCACTTGGGATGCAAGCGAATCCCACACTGCATCAACGTTGCTTGCGTCCATGTCGAGCGTGAGGCGGTCAAACGGGCGCCAGGGCCCCACGACGATTCTCTTGAGCATCACCGCGAGGCGAACCTCGTCGTTGAAGGTACACGCGAACAGCAGCTTATGTGGGTTCGCCTGAGCCACAAGCGCCAGCACCTCTTCGGGGACGCGGCGGGCCTTGAGCGCCACTTCCACCACGAGCACCTCGTGCACGCGCTCGCCGTCAGGAATGCCGGTCGTGGGGGTCTTTATGGAGTTCGCGACCACGAAGCACTCGACGTCGTCGATGAAGGACTGGCGCAGCGCGGCGCTCACCTTCAGGTGCCCGTAGAAGGCCTCCTTGGGTATACGGCGGCCCACCTCGGTCGTGCTCGGAAGCCCTAGCATCTGGGCCTCACCACCAAGAAGCACACCAGCTCGAAGTCGTCGAGGCCCTCGATGTCGTTCTCCAAGAAGCCCGTCGTGCCGCCGCCGAAGAAGCTGTCAACGTCGGACTCCTCCTTAGAGTCCACGATCGACGCCACTGCGTCGCGCAAGAGCCCCGCCTCACGGCGCATGTCACGGCCGTTCTTGGTCTCGCGGTTGTAGGCGCGACACAGGGCCATGTCGGGCTCGGACTTGCCGCGGCACAAAAGGCGCATGTCGTCGAGCACCGCCTTGGGCTCCAAGTGCCCGTGGGCCACGGACCCGTCTGACCCCATGCGAACCACGTAGAACGGGTGCAGGTGGTTCGCGCCGTCGCGGTCGATCTTGCTATTGACGTTGCGCAGCACGAAGATGATGCCGGGCTCGTCGCCCTCCACCACGGCATTGATGCCGCTCGGAAGGCGGTCGATGTCGGGGTTGTCGCGGTAGTAGCCCACCAAGTCCATGCGGAACTCGTTGAGGCCCAGATCGGTGATGGACACGCCGCCCGAGACGTCCTCAAGGTCCACGACCTCGTCGCGCATCTGCTCAAGCTGTTGGCGGCGGTACTCCAGGTCTCCCGTCTCGTCGGCGTTGATGTAGTCGTCGTCGCCGGTGGACGTCATCACGGTGATGCGCATGCGCTCCTCGACGCGCGCCTTGAGCTTGATGTACTCGTCAAGCTCCACATCGGGCCAGTAGTTCACCAGCTGGATGCGGGCGTTCTTCGAGCCGATGCGGTCCACGCGGCCGAAGCGCTGCACGATGCGCACGGGATTCCAGTGGATGTCGTAGTTCACCAGGTAGTCGCAGTCCTGGAGGTTCTGGCCCTCCGAGATGCAGTCGGTGGCGATAACGATGTCCACGTCGCAGCCGGAAAGCTGAGGCGCCACCACGTCGCGTTCTTTCGACGCGGGCGAGAAGCAGGCGAGCACCTCCTGCATATGCGGGGGCACGGCCTTTATCGTGCAAGCGCAGCCGTCGCCCGTGACCTTGGCGCACTCGAGGCCGAGCTCTCGTTTCGCGAAGGCAGACACATTCTCGTAGAGATAGTCCGCCGTGTCGGAGAACGCGGTGAACACGAGCACCTTGCGGTTGCCCGGGTTGATGGGGCCCTGCGACTTCTCGCGGATCTGCTCGCACAGCTCGATGAGCTTGGCGTCGTGGGCGGGGTCGATGTCGCGCACCATCGAGATTAGGACCTCGATGACGGCGACGTCCGCCTCGATGTCGCGCTCCCAGCTCATCCAGTCCATGTCCTCGAGGAGAATCTTCGTGGCGCCGCCAACCTCGAAGCCGCTCTCGTCGTCGGGGTCGAAGTCGAACCCGCCCGGCAGGTCGCCGTCTGCCACGCTGGCGCCCGACCCCAAGCCCCTGCGGTAGTCGTCTATGGTCTCGAGGGCGGCGTTCATGGCAGCGAGCACGCGCTCGAGCGTCAGACGGAACGAGCACACCGAGCTCTCCAGGCGCTTGAGCAGGTTCGTCGTCATGAGTCGGCGCACGCCCGTCTCGCGGCCGCCTAGCGTGAGGTTTCCGCCGCCGCCCATCTTCGCGTACTTCTCCATCTTGCTGGGGTGCACGTACGAGCTCGGCATGTACACGGCGAGCGCGAGGGAGTCAAGCTCCTCGTAAATCTCTCGGTAGTTGATCGCGTTCGCCAGCGTCGAGAGCTTGGGGCGCTTCGATATCGGCGGCAGGCGCTTCGGGAAGGGCCCGATGGCGCTCATGTCGTAGTAGCGCTGGATGTGCTTGCGGCTGCGCGCCACGGTCACCTGGTCGAGCACCTCGAAGAAGTCGTAGTCGAGCATGTCGGTGAGGGCATGCGTCGTCCGCTGCTCGCCGGGCAGCTTCGACCAGCGGGCGTAGACGGTCTGCGCGTTGCGGAACACCGCCTCGATGTCGTTCTCCAGGCGCAGCTTCTCCGACCAGCCCGTGGGGTCGCCCCAGTACGCCAGGGCGAGCTGGTTGCGCAGGTCGCGGAAACGGTTGTTCACGGGCGTGGCGGACAGCATCAGCACCTTGGTCTTCACGCCCTGCTTGATGACCTTCTCCATGAGCAACTGGTAGCGGTTCATCCTGCCTTCCGACGCCGAGTCGCCGCCGTTGCGGAAGTTGTGGCTCTCGTCGATGACGACAAGCCCGTACGCGCCCCAGTTCAGGCGATCGAGGGGCAGGCCCGTCTCCGACGTGCCACGCGTGCGCGAGAGGTCGGTGTGGTAGAGCACGTCGTACTGCAGGCGGTCGCCCGCGATGGGGTTGTTCACGACGTTCGAGTTGTAGGTGATCCAGTTGTCGCGCAGCTTCTTGGGGCACAGCACGAGCACGTCCTTGTTGCGGCTCTCGTAGTACTTGATCACGGCGAGCGCGGTGAACGTCTTGCCCAGGCCAACGGAATCGGCTAGGATGCAGCCGTTGTAGGTCTCGAGCTTGTTGATGATGGCGAGCGCCGCGTCCTTCTGGAAGTCGTAGAGCTTGTTCCAGATGAGGCTGTCGCGGAAGCCCAGCCCCTCGTTGGGCAGCACATCCTCGGAGACGTCGTCCAGGAACTCGCTGAATATGCGGTAGAGCGCCATGTAATAGATGAGCTCTGGCGCGTTTTCCTGGTACATGGCCGTGATGCCGTCGATGACGGCATCGGTGACGTCGTGGAGCTCGCCCGAGTCCCAGGCGGCGTCGAATTGCTCGAGCAGGGCGCGCGACTGGGAGGCGTCCAGGCGCATGGTCACGTCAGGAGCTTCCGCGGAGTTGTCGCAGCCGAGCTTGCGCGTGGTGAAGCCGTCAAAGGGCATGTAGGTCACGTTGTCTTCGGTCTTTTCCACGTCCAGAAAGCCGCTCATGCGCCCCTCGCCCTCGAAGGAGCGGAAGCGCACCTTGCGGCGGATCCAGTCGGCGCATTCGGTCGCGACGGCCTTCTGCGTGAGCTCGTTGCGCAGCTTGATCTCGAAGTCGGTTCCGCAAAGGCCCTGCTCGCGGGAAAGGCGAGGGATGTAGAACTCGCGCTTCTCGCGCGCGGGGCGCTGCTTAGTGAACGCCTGCGATGTGAAGACGAAGCGCAGTTCGTCGATGCATTCAAGCTGGCTGGCGAGTTCCTGGTAGGCGTACATGGAGAAAACCGAAGCGGCTATCGCCACGCGATCGCCGGCGGCTATGTTGGCGACGAGGTCGTCCTTGACGATCCTCGCTCTGTTGTCGAAGAAGTCAGGCTGCATGAATTTATGCCCCCTTCTTCGCGAGCTCTTCGATCATGCACGTGCGCACGAAGGCGGAGAAACTCATGCCTCGCAGCGCCGCTTCCTCCTTCGCTGCGTCGCGCAGGGTGTCGGGGATGCGCAGAGTCACGGAGACTTGATTACCGTTCACCAGGAAGCTCCTGATCTCGGTTTCGTCAGGGTTGCTCTTAATGAGTTCCTTGTAGCTGCCAGGCATCTGCGCTCCCATCGCTCGAAATGCAATACAAATGCGTTTGCAGCATTATAACGCGGCGGGATGGGACAGCACTGGGAATGCGGAGACTTGACATCCAGGCTCAATGCGAGCGTGAATGTCAAGGGAATCCCTGATTGGGCTTGAACAGCCGCTTTCGTTCGAATTTTCATCTCTTGTTTTCGCGGAGTTTGGCGTTTGCCCGCTCCTCGGCGTAGAGGATCTCGTTCTGCGCTTCCAGGATGTGCGCGGCGTCTCCGATGCGCTCGGCGCACCTATGACTTATCGACCTCAGGGCTAGGATCCCCTCGACATCGAACGGGTCCAGATGGTCGGCGTGCGCCAGGAATTAGAGCGACTGGTCTAAGCCTCTCGCCAACCTTCCGATATCGGCCGTAGCATCGATTCCACCTTCTCTTCGCGGCCCTACATCGACCTGACTCCTTCTCCCAGCGGACGTGCTGCGCAGCACCGTAGCCGCTCCACGCAGAGGCGGCGAGCAACTAGGCGGCTTTCAACTTCGCGGAGGTGCCCGTCCCTGGGATCACCCTAGACGACAGAGCCTGGGTACAGGAAATCGACGGACGCTACTGCCTCTACCCGAGGTCGGCCCCATGAACGACGGAACCCCACTCGTAGCGCACCACGACTACGACGGCGACTGGTTCCGGAACCCCAACAACCGCGTGACGTCGGAAGCAGTCCCCATCACACCACGCGGATGTCGTTGCGGCATTGCATTGTGATTGTGTTTTACGCTGAGCATTAGATAATATTCAATACAGTAGCACAACTTGGAAAGGAACGTCATGGAAGCTTTGATGGGCATAGCCGCGAACCACAACGGCTACATCACCAGCGCTCAGGTGACGGCCGCGACACCCCCAGACGCAAGCTTACAGAAGCCGTGCGCGGCGAGCTCGTCCAGGTGGACCGTGGTCCTTATGCGCCTCCCAGCGCGTGGGAGGACCCCTTCTGCATCGCTCAGCACCGCTTCTCCCGCGGAATCTTCTCGGACGACACGGCGCTCTTTCTCCACGGCATAACAAATCGCGCGCCCTTCTCCCTGACGATGACCTTCCCCAGAAGC
>CAJLJQ010000046.1:0-16285 GCA_905207015.1 uncultured Collinsella sp. | reverse complement strand
ACTCGGGAAGCTTCTCGGAGCAGATGCCCTGCGCGATCGGGCAGCGCGTGTGGAAACGGCAGCCGGTCGGCGGATCCAGCGGCGACGGCGGGTCGCCAGCGAGGATGATGCGTTTGCGGGTCTTCTGGATATCCGGATCGGGCACCGGCACGGCAGACAGCAGCGACTGCGTGTACGGATGGTGAGGCTCGCTATAGAGCGTCTTCCAATCCGAAACCTCGACCATCTTACCCAGATACATAACGGCAACGCGATCGGAGATGTGCTGCACGACGGACAGGTCGTGGGCGATAAAGAGATACGCCGTACCAAACTTGTCCTGCAGTTCCTTAAGCAGGTTCAGAACCTGGGCCTGAATGGAAACATCCAGAGCGGATACCGGCTCGTCACAGATAATCAGCTTGGGCTTCAGCGCAAAAGCGCGGGCGATGCCGACACGCTGACGCTGGCCGCCCGAGAACTCATGCGGATAGCGGTTGATGTGCTCGGGGTTCAGACCGACGACATCCAGCAGCTCACGGACGCGCTCGATACGCTCTTCCTTGGTGCCCACACCATGAATGGTCATGGGCTCGGAGACGATCTCACCAATCGTCATACGAGGGTTGAGCGAAGCATAAGGATCCTGGAAGATAAACTGCATCTCACGACGCATGTCCTTGATCTCATGCTTGCTCATCTCGGCAACATCTTTGCCCTGGAAGAACACCTTACCTGCCGTCGGCTTGGTCAGACGCATGATGGTGCGGCCCGTGGTGGACTTACCGCAACCAGACTCGCCGACCAGGCCAAAGGTCTCGCCCGGATAAATCTCGAACGAAATGTCATTCACAGCAGAGACGACACGCTTAGAGAAGCGCTTGGCGAACATGCCGGACTCTGCGGGGAACTCCTTAGAAAGGTGCTCGACCTTCAGCAGCGGAGTGCGCTCGTTATTGTCTGCCATTTACGCCTCGCCTCCCTTCTTGGAATCTTTGCGCGTGCGGGACGTCTCGGGGGCGTTCTTGAGGAACTCGGGGTCACCGGAATAATGGCACGCAGAATAGTGACCGGACTCGGTGACAACGCGCTCGGGGCGCTGCTTGCGGCACTTGTCCGTCGCATAGGGGCAACGAGGAGAGAATACGCAGCCCTCAGGCAAGTTCATGAGCGAAGGCGGGTTGCCGTGAATCGGCGTCAGCGGCTTCTTCTCCTCGATGGCCTGCTCCGGGATGGAGCGGATAAGACCCCAGGTGTAGGGATGGCGGCTCTCGTAGAAGATTTCCTCAGCAGTACCGAACTCGACGGGACGGCCGGCGTACATAACCATGATCTTATCGGCCATATCGGCGACGACGCCCAAGTCATGGGTAATCATGATAATGGCGTTGCCGTTCTTCTGCTGCATTTCCTGCATAAGCTCAATAATCTGAGCCTGAATGGTAACGTCCAGGGCAGTCGTGGGCTCGTCGGCAATCAGAATATCGGGATCACAGGCAAGGGCCATGGCGATCATGACGCGCTGACGCATACCGCCGGAGAACTGGTGCGGGTACTCGTTGACACGCTTCTCGGGCTCGGGAATGCCAACGAGGTCCAAAAGCTCGGTGGCACGCTTGAGCGCCTCCTGCTTGGAATAGCCACGGTGCAAGCGAAGACCCTCGCCCACCTGCTTACCGATCTTATAGACCGGGTTAAGGGAGGTCATAGGATCCTGGAAGATCATCGCGATATCGTTACCGCGAACGTGCTGCATCTCTTCCTCAGTCATCTCGAGGATAGAACGACCGCGATAGCGAACGTCGCCACCCTCAATCTTTCCCGGAGGCATCGAGATAAGGCCCATGATGGTCATGGCGGTCACAGACTTACCGGAGCCGGACTCGCCGACGACGCCCAGGGTCTCGCCACGATCGAGCGTGTAGGACACACCGTCGACGGCGCGAACGACGCCATCCTCGGTGTGGAAATACATCTTAAGGTCATCGACCTCGAGCAGATGCTGGCCCTCGGGAACCGGCTGGTCCTTCAGGTCCACATAGTTCTTGTTCTTCTTCATCCTTATGCGTCCTTCATCTTGACGTCGAGGGCGTCGCGCAGACCGTCACCCAGCAGGGTGAAGGCGAGCACCGTCGAGAGAATTGCCAGACCGGGCATGATCATCATCCAGGGAGCAGTCAGAAGATACTGCTGACCGTCCTGAATCATGGAGCCCCACGAAGGCGTAGGCGGGATAACGCCCATGCCGAGGAAGGACAGAGCGGACTCGGTCAGAATAGCGCCACCAATGTTCATGGTCGCGTAGACCACGATAGAAGCAACGGAGTTCGGGAAGATATGGCGCATCACGATACGCGCATCGGATGCACCCATCGCGCGAGCGGCGTCAACATAATCGTTCTCTTTGACCGTTAGGATCGCAGAGCGAAAGACGCGCGCAATCGAAGGCCAGCCGAGAATGCCGATGGCAAAAAAGACGTTCTGAAGACCACGGCCGATAACGGCGATCATGGCGACAACGAAAAGCACGTACGGGAACGCCAGGAAGATATCCGCACAGCGCATGATGATCGTATCCCAGATGCCGCCGTAGAAACCGGCCAGAGCACCCATGACCAGACCAATCACCGTGGAGATCGCAGTGGCCATAATACCGACGGAAAGCGAAACACGTGCACCGTAGATTACACGAACGAGAATGTCACGACCAAGGGCGTCGGTGCCAAACGGGTGCTCGGCACACGGAGCCAGCAGCGACGTCTGGGCCATGGTGGTCGAGTCGGAAGCCGTCGGCGAACCGAGCCAGGGCTTAGCCCACAGATCGGCAGTCAGCGCAACCAAAACGACGATGATGATCCAGCAGACACCGATAACGGCGAGCTTGTTCTTACGAAGACGCTTAAAAGCGTCGCCCCACAGCGTGCGGGACTTGGCGGGAGCAGATACGGCCTTGGTGGCGGTAGCCTGCTCCTGAGACTGAGAATCAGTTTCCTGCATGAGACGTACCTCCCTTAGGCCTTATCCGACGGACCGCCAAGGCGGATGCGCGGGTCGAGGAATGCATAGCTAATGTCGACGAGCAGGTTGATCACCATGACGACGACAACAATGAGCGTAACGCCGCCCATAACGATGGGCCAGTCGCGCATACTAATGGCGCGGTAGACCTCGAAGCCGATGCCGGGCCAGTTAAAGACCGTCTCGGTCAGGATGGCGCCCGAAAGCATGCCGCCGAAGTCGACACCAATATAGGTAACGACGGGGATGAGTGCATTCTTAAGCGCATGCTTGATAATAATCGCGCGATTGGAGAGACCCTTGGCCTTTGCCGTACGGATGTAATCCTGGTTCATGACGTCAAGCAGCTGCGAGCGCATAATGCGGGCGGCATAAGCGGTCGAAACCGAAGCCAGCGTAATGGTCGGAAGCACATAGTGCATCCAATCCTGATACTGAGAGCTGGAACCGCCGGCACCCGAGATCGGCATGGAGAATGCACCGCCCGTGGCGTCCTTGAGAATGACGCCAAAGAACAGCTGCAGCAACATACCGAGCCAGAAGGCCGGGACGGCAACGAGAATCGACGTGGTGAGCGTTACCAAAATATCCCAGAAGGAATAACGCTTAACCGCCGAAATGATACCCGCACCGATACCCATGATTGCCTCGAGCACGATGGCGCACGCGGCAAGTTTGACCGTATACGGATACTTCTGGGCAAAGATTTCCGTAACCGGCAGCTTGCGCTGGTACGAATTGCCCAGATCGCCATGAAGCAGGCCGTTCATGTAATACAAGTAACGGTCCACGAGCGACGTTTGAACGGGGTCGCCGTTCTCGTCAAGGATCGCGTTGCCGTCCTCGTCCGTCTGGACCAGGTGATAGCGCACGCGAAGCTGAAGCTCCACCTCGGGGGACAGAGCCTTGTCTCCACCGATCAGCTTGATCGGATCTCCCGGCACGATATTCTGGAGGGCGAACAGAATCAGCGTAACGCCCAAAAACACCGGGATGAACTGAAGCACACGTTTAACGATGTACTTACCCATACCACTCCCCTATCTAGGGATTAACCTAAATGGGATGCCGATCGCCAGACCGGCATCCCAAAATTACCATCAGCCAGTTTACCCCAGGTTAGGGAGAACTGTATGTTTCCCATGAGGTCTACGTAAATACTTGACCCTCACGGAAGCTGCAAAACCCTTAGGCGAGCTCGGCGGTACCCAGATCGGCGTGCTTCTGCGGATCAACATAGAGATGCTTGACGCGGTCAGAGCCAGCGATGGTGTGCGTGTAGAACATCACCGGGATAACCGGGCAGTCAGCAGCGACCATGGCGTCGGCCTCCCGCATCTTGGCGATGCGCTCCTCGTCATCAACCGTGGTGCGGGCCTCGTCGACCTTGGCATCGAACTCGGGGTTGCTGTAACCGGAGCGGTTGTCGCCACCGAGGGAGTCGGAGTGAAACAGCGGGTACAGGAAGTTGTCCATGATCGGGTAATCGGCGATCCAGCCCAGACGGCCGAACTGATAGTTGAAGTTCTGATACTGCTCGAGCAGGGCAGACCACTCAGGGGTATCGGAGACAGCGGTAACGCCAACCTTGGCGAGGTCGCCGATGATGGACTCCATGATCTCCTTGTGACCACCGTCCTGGTTGTAGGAAAGGGTCACGCTAATGCCACGATCGCCGTTAGCGCCAGCGGGAGCGACCTTGTCGAGGTACTCGTTAGCCTTGTCGACGTCATAGGCGCAGAACTCCCATGCGCCCTCCTTGTAGCCGGCGATTCCCGGAGGAACAATACCGTCGGCGGGGGTACGGGTACCCTTGAAGATGGTCTTGCAGATGGCCTCACGGTTGATGGCCAGGGAGATGCCCTTGCGCAGGTCGGCGTTATTGAACGGCTCGGCCGTGGTGTTGCAGGTCAGATAGTACGTGGAAGGCTCGGCACCGAGCAGCATATGCTCGCCGTCACCCATGGTGTAGCCGTCCTTGGACTCGCCACGGTCCTTCTTGGCGGCGTCGATCTGAGCAACGGGAACGTCGCAGACATCGAGGTTACCGGCCTGGAACTCCTTGTAAGCGGTCTCCATGTCCTTGATGACCTGGAAGTGGATGCCATCGATCTTGGCCTTGTCGCCATAGTAATCGTCAAACTTCTTGAGGTTGATCTCCTGGCCATCCTCCCACTTACCGTCCATCATGAACGGGCCGTTACCGACCGGGGCAAGGTAGAAGCTCTTGACGTCGGACTCGGCGCACTCGGGAACCGGGGACAGAGCCGGGTGAGAGGCGATGAAGGGGAAGTCGGCGTAAGCGGAAGACAGCTTGACGACGAGGGTCTCATCGTCGGGGCAAGTAACACCGCTGAGCTCGGTAGCGTTGCCGGCAAGCAGATCGTCATAGCCCTCAACCATGGAAAGGTGGTAGGAGACCTCGGAAGGACCATACTCGGTGGCGATGGCCGACTTGGTGTTGACTAGACGCTCCCAACCGAGCTTGAAGGACTTGGAGGTAACGTCGTCACCGTTGTGGAACTTAGCCTTCTTGATCTTGAAGGTGAACTCGGTGGCGTCGTCGTTAGCCTCAAAGGACTCGCAAGCCAGCGGAACGATCTCGCCCTTCTCGGGGTCGTACTCCGTCAGAGCGTCGAAGAGCTGGTACTCGACCTGAGTGCCCTGATCCTCCTGGACGTTGTAGGGGTCGATGCAGACCGGGTTGTTGATGTAGAAGTTCAGCGTCGAACCGGACTCAGAACCGGAAGCGTCGCCGCCCTTCTTGCCGCATGCGGCAAGAAAAGCCATGGAGCTCGCAGCGAGGGTGCCGCCAACAAAGGCGCGACGACCCATAACGGGCTGGTGGAACATAGAATCAGCCATGCCATCCTCCTTATGAGATAGGACAAAGTGAATTCGGCCGGGCAACGTCGAGACAGCCCAATCGAACCATTCAAACGCGGTCCGCCGTTATGGCTGGTTATGCAGTGCGGACCAACGTTTCGCAATACAGTAGCGCATTTTATGCACAATATGGCGCTAATTCCGGTTAACGGTCGAGAATTTCTTTAGTTGGGCGAAGTATGTGGGGATATTTTGACTCTGTTACAAGTCTGTAAACAAAAAGGGCCCCACACATGCGGGACCCTTTGCAAACGTATATACGCCGATACTTAGTAGCCGACGATGCCCTGCGGGAAGAAGAACATGCACAGCACAACGCACACGGAAAACACGACAGCCATGATAACGGTCAGGCGGTCAAGGTTCTGCTCCATAACGCCCGTGGCAGAGGTGGAGTTATACAGAGAACTGGCGATCATATCCGAAACGCCGGTACCCTTACCGGAGTGCATCAGGACGAGAATCGTCAGCGCCACGGCAGAGATAGCCCAAACGACAAACAGAAGAATCTGGAACGGACCCATAGATAAGCTCCTTAATAGAACAATTCAAACTCCAGTACTGTACCACAACCCCCAACACTCCCCCACCTGCCATTTAGGGACGGGTTAGAAATGGCAGAAATAGCTCTTGATTTTCATCTATTAAAGTGATTTGACAGCATTTTGAACGACATAGCGTCCAAGCCCCGTAAGACGAACAATCTGTCGCTCACTAAAGCCAGCCTCATACAGCCTGCGAACAGCCTCGGCACGTTCAAATGGACCGGGAAGCCCTATAACATTATGGGGATCCATGCCGTTCAGAACTCCCCTAGCCTTGCGCTCCTGCTCAAATACCGTCATCGAACGACCAGTATTCAATACATAGGTATCCTTGCGGCCCGATTTGCTAAAGGATTCAAAATTTCCCTGTCCACCGATTAGACTAAATAGGATGCTTCGGTCCAGATGGCCGCCTTCACCAAGATAGGCTTGATAGCTGCTCCATTGGTAGCATTCCGGACGGCAACCAAGCTCAATCGGATTATCGTGAATATAGCGAATTGCTTGCATAAAATAGTCGTTAGACTCGATTGGCTTACTTTTATAGCGATCCTGAAATACAGGGCCACAGTGTCCGGTCACCCTGTTGAAAAACTGACCATAGAGGGTTCCTATGTAATGGACAATCTCCCACATATGGTCCTCGTGATCAGAAAGCAGCATATGCACGTGATTGTCCATGAGGCACCAGGCGCACAGAGATGCCTTGTACCGCGTGCATGCTTCGCCAGCTACGGACAAGAAAAACCTGCGCTGATAATCCTCTTCGAATAGATACTGCTTGCCACAGCCTCTCATCATCACGTGGTAATAGCCGTAGGGGGACTTAACTCTGGCCTGCCTTGTCATTGCTGGACCTCACAATCCACAAGCATAGTTTGCATCAAACTCTACCCAGATAGGCATTAATACAAGGTTGGCAACGAAAGAAAACTAGCCAGCGGCAAGCCATCACAGGCAAACGGAAAGTCAAGCTTTAGAGGAAAACTATTTCTGCCATTTCTACCCCGTCCCCAAATGGCAGAAAAAGGGGGTTGCCCGATTGTGGACAACCCCCTTATAAGAAAACGGTATTTGTTTTCTATTAGGCCTCGGTGGCGAGCACGCGACCCGTCATCTCGGCGGAAGGCTCAATACCAGCCATGGTGAGCATGGTCGGAGCGATATCGGAAAGACGGCCGTCCTCGATACCGGTGAGCTTGGCCTTATCATCAACGATGATGAACGGCACGCGGTTGGTGGTGTGAGCCGTAAACGGATGCTTGGAACCGTCGGAAGCAACGTCAAACATGTGATCGGCGTTGCCATGGTCGGCGGTAATCAGCGCAAAGCCGCCCTTGGCGAGAATCGCCGGGACAACCTTGGACAGAGCATCGTCAACAGCCTCGACGGCCTTAACGGCGGCGTCGAAGACACCGGTGTGACCAACCATGTCGCAGTTCGCGAAGTTCACGATGTAGAAATCAGCGCGATCCTCGTTGATGGCGGCGACGAGCTTCTCAGTAACCTCGGGAGCGCTCATCTCGGGCTGCAGATCGTAGGTAGCGACCTTGGGGGAAGCGACGAGCACGCGCTCCTCGCCCTCCTTGGGCTCCTCGATGCCACCGTTGAGGAAGAACGTCACGTGAGCGTACTTCTCGGTCTCGGCGGTGTGCAGCTGCTTCAGGCCATTGGCTGCGATGACGTCGGCCAGAACGTTCTCGGGGAACGTCTTGGGGAAGGCGACCTCGACGTCAAACGTCGGATCGTACTCGGTCATCGTCACAAAGTGCGAGAGCTTGATCTGCTCGCGCTCAAAGCCGTCGAACTCCTTGTCCGTGAACACGCGGGTCATCTGACGGGCGCGGTCGGGACGGAAGTTGAAGAAGATGGCCGCGTCACCCTCGTGGATGCCCTCGTTGTGGGCAGCGAAGGGCTCGACGAACTCGTCGCCGCGCGGGTCCTTCTCGTAGTAGGCCTTGATACCGGCAACGGGATCGGTATCGGCGTCGGACGCATTGACCATGACGTCGTAGGCACGCTGGATGCGCTCCCAACGGTTGTCGCGGTCCATGGCCCAATAGCGGCCCGAAACGGTGGCGACGCGAGCGTCGCAACCGGTCTCCTCGGAAATCTTAGCCAGGAAGGCGCAGAACTCGCTCATGTAGCCGGCACCGGACTGCGGGTCGACATCGCGACCATCCATAAAGGCGTGGACGCGAACGCTCTTGACGCCATGCTGGGCAGCCATCTTGACCAGGGCCTCGACATGGTTCATGTGAGAATGAACGCCGCCGGGGCTCATAAGGCCCATGAGGTGCAGGGTCTTGCCTTCGGCCTTGACATCGTCCATGGCCTTGACGAAGACCTCGTTCTTGGCGATAGAGCCATCCTTGATAGCGTTATTGATGCGCGAAAGCTCCTGGAACACGATGCGGCCGGCACCGATGTTGAGGTGACCTACCTCGGAGTTGCCCATCTGACCGTCGGGAAGGCCCACGTCCTCGCCCGAAGCACCGAGCGTGGTGTGGGGATACTTCTCGTACAGGCTATCAAGGAAGGGCGTCTTGGCGGCGGCGACGGCGTTCTCGCCATCGGCCGGTGCCAGGCCGCAGCCATCCATGATGATCAGGAGTGCAGGAAGATGACGCTGTGCCATATGTCCTACTCGCCTGCCTTAACGACCATAGAGGCGAAGTCGGCAGCCTTGAGCGAAGCGCCGCCCACGAGGGCGCCGTCAACGTCGGGCTTGGCGACGAGCTCGGCGATGTTGCCGGGCTTCGCGGAACCGCCGTAGAGAACGCGGATGCCGTTGGCGAGCTCCTCGCCGAACATCTCCTTGAGGGTCTCACGGATAGCGCCGCAGACCTCCTGAGCGTCCTCGGCGGTAGCGGTCTTGCCGGTGCCGATAGCCCAGATGGGCTCGTAGGCGACAACGACCTGCTTGGGGCAAGTGATCTCGAGACCCTCGAGACCAGCCTTGACCTGGTTCACGACGTGCTCGACATAGGTGCCAGCCTCGCGGACCTCGAGGGACTCGCCGCAGCAGAAGACGGGAACAAGACCGGCGGCAACGAGGGCCTTGGCCTTCTTGTTCTGGTCCTCGTCGGTCTCGTGGAAGTAGTCGCGACGCTCGGAGTGACCGATGATGCAGTAGGTGCAGCCAGCAGACTTGAGCATGTCGCAAGAGGACTCACCGGTGAAGGCACCCTTGGCCTCCCAGTACACGTTCTGTGCACCGAGGGCGATGGGGGCAGCCTGAATGCGGTCATGAACCGTGGTGATGTCGATGGTCGGAGGGCACACGAGCACCTCGACGCCGGCCGGAACCTCGGGCAGAGCCTGAGCCAGCTCGTCGGCGAGCTTGGCGGCCTCGGCGACGTCGTTGTTCATCTTCCAGTTACCAGCGATAAGAAGGGTGCGATTAGGCATCGAGAAGCGCCTCCACTCCGGGCAGGGCCTTACCCTCGACGAGCTCCATGGAAGCGCCACCACCGGTGGAGATCCAGCTCATCTTGTCGGCCAGGTTGAACTTGTTGACAGCTGCGACAGAGTCGCCACCGCCGATGATCGAGGTGCAGTCGGCCTCGGCAACAGCCTCGGCGATAGCCTGGGTGCCGTGAGCGAAGTTATCGAACTCGAAGACGCCCATGGGGCCATTCCAGAACACGGTCTTGGCGCCCTTGACAGCCTCGGCGTAGAGCTCCTCGGTCTTGGGGCCGATGTCCATGCCCTCACGATCGTCGGGGATAGCGTCGGAAGCGACAACCTCGGGGACAGCGTCCTCGCCAAAGTGATCGGCAACGCGGTTGTCGATGGGAAGCAGGATCTTAACGCCCTTCTCCTCGGCCTTCTTGAGCATCTCGCCAGCGCGCTCGACCCAGTCCTCTTCCTTGAGGGACTGACCGACGGTCAAGCCCTGAGCCAGGAAGAAGGTGTAGGCCATGCCGCCACCGATGATCAGGGTGTCAGCGGAGTCGATGAGGTGATCGAGAACGCCGATCTTGGAGGAAACCTTGGAACCGCCGACGATAGCGACGAAGGGACGCTCGGGCTCGGCGAAGATGCCGGTCAGCGTGTCGACCTCCTTCTCGAGCAGGAAGCCGGCGACGGCAGGCAGGTAAGCGGCGGGGCCCACGACGGAACCCTGGGCGCGGTGAGCGGTGCCGAAGGCATCGAGAACGAAGACGTCACCATAGGAAGCAAGCTTCTTGGCGATCTCGGGATCGTTCTTCTTCTCACGCTTATCGAAGCGGACGTTCTCGAGAACGAGAACCTTGCCCGGCTCGACGGCAGCGACAGCCTCGGCAGCCTTCTCGCCATAGGTGTCGGCGACGAAGGCGACGTCGAGACCAGAGAGCTCGGCGAGCTTCTTGGCGACGGGCTCGAGGGACAGCTCGGGCTGGAAGCCGGTGCCATCGGGACGGCCGAGGTGGCTCATGAGGATGACGCGAGCGTTGTGCTCAACGAGATAGTTGATGGTGGGCAGGGCAGCCTTGATACGGGTGGTGTCGCCAACGACGCCATCCTTGATAGGCACGTTGAAGTCAACGCGGACGAGAACGCGCTTGCCGTCGACATCGATGTCGCGGACGGTCTTCTTGGTAAAGGCCATGTTTGCTTCTACCTTTCGTACGTGTCTGCCTCCCATTACGGCAGACGATTTCCTATAAAAAGGGCGCGACCCTAGGGTGTAAGCCCTATAAGGCCGCGCCCTTCTTTAGACGCTCAACGAGCTATTCGCTAAAAGCTAAATTAAGCAACGAACTTCTCGAAGTACTTGATGGTGCGGACCATCTGAGAGGTGTAAGAGTTCTCGTTGTCGTACCAAGAGGTGACCTGAACGAGAGTCTGGCCGTTGCCGAGGTCAGAGCACATGGTCTGAGTGGCGTCGAAGATGGAGCCATGGGTCTCGCCGATGATGTCGGTGGAGACGATGTCGTCCTCGTTGTAACCGAAGGTCTCGGAGATGGTGGCAGCGTAGGCCTTCATAGCGGCGTTGACCTCGTCGACGGTGACCTTCTTGTCAACGACAGCGTAGAGGTTGGTGATGGAGCCGGTCGGCGTCGGGACGCGCTGGGCGGCACCGATGAGCTTACCGTTGAGCTCGGGGAGAACCAGGCCGATAGCCTTAGCAGCACCGGTGGTGTTGGGGACGATGTTGACGGCGCAGGCGCGGCTACGACGCTTGTTGCCCTTGCGCTGCGGGCCGTCGAGCGGCATCTGGTCGCCGGTCCAGGCGTGAATGGTGGTCATAATGCCGGACACGATGGGAGCGAAGTCGTTCAGACCCTTGGCCATCGGGGCGAGGCAGTTGGTGGTGCAGGAAGCAGCGGAGATGATGTTGTCCTCAGCGGTCAGCGTCTCGTGGTTGACGTTGTACACGATGGTGGGCAGATCGCTGCCAGCCGGAGCGGAGATGACGACCTTCTTGGCGCCAGCGTTGATGTGGGCCTGAGCCTTAGCCTTGCTGGTGTAGAAGCCGGTGCACTCGAGAACGACGTCGACGTCGAGGTCGCCCCAAGGCAGGTTGTTGGCGTCGGCCTCCTTGTAGATCTTGATCTCCTTGCCGTCAACGGTGATGGAATCCTCGCCAGCAACGACCTCGTGATCGCGAGCGTAGTTGCCCTGCGTGGAGTCGTACTTCAGCAGGTAAGCGAGCATATCGGGAGAGGTGAGGTCGTTGATAGCGACGATCTCGGAGCCCTCATGACCGAACATCTGACGGAAAGCCAGACGACCGATGCGACCGAAGCCGTTAATAGCAACCTTTACTGCCATTGTGTCTCCTTTCGTAAGGCCCCCGCGAGCTACAGCGCCCGCCGTTGAGGCCCACAAACTAACCACTCGCCTAATATACCTTTTTTTTGACTTGAATTTCACGAGAATGCTCGAAATTGAAAATCAAATTTACGTTAAAACGTTTTAAAGAGTAAAACAGCAGTTCAATCCCTATATAAGCAGTTTCGCTCAACTACCTGTTTGCTTCAATGAGCTTTTCAAGCCTCAAAACTCGATGGTAGAGGGCCGACTTCGACAAGGGAGGGTCAGCCATCTCCCCCAGATCGCGCAGTGACAGATCGGGATAGCGCTCGCGCAGGTCGCAAAAGACTGCTAAGGCGTCCGGAAGCGTGTCGCGTAAACCCCGCTGTTCGAGCTCATCGATCAACGCAAGCTGATGCTGGGCGGCACCCGCACTTCTGGTCTGATTGGCCAGCTCGGCATTCACGCGACGGTTTACGTCGTTCTTAACCAATTTGACCGCGCGCGCTTCCTCGATCTCGGCAACGCTGCGCTTGGCTCCGACCAGCTTTAGGAGCTGCTCGATCTCCTCGGCGCTCTTAATGTACACGGCATAGGACCCGCGCCGTGCGTTGACGCGCGCATGGACCCCAATCTGCTCCAGCAGATCGCAGAGCCCCTTGGCATATTGCTCGCCCTGCACCGCGATCTCCAAATGAAAGTCGCCGCGGGGATCGGCCACGAAACCGCCGGCGATGAGCGCGCCGCGGATGTAGGCAAGTCTGCAGCAGGGACGGGCAACGATGTGCCGGGGAACACCGGCGACGAGCCCTCCCCTGCGGTCTAGAATGCCCAGCAGCACCAGAGCCTTGTCCAGGTCGGGTTGATCGGGCAGGGTAATGAGATAGTTACGGACCTTATGCAAGACCGATTTACGAACGGTGAATTCCGTTTTGAGCTTAAGGATACGATGCGTCAGCGTGATCATCGTGCGCGCGACGGCGCCCGTCTCGGTCGCGACCGTCAAACGATACCGCCCGGAGCCGGCCAGCGAAAGTGTACCGCTCACACGCGTCAGGGCGGCAAGCGTCGACAAATCGCAGTATTCACATTCGGGTTCGCAGCGCGCGAGCTCGTCACGCACCTCGGCGGTAAACGACATGCAGGCCTATGCTTTCGTGTTGGCGCGCGACAGGTCGCGATGAGAAATGCTCACGTGATACTGGGCGCCTTCCAAATAACGTGCTGTGGCCTCGGCGATGGCAACGCTGCGGTGTTGACCGCCCGTGCAACCGATGGCAATAGAAAGCTGTGGCTTGCCCTCCGCGATATAGCCGGGCATGACCGTATCGAGCAGCTGCGTCCAGGCCTTCCAGAACTCCTGGGTCTTGGGATGGTCCAGAACAAAGTCAGAGACTTTCTTATCGAGACCGGTCATCGTGCGCATCTCGGGATCGTAGAACGGATTGGGCAGGAAGCGAACGTCGATCATAATGTCCGCCTCGACGGGCATACCGTGCTTAAAGCCAAACGAGAACACGTGAACGTCCATGAGCTGCTGGTCGGACAACTCGGAGAACGCCATGCGCAATTTATTACGCAGGGCAGAGGTGCGCAGACGGCTCGTGTCGATGATCATATCGGCTCGATCGCGCACACCCCGCAGCTGCAGACGCTCCCGCTGAATCGCATCGGCCGTAGTCTCCCCCGGCTTGGCAATGGGATGGCGGCGGCGGTTTTCGCTATAACGACGGATCAGCACCTCGTCAGAGGCCTCGAGAAAAACGATGTCGCAGCTCATCTCGCGCTCCTCGAGTGCGGCAACGGCATCGAGCAGCTCATCGAACAAGCCCTGGCTGCGCAGGTCGCAGGTGACGGCAAGGTGCCTACCCACGCCCGTATTGATGCCAACGAGCTCGGCAAGCTGGGCAATCAGACGCGGAGGCAGGTTATCAATGCAAAAATAGCCCATATCCTCGAACACGTGCATGGCCTGTGTGCGGCCCGATCCGGACATTCCGGTGATGATGACGATATCGGGGATGCGCTCCGAGCGCTCCGCCGCATCCATGGCATCTCCCTTTTGCATGTGTGCCTCCTAAAACAAGCGCGGGACCCGGCCAGCGGATCCCGCGCGATCAATTGCCTTTATTGAGTATACCGCCCCAAGCGGATACGAGGTCCGTCTTACGCCTCAAGCGCGGCTTTGAACCAACTCGTAATACTCGTGGGGTGCGTAATGGCAGTGCCCACGACAACTGCCCAGGCGCCCGCATCAATCGCGGCGCGGGCCTCCTCAGGCGTGTGCACGCGACCCTCGCAGATGATGGGAAGGCCGGGAAACTCCTCGGTCGCCTGGCGCAGGAGCGGCAGATCGGGACCGTCGGCCATGGTGCAATCGATGGCGGCGACACCATGAGAAAGCGTGGTGGACACCAGGTCGAAGCCCATGTCGACAGCACGACGAATATCCTCGATGGTGGCACAGTCGGCCATCAGGAGCACGCCCTCCTCGTGCAGCGGACGGAAGGTGTCCTCAACGGTCTTGCCATCGGGACGCGGGCGATCAGTGGCGTCAATTGCCACGATGTCGGCACCGGCGGCAACGCAGGCGCGAGCATGACGCAGCGTCGGCGTGATGTAGACGCCCTCGTGTCCATCCTTCCACAAGCCGATGACGGGGACCTCGCAGCGGCCCTTAATGGCGGCGATGTCGGCAAGACCCTGGCAGCGAATAGCGGCAGCACCGCCAAGCTCGCAGGCGCGAGACATCTGAGCCATGGTTTCGGGCGTACGAAGCGGCTCGCCCATATACGCCTGAACGCTCACGACGAGCTTGCCCTTTAGGGACTGGATCAAAGGATCAACGGTCATGTTCGACTCAACCTTTCTCAAAACAGCCTTCTGAGACACCGCACCTTGACGTTCAAACCGTCGCTCGCGTACCGAAGTACGCTTCGCTCCTCTTTCACGTCAATCTGCGGCACCTCAGAAGGCGCACTTGGTAGTTATGTTTACTTCAACGACGCAAGAAGGTGTTCGGCGGCGCCGATGAGCGGCGCGTCGCCCTCCAGAGAACCGATGAGGATCGGCGTGTCCTGAAGCGGGTCGAGCGCCTGGCTGGCATAGCCCTCGTGCACCGAGTCCTTCCACGTTTGCGAACGCCAATCGGGACCCTGGTGAATCACACCTCCCGAAAGCACGATGACCTCGGGATCCAAGATGTTGGCAAGCGAGCCCAAGCTGGCGCCCAGCGCAAAGCCGGCGTCATGGATGACCTCGGTCGCCTTTGCGTCGCCCGCACGGCACAGGTCGTTCACATCGCGACCGACCGAAGGACGGCTGGGGTCGACGCGGCCAAAGCGCTCATCGTACATACGACCAATGGAAGTGCCCGAAGCGACAGACTCAAGATGGCCGGAACGCCCGCAGGCGCAGGGAATGCCGGCGGCAGCCGAGCACTCGATGTGGCCCATATGGCCAGCAGCACCATGGAAGCCCTGCATTACGCGGCCGTTCTCGACATATGCGCCGCCGATGCCCGTGCCGATGCCCAGACACAAGACGGAGAACTTGCCCTTACCGACGCCCCAGTGGGCCTCGCCCAGAGCATGAGCCTGCACGTCGCCCACAACGGCAACGGGAAGACCAAGGTCCTCGCGCAGACGCGGCCCCAACTGAACACCGGACCAGCCGGGCATAATCTCATTGGCATACGCGATGGCGCCCGTCTTGGGATCGACGACGCCGGCGGCACCGATACCGACACCGAGGACCTCGACATCGGGATTCGCCTCAAGAGCGGCCTTGATGGACGCCTCGATACGCTGGAAGACAGCCTCGCCGCCCTCCTGGGCCTCGGTAGGAACCTCGGCCTCAAATACGGGATGGGGCATGCTGCCGTCAGCCGGATACTCCATAATGGCAGTCGCAATCTTGGTGCCGCCGATATCGACGGAGCAAACGTACTTGTTCTCCATGTCGCTCTCCTTAGGAGATAAAAACAACTACAGGAAATGCGCCGTCAGGCTAGCCGTCACAGCGCAGTAAAGGTTATCCAGGTGCCCGAGATCGCCGAGAAACCGTGTGGCCATTGACCTAATGGGTCATGGCCACACGGTTGAACGGCGAGGTCG
>CAJLJQ010000045.1:0-16399 GCA_905207015.1 uncultured Collinsella sp. | reverse complement strand
CCATTGAACAGATTCGAGAGGCCTGTGACTGTCTCCAAGCAGAAGTTCGCTTTCTTATGGGCGGGACCCAATCCAATCAAATCATGATCGATAGCCTCCTTCAATCTTATCAAGGAGTGATCGCAGCGAAAACTGGGCATGTCAGTGTGCACGAGGCTGGGGCCATCGAGTTTGGCGGCCACAAGGTACTCACCATCCCCGGCTACGAGGGCAAGATGCACGCCGAGGACCTCGAGAACTATATCCAGGTGTTCTACGAAAACGAGAGCTACGAGCACACGGTGTTTCCGGGTGCCGTGTACGTGAGCCTATCGACCGAGTACGGCACGCTGTGCTCCAAGGCCGAGCTCGCGGCGATTCATGCGGTGTGCCAGAAGCGCGAGATTCCGCTGTTTGTGGATGGCGCCCGCCTGGCCTATGCGCTGGCGGCCGATGAGTGCGACATTACCCTGCCCGAGCTGGCGCAGCTGTGCGACGTATTCTACATTGGCGGCACCAAGTGCGGCGCGCTCTGCGGCGAGGCTGTGGTGTTCTGCGGCATGCACGCTCCGGCGCATCCCATTCCGCGCATTAAGCAGCACGGCGCGCTGCTGGCCAAGGGCCGCCTGACGGGCGTGCAGTTTGAGGCGCTCTTTACCAATGGCCTGTATTTTGAGATCGGTCGCCAGGCGATTGAGACGGCTCAGGCGCTGCGCCGCGTGCTGCATGAGCGCGGCTACGAGTTCTTCTTGGAGACGCCTACGAACCAACAGTTCGTGATTCTGCCCAACGAGGATATGGCCCGCATTCGCGAGCACGCCTCGATCGAGTACTGGGAAAAGTACGACGAGACCCGCACCGTGGTGCGTTTTTGCACCAGCTGGGCCACGACGCAGGAGGACATCGACGCGCTGGCTGCCGTCCTGTAAGTTGATGCAATGACGAGGGCCGCCTTGCGCTTGGGTTTGGCGCAGGGCGGCCTTTGCTTTTGGGAGAAGGGTTGTATGACCGAGATGTCCGAGCCGACGATTCGCCTGGCGACGCCCGATGACGCGCCGGCGTTGCTTGCCATCTATGAGCCGTATGTGCGCCAGACGGCGATTACCTGCGAATACGAGGTGCCGAGCGTTGAGGAGTTCGCCGGGCGCATCGAGCATACACTGAAGCGCTACCCGTATCTGGTGATGGAGCTGGACGGGCGCCCGGTAGGCTATGCCTATGTGAGTCCGCTCAACAGCCGCGAGGCGTACGACTGGTCGGTCGAGACATCGATCTACCTGGCGCGCGACGTGCGCCACGGCGGACTGGGTCGCAGGTTGCACGACGCGCTCAAGCAGTGCCTGGTCGCGATGGGCATCACCAACATGTGCGCCCTCATCGCCGTGCCGCACGACAAGGACGACGAGTATCTAACGCACAACAGTCAGGATTTCCATGCCCATATGGGGTATCGCCTGGTGGGTGCCTTCGACCGCTGCGCTCAAAAGTTCGGTCGCTGGTACGACATGTGTTGGATGGAGTTGGTCCTGGCCGAGCGCACGCCCAACCAGCCCAAACCAACCTGGTTCCCCGATCTCCTCAAACCTACCATTTAGGGACAGGTTTATTTTGGCAGGTTTTATCTGGGCAAACGTTGCAAGCCGCTGCGAAGGATGCGGATACCTTCGCGGCGGCTTTTGTTTTGGGTGTGTATGACCAAGGCGATTGACCTGCGGATATAATAAAACCCCAGATAAAACCTACCAAAATAAACCTGTCCCTTTTTGGCCGGTTAGCCGATGGGCTCGGTGTATTTGGCGCGGTCGGTGCGTTGGATGCGCTTGGAGACATGGAGCGGGCGGCCGTCGGTGTCGTAGACGTAGTCGGTGATCAAGATCAGCGCCTGCCCGCGCTCGACGTTGAGCAAAAACGCCTCGTTTTGCGAGGCATAGCACACCTCAAAGGTCTTATGCCCCTGCGCCGGCGCGCGATGGAATTCTTGGCGCAGCGTCGCGTAGAGCGATCCGTTGAGGTCGCGATCGATGAGCGACCCAAAGCTTGGCGGCAGATACGTGGTCTCCAAGCACAGCGGGGCGTCGTCCAGATAACGCAGGCGGACAAGTTTGACGAGCTTGCTGCCCGCGGCGGCGTCAAAGAACTTAGCTATGCTGCCGGCCGCCTTGGTAAAGCCCGAGTCCACCGTGCGCGTGGTGGGCTTCATGCCCTGGCCTTCGACCTGCTTGGTATAGCTCGAAAACACCAGGTTGTTCTCGTGGAGCGCGGGCGTGTCGGCCACAAAGGTGCCACGTCCGCGCTCGGTGCGCACCAGGCCCTCGTCAACTAACACCTTAAGCGCGTGGCGCACGGTGCTGCGCGACAGCCCCGATTCGTCCATGAGCTCCATCTCGGACGGCAGCTTGTCTCCGCGTGCGTAGGTGCCGGCGGCGATGCGGTCACGCAGCGTACTCGCCAGACGCTCGTATTGGGCCAAGTTCTTTTTTGACGAAGTGCTCATGCGAACAACCTGTATCTAACTTGTATGCTTACTGAACCAAGCATGTATCCAACATGACAACAAAACCGCTGGTAATGGATTGTCGAAAACTTTACCAGCAAAATTTCTAAGACAAATATAGCATACAACTAGTCGACATAACCAAAACGTGTATGTAACTTGTATGCCATCGAGAGCATCAAACGAGAAGAAAGGCTGATGCACGATGACTACTCAGGAACAGGTTAAGGACGTCGTCTCCCAGGTTTTGGCTGACAAGGCAGACAAGGGCGGCATCAAGCGCGTCGTGTGGATTGGCGCCGGCGGATCCAACGGCGGCAACTATCCTGCCCAGTACTTTATGGAGCACGAGGCCACGCAGGTCGTGAGCTCCAGTTACACCAGCAACGAGTTTGTGCACGCCACCCCGGCCTACGTCAACGAGAACACCCTGGCCGTCGTCGTGTCCATGCGCGGCACCAAGGAGACCATCGTCGCCGCCCAGGTCGCCAAGGACCACGGCGCCAGCACCATCGCCATCTATGTTGACGAGTCCGGCCTCACCGAGGTCTGCGACTACAAGATCCAGTATGACAGCCTGGCCGTTGACGAGTCCTGCATGGGCCGTACCAACTCCGCCGTCGTGACCATGATCGCCATGGAGCTCACGCAGCAGACCGAGGGCTATGCCGAGTACGAGACCGCTATGGCCGCTTTCGACCTGGTCGACCCCATCTATCGCAAGGCCGTCGAGTACACCCGTCCGCTCGCTGCCAAGTGGGCCGAGCAGAACGCCGACAAGCCCTGCATCAACGTCATGGCTCAGGGCCCGCTCTTTGGTGCCGCCTACGTCTTTAGCATCTGCAATGTGCAGGAGATGCTGCAGATCGACTCCTGCACCATCAACACCTGCGACTTCTTCCACGGCCCCTTCGAGATCCTGGACAAGCGCACCTCGCTGTTCCAGCTCATCAGCGTCGGCCGCAGCCGCTGCAACGACGAGCGCGGCATCCGTTTCGTCAACCAGTACGGTGGCGATCGCGTCTATCAGCTCGACGCCAAGGAGCTTGGCCTCAACGACATCAAGGACAGCGTGAGCGAATACTTCAACCACCTGATCTTTGCCCCGATCCTCAACAACGTCTACATGCGTGCGCTCTCCGCCGTCACCCACAAGGATTACATGACGCGCCGTTACATGTGGAAGCTGGATTACTAAGGGATAGAGCGGCCTAACAGCCCAATACCCCTCATGAGTTGCGGTGGAATAGTTCCTGTTTGGGAGCGTGAAGCCTCTGTTTGAGAACTATTTCACCGCAACTGCTAGAGCGGCACTTGGGGACGTTCCCTTTCTGCCGGCACCTGCGACACTCCCTGTGTCAAGAGTTTTCCCGTTCGCCGATTTCAGTCTTGATAAATGTATATAACGACTATAACGTAGCATGAAACATATTGGAAACAGAACCAAGGAGGCTGCGTTGAAGAGAAGCAATATGGGCTATGCGTTGGTGCTGATCGCCGCCCTCATGTGGGGAACCATCGGCATCTTTGTTAACGGAATATCCGCCCTGGGCGTTTCGTCTCAGAGCATGGCGGCCTTTCGCCTGTTGTCGGGTGCCGTCTTGATGGCTCCGGTTTTGGTATTCATGGGTTGCCAGGGAGGTGCTCGTGAGGGAAAAGCCTCGGGTCCCATGGCGCTGTTCAAGGCAAGTCCTAAAGAGCTCGTCCCCTGCGCACTTGTCGGTATCGTCGGTTTGGCCGTCGCCAACACCTGCTATTACGAGTGCATGGGCGAGGTGGGCATGTCCACGGCCTCGGTGCTGCTCTATACCTCGCCGGTGTTTGGCGTCATGCTCGGCCGCGTGCTTTATCGCGAGGGCGTGACCCCCAACAAGCTCGTCGCCATCATCTTTAACATTGTGGGTTGCGTGCTCGCGGTGACGAGCGGGGACCTGTCCGGTTTCCATTTCTCGACTTGGGGCGTCGCGTCGGGTGTGATCGCCGGACTTTGCGGTGCGTTGCTGGCTGTGTTTAGCCGCATGGCCACCAAGACGCTGCATCCGCTGGCGGTGACGTTTTGGGGCTTTGTCTTTGGCGGATGCTTTATGGCTGTGCTTTCTGCTCCGTGGTCCGATGTAGCCGCGGCAATGTCCCCGCAGCTCATTCTGCTGTTCGCGGGCTTTGGCTTTATTCCGACGGCTCTTGCGTACATCTTCTATATGCAGGGCCTCTCTATGGACCTCGAGACGTCGAAGGTGCCGGTCGTGGCTTCGTTCGAAACCGTGGCGACCGTTCTGGTCGGTATTGGCATCTATGCCGAGTCCGCCGGCGCAATCAAGGTCCTGGGCATTGTGCTGGTGCTCGCGTCCATCCTGATCATGAACACCGACTTCTCCAAGCTGCGCAACAGTGTGTTTGTCGGCCATGTCATTGAGAGCATGACCTTTAAGCCCAACGCGTGGTGGACGGAGAAATCGCAGGACATGGATCTGTTCCGCGAGCGCACAGGCATCACGCTGGAGCCCACCGTGCAGGAAAGCCCCTGGTACTTCGTGCGATAGGGGGTTGCGCTCGGTGTCCGACCTGGGGTTATCCAGCCAGCGTCGGCCTACCCGGCTCCAACGTTTCAAGTACGTTAAACCCGTCAACGGTCGATTTTCACCCGCGAACGGTCTTTATACTAATTAGCAATATAAGCAACGTATAAGACGTTATAATGACCATAACGAAAAGGAGGAGGCAAGATGAATCAGATCATTCTCGCATCTCATGGCGGCCTGGCCGCAGGCGCCAAAGACACGCTCGAGATGGTTCTCGGCGACGTGTCGAACGTCCACGTCGTGTCGCTTGCTCGTGACGACAAGGAGCCCATCACCAATAAGGTGGACGCCATGATCGCCACGTTCAACGCGGACGACACCGTCTATGTGCTGACAGATATGCTCGGCAGCTCGGTTAACAACAACATGGTCGAGCTTTCCAAGAACGGCACGAAGTTCACGGTTGTCAGCGGTTTCAACATCCCGCTGGCGCTCACGCTCGCTATGAGCCCTGCCCCCGTCAAGGGCGCCGAGCTCGCGGCCCTCATCAACGAGGCCCGCACCGGTCTGACCAACCCCAACGCACCGGTCGAGGTTGCTGCGGCTCCCGCCAAGAAGGCTAAGGCGCCCCGTCACAGCTCCGGTCCCGCCAAGATCGTCCTCGCACGTCTTGACTACCGTCTGCTGCACGGCCAGGTCGTCTTTACCTGGACCACCAAGGTTCAGGCCGAGCGCATCATCGTCGTCGACAACGCTGCCGCCAACGATGACATCAAGAAGGGCGCCCTTAAGCTGGCCAAGCCCCAGGGCGTGCGCCTGAACGTCTTCACCGTCGAGCGTGCCCTCGCCAAGATGGACAAGCTCAACACCCTCGGCGAGCGCGTCATGTTCGTCTTTGGCAACACGGCCGAGATGCTGCAGTTCTGCCAGGGCTACAAGCTCGACGCCATCAACCTGGGCGCCACCGCCAACCACGACGGTGCCGATCAGATTGGCGGCAAGGACAGCTCCGTCTTCCTCGACGCCACCCAGAAGGCCGACGTCAACCAGCTGCTCGACATGGGCATCAAGCTCTACGTCCAGCAGACCCCTACGTATCAGAGCGTCGACATCGACGCCAAGCTGTAATCAACCAGGCTTTTGCCTGACTGAAAGGAGAAGGGTATGAATACGTTCATCAGTGCGGTGCTCGTCGGCCTCGTCGGCGTGTTCTGCATGTGGGACTCCCGCCTGCTCGGTCGTCTTAACTTCGAGCAGCCCCTCGTTGGCGCTACGCTCGTCGGTCTGCTGCTGGGCGATGTGCCCACCGGCCTTGCCGTCGGTGCCGCCGTCGAGCTCGTGTCCATGGGCCTGGTGCAGGTCGGCGCCGCCGTTCCGCCCGATATGGTCCTGGGCGGCATCGTGGCCGCTGCCTTTGCGTGCCTGACCGATGCTTCCGCCGAGACCGCCATGACGATCGCCATCCCGGTCGCCGTCCTGGGTCAGCTCCTCGGCATCGTGTTCCGTTCGATCATCGCCGCCCTCACCCATGTGGCCGATAACGCGATCGATAACGGTAAGTTCAAGACCGCCTACCGTATGCACATCTGCGCCGGCTCCGGTCTGTATGCCATCATGTACTTCCTGCCGATCTTCCTGGCCGTCTTTGTCGGTACCGACCTGGTCCAGGCCATCGTCAACATGGTTCCCGAGTGGCTGTCCACTGGTCTGAATGTCTCGACCAAGATCATGACCGCCTACGGTCTTGCCCTGCTGCTCACCATGATGATCAAGAAGGGTATGACTCCGTTCCTGTTCATCGGCTTCCTGCTCGCCGCCTACCTCAACCTGTCCGTCATCGCGGTCGCTCTGATCGGTGTGTGCCTGGCTATCGTCTTCATGGGCTTCAAGTTCAACGGTTCCCATGCAGCCGCCGGTGTCGATTCCGACTACGATCCGCTCGAAGACGACGAAGACTAAGGAGGAACACACTATGGCAACCGCAACCAAGGACGTGTCCCTGAACAAGAAGGTCAGCCAGTTCTTCTGGCGCTCCTGGGCCATCCAGGCCTCTTGGAACTACGAGCGTCAGATGAACATGGGCTTCCTCTACGGCATGGTTCCCACGCTCGATCGCCTCTATCCGGATGAGTCCGACCCCAAGCAGCTCGCTGCTAAGAAAGAGGCTTACCACCGTCACATGGCGTTCTACAACTGCACCCCGCAGACGAGCGCTTTCGTCCTGGGCCTCGCCGCCTCCATGGAGGAGGAGTACGCCAGGGATCCCGAGAACTTCGATCCCGATTCGATCAACGCGGTCAAGACCTCCCTCATGGGTCCGCTTTCCGGCATCGGTGACTCCTTCTTCCAGGGCACCATCCGCGTTATCGCCTTTGGTCTGGGTGTTCAGCTGGCTCAGCAGGGCTCCATCATGGGCCCGATCCTGGCCATGCTCATCTCCATCGTCCCCTCCGTGCTGATCACTTGGTTCGCCGCCAAGATCGGCTACCAGGGTGGCCACGAGTACCTGAGCAAGCTCCAGGGCGGCGACCTCATGGAGAAGCTCATGTATGTCTGCGGCATCGTGGGTCTTATGTCCGTGGGCGGCATGATCGCTACGCTGATCGGCGCCACCACCCCGCTGCAGTTCGCTGAGGGCACCGTCGTTATCCAGGACATCCTGGACGGCATGATGCCTCAGATGATCTCCCTTGGCCTCACCGGCCTTATGTACTGGCTCATCAAGAAGAACGTCAACACCGGTTGGCTTCTCGTGATCGCCATCGTGGGCGGCATCGCCCTCTCCGCGGCCGGCATCCTGGCCTAGTCGCGACCAAGCGTCTAACCGCTTTCCCCCGGGGGCCTGCCTGGCATCCCATACCCCAGGCAGGCTTCCATCCCTAACATGTGACAAAGGGACAGTTCCTTTGTCACATCCTCAACGGGCCGGCGACTCGGTCCTAACCACGGTAATCCTGCGAGCGTCCGGCAATGTGACGCCGCAACAAATCGAAAGGAATGTGTCAGATGTACGAGATCGACCTTAACCTCCCTAAGCAGATCGTCGCTGACGTCCTGTCCAACCACGAGATCCACAGCGTCGCTTTCGTCGGCTGCGGTGCTTCCATGTCCGACCTTTACCCCGCCAAGTACTTCCTGGCCAACAACACGGACAAGCTGAACGTTCAGATCTTCACCGCTAACGAGTTCAACTACGACACGCCTTCCTGGGTCAACGAGCACACCTTCGTGATCACCTGCTCCCTCGGTGGCTCCACGCCCGAGACCGTCGAGGCCAACAAGACCGCCAAGAAGCACAACTGCCCGGTCGTCTCCCTCACCAACAAGGCTGGCTCCGCTCTGACCGTCGATGCCGACCACGTCATCGTTCACGGCTTCCACGCCAACTACGCTGCCAAGTGCGAGAAGCCTGGCTACGCCATCGCTCTTGCTCTCGAGATCCTTCAGCAGACCGAGGGCTATGACCACTACGAGGACATGATCACCGGCCTCACCAACGTCTTCGAGCTCTGCGAGAACGCCGCTCAGCACTGCAAGAAGCTCGCCAAGAAGTTCGCCGAGGACTTCAAGGACGACAAGATGATCTACTTCATGGCTTCCGGTGCCTCCGAGAAGATGGCTTATTCTCACGCCGCCTTCCTGTTCACCGAGATGCAGTGGATCGACGCCGCCGCCTACAACACCGGCGAGTACTTCCACGGCCCGTTCGAGGTTTCCACCGAGGGTAAGCCCTACGTCTTCTTCATGTCCGATGGCGCTACCCGTCCGATGGACGCCCGCGCCCTCACCTTCCTTGAGCGCATGGGCGCCAAGGTCGCTCTGATCGACTCCAAGGACTACGGCCTGGCTGACGCCGTGCCCGCGAGCGTCATCACCTACTTCAACCCGCTGCTGCACCTCGCCGTTATGCGCGAGTACGGCAACCAGATCGCCGAGGCCCGTCAGCACCCGCTGACCATGCGTCGCTACATGTGGAAGCTTTCCTACTAATCACAAGTAAGTAGACCTTGCGGGTTGATTGAGAGGGGATGGGGTTTTCGCCCCATCCCCTTTTTTGCTCTGGGGAGGACGTGTTTGTCGCTCCGCAAAACCCCAGGTAAAACCTACCAAAATAAACCTGTCCCTTTTTGGCAGGTGGGAGGAGATGCGTATGATCAAGGCAGTGCTGTTTGATATGGATGGCGTGCTGGTCGATACCGAGTGGTTCTACAACCGTCGTCGCGTGGCGTTTATGGAGGAGAAGGGGTTCCACTTTGACGAGATCCCCGATCTTTCGGGGTCTAACGAGCCCGCCATTTGGAAGGCGCTGGTGCCCGACGATATCGAGCTGCGTGAGCAGCTGCGCGTGGAGTACAAGCAGGTCTACAGCCCGGTCCACCCCGTTCCGTATGCCGAGCTGCTCAACGAGCAGACGGAGCCGGTGATGCGTGAGCTGCACGAGCGCGGCGTGAAGTGCGCCATCGCAAGCTCGTCCTATCGCGAGTTGATCGACGAGCTGGTGGAGATTGCCGGCATCGCCGACGTGCTGGACTACACCATCAGCGGCCACGAGTGCAGCGCGTTTAAGCCCGACCCCGAGATCTACCTGCGCGCCATGGAGGCACTGGGGGTGGAGCCTGCCGAGTGCCTGGTTATCGAGGACTCGCCTTTGGGTATCGAGGCCGGCAAGCGTTCCGGCGCCCGTGTCCTGGCGCTGCGTCCGCACAAGGGCGTCAACCTGGATCAATCGCGAGCCGATGCCGTTATCGACAATCTGACCGACATTTTGGCCGCTCTGTAGCGTTGATTCACCGCAAAAAGCACGGGTTCAAACGTTTTTTGCGGTGGACTGGCTCGATTTGGTTTCGATTTGGTCCGTTTGGCTTCGACTCAGACTAAGTGAGTAGACTTTTTGGCGCAGGCCGAGCACAAAGCGTATCTGCCTTAGCAAAACCGCAGGTCGCAGAGGTGGCTATTTTTGGGTGTGCTCGGCAGATCGCAAAAAGTCTACTCACTTAGATTTTTGCCCTTTGGTCGTAGGAGTTGCTGGTCCCGTTTTGGTTGTCGAGAGAGGGTGAATTGAAGCGCCCTCTGTCGCTCCATGCTACAATCGCCGGCATGCCCCACAATTACATCTGCTTTCGAAGGGAGCCTATGTGGCGAACGCCATCGACCAGCTCACGGACCGCGTGCTCGTGCTCGGCCGCCTCACCATCGTCCGCCGCGCCATCACCGCCGTGGCGGTCACAATTTCCGCCGTTCTCCAGGCATTCCTGATCCAGGCGTTCATTCAGCCCGCCGACCTGCTTCCGAGCGGCCTCACCGGCGTCGCGGTCCTACTCGATCGCGTTACCTCGCTTGGCGGCGTTCATATCGACATCTCGCTCGGCATGCTCGTGCTCAACATCCCCGTGGCGCTCCTATGCTGGAGCGGCATTAGCAAGCGCTTCGTCATCTTCTCGATGATGCAGGTTGCGCTCTCGTCGCTGTTCCTCAACATCTTTCACTTCGCACCGTTTTTGGGCGACAAGATCATGCTCATCATTTTTGGCGGCGTGGTCTCGGGCCTGGGCGCTGCCATTGCGCTTAAGTCCGGCGCATCCACCGGCGGTACCGACTTTATCGCGCTGTGGGTCTCCAACCACACGGGCAAGACCATCTGGGGCGTTATCTTTGGTTTCAACTGCTTTATCCTGGCGATTTTTGGTTTTATGTTTGGCTGGGACAACGCAGCGTACTCCATCGTGTTCCAGTTTATTTCGACCAAGACCATCGACAGTTTCTACCGACGCTACGACCGCGTGACGCTGCAGATCACGACGCGCAAGGCAGACGAGGTCATGACCGCCTATGTTGACCATTTTCAGCATGGTATTAGCTGCGCCGAGGTCATCGGCGGATATAGCCGCGAGAAAATGTACCTGCTGCACGCCGTTGTCTCGACCTACGAGAGCCAGGACATTATCAAGCTGGTGTGCGACATTGATCCCGGCGCCGTGATCAATGTGTTCCATACGCTCAACTTTGTGGGCGGCTGGTGGGGCGGTCATGTCGACGAGCCCATGCCCACGGCCGTACCCGATCCCGACAAGCCCGCGCGCATGGCCAGCAGGCAGGCGCGCCTCAGCGAGCAGGACAGTCTGCAGCAGGACGACGGCAAGTAAGGATTTGCTGTATGTGGTGTATCGTTTTATCAAACTGAGATAACATATAAAAAGACGTTATATACGTATTAGTTATTTCGCTATTTTGATAAGAGTGGTCAGATATGCCCGCACCCAAAAATGCACCACTTTACCAGCAGATTTACGACGAAATCAAGGATGCGATCGAGAAAGGTGTTTATGCACCCAAGGAGCGTATCCCGTCCGAGCTTGAGCTTGCCGAGCAGTACGAGGTAAGCCGCATTACGGTGCGTCGCGCCGTTGAGGAGCTGTGCTCCGATGGCTACCTGGTTAAGCAGCAGGGCCGCGGCACCTTTGTCTCCACGCCGCACATCAACCGCCAGTTCCACGCCTCGACGCTGCAGACGTTTACCGCGCTGTGTGCCGACAATGACATGAAGGCGGGTGCACACGTGGTCGATCGCCAGATTGTGCCGGCACGTCAAAACGAGATGGAGTTCTTTGGCCTGCAGAAGGACGCGCTGCTACTGCACATTAAGCGCGTGCGTACGGCCGACGGCGAGCCCATCTTTGAGGAAAACATCTTTGTGCCGTTTGATACATACCGTGAGCTGTTGACGGCCGATCTTGAGGACAAGTCGATTTTTGCCGAGGTCGAGCGTGTTGGCGGAACGCCGATTGTCTCGGTTGGCTACCGTACGGTCGAGGCCGTTCGCGCTAACGCCGAGCAAGCGGCCGAGTTGGGCATTGCTCCGCACGATCCACTGCTCAATCTGCGTGCCGGCTTTATCGGCCCCAATGGCGAGCCGGTCCTGATGGGTAAGCAGTACTACGTGGGTAGCCGTTACGTCATGGTGATGTAAGTTACGCGGTTTTACCAAACCGCGTAACGGGCCGACGCTGCGCCCTTGGTTCCGCCGTTCTAACGAACGGCGGACCGGTCGACGCTGCAAACGCCCCTAAGCGGCAATCTGACGTTCAATCGTCGGTCGCGTACCGAAGTACGCTTCCCTCCTCTTTCACGTCACCTTGCTCGCTTGGGGGCGTTTTCGCTGACTTATGCTCAACTGGCGATGTTTCCGTGCTTATCAAGATAGTCATTGGGGACGTTCTTAAACGACTAGTCATTCAAGAATGTCCCCAATGACTACCCGCAGAATGAGCGTGGCCGGCAGCCGTGCGGCGCTGGTCCGTGTGGCGGCGTATAATCGGCGGCAGATGACTTGGACGTTAGGAAACCATGACCGATAGCATGCAGCAGATGGCGCTCGACACGCTCGGCGCCTATTTTGGCTACACCTCGTTTCGCCCGGGGCAGGACCGCATGGTCGATGCGATCCTTGCTGGCCGCGACGCGCTGGGCGTTATGCCCACGGGCGCCGGCAAGTCCATTTGCTACCAGGTGCCCGCGCTCATGCTGCCCGGCATTACCTTTGTGGTGAGTCCGCTGCTGTCGCTTATGGAGGACCAGACCCGTGCGCTGCTCGCGGCGGGCGCGCGACCCAGCTATCTCAACTCCAGCCTTACTCCGGCCCAGCAAAATACCGTGCTCAAGCGGGCGCGCGAGGGCCGCTACCAGCTTATGTACGTGGCGCCCGAGCGCCTGCTCGAGCCGCGCTTTCTGGCCTTTGCGCAGGAAGCTGCGGCCGAAGGCGGCATCGGCGTTCCGCTCGTGGCCATTGACGAGGCCCACTGCGTGAGCCAATGGGGCCAGGATTTCCGCCCCGCCTATCTGCAGATTCGTGAGTTCATCGATTCCCTGCCGCAACGCCCTATCGTGGCGGCCTTTACCGCCACGGCGACCGAGCGCGTACGCGCGGACATTCAGCAGATGCTCGGCCTGCAAAACCCGGCGACGGTGGTGACGGGCTTCGATCGCAAGAACCTCTACTTTGGTTGCGAAGAGATGGGCGACAAGGCCAAGACCGCCTGGGTGCGCGACTACGTGATCGCGCATTCGAGCGAGAGCGGCATCGTGTATTGCTCGACCCGCAAGACGGTCGATGCGCTGGCAGGCGATCTTGCCGAAGCGCTGGGCCCCAGCGGCATTCGCGTTGGCCGCTACCATGCCGGCATGGGCAATGACGCCCGCCGCCAAAGCCAGCGCGCCTTTATCGACGACGACATCCAGGTGATGGTTGCCACCAACGCCTTTGGTATGGGCATCGACAAGCCCAACGTGCGCTACGTGATTCACAACAACGTGCCCGAGAGCATCGAGGCCTACTACCAGGAGGCGGGCCGCGCCGGCCGCGATGGCGACCCGGCCAGCTGCCACCTGCTGTGGAACGGCAACGATTTTCGCATGCGCCGCTTTTTGATCGACCGCGGAGATGCTGCCGACGAGGCACTTGACGACGAGCAACGCGCGTGGGCGCTCCAGAATCGATATCGTCTGCTCAGCCAGATGGAGGGCTACTGCAATACCACCGGCTGCCTGCGCGAATACATGTTGCGCTACTTTGGCGACGAGGCCGCGGCCGAGCATGCGGCAGCCGCCGCGGGCGGCACCGCCACGGACGAAGCCGAGGGCTGCGGCAACTGCAGCAACTGCCTCACGCAGTTCGAGGTCGAGGACGTCACCGATATGGCCCGCGCTGCCGTGCGCTATGTGGCCACGCGTCCCATGCGTTTTGGCAAGTCGCTGATCGCCGACGTGCTCCACGGCGGCAACACCGAGCGCATTCGCCAGATGCATCTGGACGAGGACCGCGGCTACGGTGAGCTGTCGAGCGAATCGGTCGGGCGCATCAAGGACATCATCGGTCAGCTGTGCGGCCGCGGTTATTTGGCAACCTCGCAGGGGCAGTACCCGGTCGTTGGGCTGGGCCCGCGTGCCGTCGAGGTCGAGGATGAGGCGTTCGCCTTTACCGTTAAGCGTCGCGCGTCCAAGCGCAAGGCCTCGGCCCGCGCCCGCCGTGCGGTGGATCTGCTGCGCGAGGAGGCCGAGCTGGATCAGCGCCCGCGCGTGGGCGACGATGCCGAGCTGTTCGAGCGCCTACGCGCCCTGCGCAAGGAGATCTCGACCGAGCTGGAGATGGCGCCGTACATGGTCTTTTCCGACAAGGCCCTGCGCGGTCTGTGCCGTCTACGCCCGCAGACGCGCGACGAGCTTGTTCAGGTCAACGGCATTGGCGAGAAAAAGGCCGACGCCTTTGGCGAGCAGTTTATGGCGGCGATTGAAGAGTTTGAGTCCGAGCATGCACGGGATGGAGCGTAACGATGGCTTTCGACGATAAAACTGACCGCACTGACGTGTCCGCCGTGCCGCTGTACCAGCAGGTCATGGACGACCTGAAGGGCGAGATCGCACGCGGCGTGTACGCGCCCGGCTCGCGCATTCCTTCCGAGATAGAGCTCGCGAAGTCCTACGGCGTGGGGCGCATTACCGTGCGCCGCGCCATCGAGGAGCTGTCGCGCGCGGGGTACCTCAACCGCCAGCAGGGGAGGGGCACCTTCGTGTGCGCCCCCAAGCTCAAGCGCAAGATTGTCCAGAAAGGCGACGTCCAGAGCTTTTCCGAGGGTTGCGCCGCCAACGACATGGTGGCCGGAGCGCGCCTGGTGTCGCGCACGGTGGTTGCGGCGACGCACGAGGACGCGGCGTTTTTTGGCGTGGAACCCGGCTGCGAGCTCATTGTGGTCGAGCGCGTGCGCACGGCAGACGGCGTGCCCGTCATGCTCGAGAACAACGCCTTTGTGCTCGCCGACCATCCCTACCTGCAGACGCTTGCCGATAAGGACCTCGCCGACAACTCGATCTTCTCGCTCGTTGCCGAGCATTCGGGTCGCGCGCCGCTCAAGTCCGACCCCTGCACCGTGGAGATTGCGCTGGCGGATGCCCACGCGGCCCCGCTGCTGGAGGTGCCGGTCGGCGAGCCGCTCTTCTATATGGAGGCCTACTTTACCGACGCCGGCGGACGCCCTCTACTGCTCGGTCGTCAAAAGATCGTGGGCTCGCGCTACGTGTTCGTCATCTAACGTCCACAGATAGAACAACATAGAACAAATTTGCCGGGATGACTTCACGGGCGTTATTACACGTGTTATAAATAGGACAACATAGAACGACCGCAGGTACGAGCTGCCGTCGCTCAAAGCCGCCACACAAGGAGGAGCGTCACCGTGAACGCACACGATCTGATTCAGGAAATTATCGAGCGCAAGGGTAAGATCGAGAACGTCTTTTGGATCGCCTGCGGCGGTTCGATGATCGACCTGATGCCGGCTAACGAGCTGCTCAAGCGCGAGGCCACCACGTTTGCCTCGACGGTCTACACGGCACGGGAGTTTTGCCTGATGGCGCCCAAGAGCCTGGGGCCGAAGTCGCTCGTCGTCGCCTGCAGCCACAGCGGCAATACGCAGGAGGTTGTCGATGCCTGCGAGATGGCGCTCGCCGCCGGCGCCGAGGTCGTGACTATGACCGACTACGCGGGCTCCAAGATCGACAACGGCAAGTGGACCACCTGGGTCTATCCGTGGGGCAAGGGCGAGTCGCAGGCCGAGGTCCCGCAGGGCATTGGCGTGCTAATGGCTGCCGAGCTGCTCGACCAGCAGGAGGGCTACGAGGCGCTCGCCGACATGTACGCCGGCCTTAAGCAGATGGACGCGCTGCTGCCCGCCGCCCGCGAGAAGGTCAACGCCGAGCTGGGCGATCGCTTTGCCGAGCTCTGCCAGAAGCACAAGTTCTTCTACATCCTGGGCTCGGGCCCCAACTTTAGCCAGACCTACGCCATGGCCATCTGCTCGCTCATGGAGATGCAGTGGCAGCACTGCTGCTACATCCATTCCGGCGAGTACTTCCACGGTCCCTTCGAGGCCACCGAGCCCGGCGTGTTCTACTTTGTGCAGCTCGGATCGGGCGAGTGCCGCCCCATGGAGGAACGCGCGCTCGCGTTCCTCAACACGCACACCGATACGATCATGGTGCTCGATGCGCTCGAGTACGGCGTGGGCGACGTGCCCGCCAGCGTGCGTTCGTACCTGGAGCCGATCTTCTTTTACGCGATGAGCTGCGAGCTGCGCGCAGCCCGCGGCAAGGTGTTCGACCACAGCCCCGAGATTCGTCGCTACATGGGCATCGAGCAGTACTAGGTACCGGGAATTATCTTTTTTGACGGGGTCTGCGCTGCGCGCGGGCCCCGTTTTGCGTTGTGGCGGCCGGATTCGTGTCTGCGCGAAAACGAAGTCTAATACTTTTCCGCGAAGTGAACGACCTATTTTGGACCCCCGAAGCATCGACATTTTTTGGCGCCAAAACCGCAGGAAAAACCTTACGAAACCGCAGGAAACGGTGCCTCCAAAGT
>CAJLJQ010000044.1:0-16435 GCA_905207015.1 uncultured Collinsella sp. | reverse complement strand
CTTCCTTTATCAGACTTCCTACACTTGAAAAGTGCGAACATAAAAACAGTTTCATTAGTATTCTCCTTTATATAAATTCTAATTTGTTGAACTAAGCCGTGTATACCATACTCTCCAATGAAAGAACGCCCTGATAGAGCGAAATTTTGCCGTTTTCCTGCGTGCGTACACACTCCACAGGAATTCTAAGGGGCCTGCCCCGTTAGCACACGGACTTTGGAACAAAGGCTAGTGTGTTACGCCTTGCCAGAGGTGTACAGGCTCCCGGTATGCACGTACGAAGCAATTGCCATCAATGCGCCATATAAGTGGCGATCAAGTTCGCATAAAGCGACCTTGATCCCGCAAAACAAAAGGCAGGATACCATCACCACGATGATGCCCTACCTCTGTTCGTTCCTGTTTACCGTTCCGAGTAGTCCTTCCGCAGAATTTCAGATAAACAAAAAACGTACCCGAACCCTTTCTCGTAAAGAATCGGGTTCGGGTACGAACTGAATGGTGGAGCAATATAAACCACCACAAAGGTGCTTGTCCCCATTGTGGTGGTTTTGGCCTAGAACTAGAGCGTGTGGCCGTAGGTGTTGGCTGCCTTGATGGCGGCGGCGAACTTCTCGTCGGTGAAGGGCTCCGGGTTGCCCTGCTTCCACTCGTTGGTGGCGTGCGCGTACTCGCGCAGGGCAGGGATATCGGCCTCGGATAGCCCGACCTGCTCAAGCGTCACGGGCAGGCCCATCTGCTTGTTGAAGGCGGCGTAGCGCTTAAGGTTCTCGGTGTCGCCCGTGTAGGCGAACAGCACCAGCACGCCCAGGCTTACGACCTCACCGTGCAGGTAGGAGCCCTCGCGCGGAATGCTGCAGGAAGCGTTGTAGAACGCGTGCGCCACGCTCGAGTTGTAGTAGTAATCGTTTTGGTTGGTCAGGTTCGAGACATAGCCCGTGTTGACCACGATGTCGAGCGCGATCTGCTTGACGGCCTCGGTCGACAGGTTCTGGCGAACGTCCTCTAGACCCTGCACGCCATAGGTAAACAGCGGCTCGGAGCAGGTGTGTGCGAGCGCCAGGCCAAGACCGGCGGTGTGCTCCAGGTTGCCGGCGCTCGTGGCGTATTCGACCTCGGGCTGCTTGGACAGGGCATCGCCCACGCCGGCCCAGAAGTACTCCGCCGGAGCCTCGGCAATGATCTTGGGGTTGATGAAGATGTGTGCGGGGCGGTTGGGGTATGAATAGCCCTCGAGCGAGCCGTCGTCGTTGTATACAACGGCAATGGCGGTCGCGGCCGAGCAGTTGGAGCAGATCGTCGGTACCGTAAAGACGATCTTCTTGAGCTCGATGGCCGCTGTCTTGACGGTGTCGAGCGCCTTGCCACCGCCGCATGCGATAAGAACGTCGGCTTCTTGGCAGGCAGGGGAGTTCACGACCTTGGCGATATTGGCGCGCGTACTGTTGGTGCCGTAGACGCGCGTCTCCAGAATCTCGACGTCGGTGCCCTCCAGCGCCGCTTCGATACCGGGAAGCGCCGCTGCCAGTGCTCGTTTGCCACCGATAATCGCGACTTTGGCCGCTCCGTACTCGGCCAGCGCGCCGGGCAGCTCGTCAAAGCAGTCCTCGCCGACGGTGTAGTCGCTCATTCCAATCGTGCGCATTGCAGCCTTCTTTCGTTAGATAAAGTGCTTTCAGGTATTTTGCTCCAAGTGAGTGCTTGCGACCGCGAGAAATTTCTAAAGTATGAAACCGATGTTGAGGGTTTTTCGCCGGCGTTTGCCGTGCTACCATACAGCGCAGAAGCGTTGATGGGGACGAGTAGTCGGCCGTCCGCATGCTACAGAGAGCGGGGAGCGCTGAGAACCCGTGCATGCGACCGATGAAAATCACCCCGGAGCTGCGGTCCCAACGGACGCGTCGTGCAGACACGTCTTAGTAGACATCGCCGAGATGGTCGTCGATACAGGCCAGCCGAGTAACGGATGCGAGCGCGCTATCACGCGGGCGAGGGCATCTAAGCTGGGTGGTTAAGCGAAGAGCTTTTGCGGGCTTACAGCCCGTTTTGTGGCGCTTCGTCCCAGCTTGTAGGGACGGGCGCTTTTTTGGTGCCCAGAGGGCGTGCGCGCCCATGACAAGAAAGGGGTACCGTGGCAAACGAGTACAAGCAGACGATGAATCTGCCCAAAACCGGCTTTCCCATGCGTGCCGGTCTTTCCAAGTCCGAGCCCAAGCGACTCAAGGATTGGCAGGACAACAAGGTCTACGAGCAGGTTCTGAAGAAGAACGAGGGTCACAAGAAGTTCGTGCTGCACGACGGCCCTCCGTACGCCAACGGTCCGATCCATATCGGCCACGCCATGAACAAGATCTCCAAGGACATGATCAACCGCTACTGGATGATGCAGGGCTATGAGGTCCCTTATGTCCCCGGTTGGGACTGCCATGGTCAGCCGATCGAGCATAAGGTCGAGGAGAAGCTCGGCACCGAGAAGTTCAACCAGACCTCCACGGCCAAGATCCGTGAGCTCTGCAACAAGTTCGCTGTCGAGAACATCGAGCTGCAGAAGGCCGGCTTCCGTCGCCTGGGCGTGCTCGGCGACTGGGACAACCCCTATCTGACGCTCTATCACCAGCATGATGCCGCCGACATTGAGGTCTTCAAGGCCATGTTCGATAAGGGCATGATCTATCGCGGCCACAAGCCGGTTCACTGGTGCAAGCACTGTCACACCGCGCTCGCCGAGGCCGAGATCGAGTACTCCGACGAGACGAGCCCTTCCATCTTCGTTCGCTTTGAGATGACCTCCAAGCCCGCCGGCCTCGAGAACTTCGACGGCCCGGTCGACTTCATCATCTGGACGACTACCCCGTGGACCATCCCCTCCGACCAGGCCGTTTCCCTCAAGCCCGGCGCCGCCTATGTCGCCGTTGAGCACGACGGCCGCGCCGAGGTCATGCTCGAGGACCTTGCTCCCAAGTGCTGCGAGGAGTTTGGCTGGGAGTACACCCCGGTCATGGTCGACGGCAAGCCCTACGTGGTTCCCGCCGAGACCTTCCACCACATCCACTACAAGCAGCCGATCTTTGACGGCGTCGAGGGCGTGGCGCTGCTGGCCGATTACGTCGGCGTCGACGACGGTACCGGTATCGTCCACAACTCGCCCGGCCATGGCGTCGACGACTACTTTGCCTGCCTCAAGGAGGGCATCACCGACATCTGCATGCCGGTCGATGACGACGGCAAGTTCTACACCGGTGAGGAGTTTGGCACCGGCGGCCCCTTCAGCGGTATGGATACCGATGAGGCCAACCCGCACATTATCGAGTTCCTGCGCGAGCGCGGCACCCTGGTTCTCGAGAAGAAGATCACGCACAGCTATCCGCACTGCTGGCGCTGCAAGCACCCGGTGCTCTTCCGTGCTACCGACCAGTGGTTTGTCTCGATGGACAAGACCGGTTTGCGCGAGCAGGCTGGCAAAGAGGTCCGCGAGAACGTCAAGTGGTATCCGGCCCATGCCGCCAACCGCATTGGTGCCATGGTCGAGCAGCGTCCCGACTGGTGCATTAGCCGCCAGCGCAACTGGGGCGTGCCAATCCCCAGCTACACCTGCGCCGACTGCGGCGAGAAGGTCATGAACGACGCCACGCTCGACGCCGTCATCAAGCTCTTCCACGAGAAGGGCTCCGATGCCTGGTTCACCGACGCTCCCGAGAGCTACCTGGGCGAGGCCTGTGTCTGCCCCAAGTGCGGCGGTCATCACCTCAAGTCCGATAAGGACATCCTCGACGTGTGGTGGGACTCCGGCGTGTCCTGGAAGGCCGTCTGCGAGTACCGTCCCGAGCTGGAGTACCCGGCGGACGTGTATCTCGAGGGCTCCGACCAGCACCGTGGTTGGTTCCAGAGCTCGCTGCTCACCTCGGTGGGCGCCAACGGCCACGCTCCCTACAAGGCGGTCGTCTCGCAGGGCTTCACCCTCGATGGTCAGGGCCGCAAGATGTCCAAGTCGCTCGGCAACGTCATCGACCCCAACAAGGTCTGCGACGAGATGGGCGCCGACATCATCCGCCTGTGGGTTGCCTCCGTCGACACCAGCTCCGACGTTTCCATCGACCACGAGATTCTCGCTCGTACGTCCGACGCCTACCGTCGTTTCCGCAACACGCTGCGCTTCCTGCTCTCCGAGCTCGAGGGTCAGTTTGAGCCCGAGACCGACGGCGTCGCCTTTGCCGACCTGCTGCCGCTCGACAAGCTCATGGTTGCCCGCCTGACCCAGGTCCAGGCCGAGGTCGACGACGCCTACGCGAGCTACGAGTTCCCGCGCGCCTACCGTGCGCTCTACGACTTCGTGGTTACCGAGCTCTCCAACGTGTACCTCGACGCTCTGAAGGACCGTCTGTACTGCGACAAGCCCGGCTCGCTCGAGCGCCGCAGCGCTCAGACCGTGCTGGCCGAGCTCTTCTCGATGCTCATGCGCGACCTGCAGCCGATCCTGTCCTACACCGTCGACGAGGCCATGGCATATGCGCCCGCCGGCTGCGTCGACCACCAGAAGTACGCCGCGCTGCTCGATTGGTACAAGTCGCCCATCACGATCGACGAGGCCAATGAGTTTGAGGGCGTGCTCGAGGCTTCACTCGAGCTCCGTAGCGCCGTGACCAAGGCCCTTGAGGATGCCCGCTCCGCCGGCACCTTCACTAAGAGCCAACAGGTCCGCGTCAAGGCGGTCGTTCCCGCCGAGATGTATGCGCTGCTGACCGGCGACAAGGCCGTCGACCTGGCCGAGTTCTACATCGTCTCCGCTGTTGAACTGACCCAGGGCGAGGAGCTCTCCGTTGCCATCGAGGCTGCCGAGGGCGAGTGCTGCGACCGTTGCTGGAACTACCGCACCACTGTCGGCGAGTACAACGGCCACGCTCACATCTGCAAGCGCTGCGCTGACGCTTTGTAGGTTACGGCGTTCTACGAACGCCGTAACCTACCGACGCTGCAAACGCCCCTAAGCGGCAATCTGACGTTCAATCGTCGGTCGCGTACCAAAGTACGCTTCCCTCCTCTTTCACGTCACCTTGCTCGCTTAGGAACGTTTTCGCTGTTGGTGACGATAACGCGGCGTTTCCATTGCTGGAGCTAAAGGCTTTCTTTCGCTTTCGCTCTTAGCCGAAAGCTATTAAGCGACATTCCGTTATTCGGAATGTCGCTTTTGTTTTGTGCTGGTTATTTCGCTAGCGTTGGTGAATATGCTGCGTGTTTGGCGTTTGTCACTATAAGATGGTTACTTGCGTTAAACGTAATTCGATGTTTTTGAGGGTAGGGGATTGATTTGGGTCGTTCTGCGGATATGACGCCGCCTTTGCGTTGGCGGTTGGGTGTTGCTGGTAGCGTGGCGTTGGCCGTGCTGCTTGTTGACCAGCTGACCAAGCTTGCGGTTCGTGCCGTCGGCGATGCTCTGCATGTGACTGTTATCCCCGGTGTGATCGACTTCCTTTTCGTGCGTAACATCGGTGCTGCCTTTAGCATGGGCGAGGGACATGGCCTCGCGTTTGCCGTGCTGGCGTTTGTCGTTATCGTTGCGATCGCGGTGTACTTGCTTCGCGCGCCCCAGCTTGCTCGCTTGGAGGTTGTGGGCATGGCTATGGTCGCGGGCGGCGCCATTGGCAACGCGATCGACCGTCTGGCTTTTGGCTTCGTGACCGATTTTATTGCCACCACCTTCATCGACTTCCCCGTCTTTAACGTGGCCGATATCAGCATTACGCTCGGCGTCGTGCTGGCGCTCATCGGTTATATGTTCTTGAGCCCTGCCGCCCGTGAGGTCGACGCGACCGCCGAGCTCAACGCCCGTGACGAGGCCCGCGCTAAGCGTAAGGCCCAGCAGCGTGGGGAGCGTGCCCGCAAGATTCGCGAAAGGAGCTAGCGCTAATGGCCGACATCCATATCCTTGTTGCCGACGATGCCGCTGGTCAGCGTCTTGACGCCTATCTGGGCGCTAATGACGGCTGCCCTACGCGCTCTGCCTGCGCGCATCTGATCGAGGGCGGTGCCGTTGCCGTCAACGGCGAGACATGCCTGTCAAAAAAGTATGCCGTGCGCTCCGGCGACCGTATTTCGGTCGATTTGCCCGAGCCGCACGATCCCACCGATGTGATTCCCGAGGCCATTCCCCTCGATATCCGCTACGAGGACGACTACCTCATCGTGCTCTCCAAGCAGCGCGGTCTGGTGTGCCATCCCGCCCATGGCCACGAGAGCGGCACCCTTGCGAACGCCTTGGTCTATCACTGTGGCATTGACCATCTGGGCACCGTGCAGGGCGAGGACCGCCCCGGCATCGTGCATCGCCTGGATCGTGACACCTCGGGCCTTATGCTCGCGGCAAAAGACGACGACACCCAGCGCGCGCTCCAGAATCTCATCCGCACGCGCACGCTCGACCGCCGCTACATTACGCTCGTCCACGGCCACATTGCCATGGACGAGGGCACCATTAACACCGGCATTGCCCGTTCTACGCGCGACCGTGTCAAGATGGCGGTTTCGGACGATCCTTTCGCGCGCCAGGCCATTACGACCTTTAGGGTCCTCGAGCGCTTCGATTCCACGCGTTTTGACGATGGCTATACGCTTGTCGAGTGCCACCTGTTTACGGGTCGCACGCATCAGATTCGCGTGCACATGCGCCATATCAACCACGCCTGCGTGGGCGATCCGCTCTACGGTAAGTGCGATGCGCGTGCCGACCAGGGTTTGACCAGGCAATTCCTCCATTCCTGGCGTGTGGCGTTCGATCATCCCGTGACGGGGGAGCACATTGAGTGCCGCGATGAGCTGCCGTGGGATCTCGCCGCCGTTCTGGATGACCTAGCCCCGCGCTCGCTCGGCCGCACTGCCGCCGGCGACGAAATCGTTCCGCAGCTCGGTCTGCTCGAGGCCTAACCAGTATTAGGTGGTTTCTTGAACTCGGTTAGCCTACGGTAAGATATACGGTTGTTTACGTAACGCGTTCTCGGGAGCCTGCATGCTCGCCTTTTTACAAACCAACACACCCATCGTGATCTTCAACCAGATTGTGGTTACGCTGCTCACGGTCTGCTTTCTGTACCAGGTGGTCTTCTTTGTCATTGGCGCTCTTCGTGGCGAGGTCGCGCCTCCCAAGGCCAAAAAACTCCACCGCTATGCCTTCTTCATTGCGGCGCATAACGAGGAGGCCGTGATCGCCAATCTCGTACGCTCTATCAAGGATCAGGACTATCCGTCCGAGCTCATCGAGGTCTTCGTGGTCGCCGATGCTTGCACCGACAACACGGCGCAGCTCGCGCGCGAGGCCGGTGCCATTGTTTACGAGCGCAATGACCTGGCCCGCAAGGGCAAGAGCTGGGTCATGGACTTTGGTTTCGATCGCATTCTCAACGAGTATCCCGACACGTTTGAGGGCTACTTTATCTTCGATGCCGACAATGTTATCTCCCGCGATTACGTCTCCAAGATGAATGATGCCTTTGACCAGGGCTTTCATGTGGTCACGAGCTATCGTAACTCCAAGAACTTCGGCAGTTCGTGGATTTCCTCTGCCAACGCCACCTGGTATTTGCGTGAGGCCCGCTTCCTCAACAACGCGCGCAACATCTGCAAGACGTCCTGCGCCGTCTCGGGCTCGGGCTACCTTATCTCCGCCAGTGTTATCGAGGGCATGCACGGCTGGCAGTTCCATACACTGACCGAGGACATCCAGTTCACCACGTTCTGCGCCATTCACGGCATCCGCATCGGTTATGCGCCGGCGGAGTTCTTTGACGAGCAGCCGGTGACGTTTAAGGCGTCCTGGAAACAGCGCATGCGCTGGACCAAGGGCTTCTACCAGGTCTTTTTTACCTACGGCAAGCATCTGGTCAAGTCGACGTTCCGCTATCATCGCTTTGCCGCATATGACATGTTTATGACCATCGCTCCGGGCATGCTGCTGTCCCTGATCTCTATGCTCGCCAATGCGACGTTCCTGATCGTGGGTGGCCTTTCGCATGGTTTCTTGGCTACCGAGGTCGAGATGCAGGCTTGTGCCGCCTCGCTTATCATGACGTTCGTGATGATGTACCAGACCTTCTTTATCCTGGCGCTGCTCACGACCATCTTTGAGTACAAGCACATTCATTGCGCTCAAAAGTGGCGCCTGGTGACCAACCTGTTTACCTTCCCGATCTTTATGTTCAGCTATATCCCCATCACGGTTGCCGCGCTGTTCCTGAAGGTCGACTGGGTCCCGACGCAGCACGCCGTCAACGTTACCCTCGACGAGGTCATGCAGGGCGCTAAATAACCACCACCAAAACCACCACGAAGGGGACAGGCACCTTTGTGGTGGTTTTTGCTTTTGAGTGACTGCCCCCGGGAGGTGTTCAATGGTCTATATTCCCTTTTGGATCTGCGCCTTTGCCGGTGCGGTGATTGATGTCCGTGAACGGCGGTTTCCCAACGCGCTTGCCGCCGCATGCGCCGTGGCGGCGTTTGCAGGCGTTTGGCTGGACAGGGGCCTGAACACGGCGCTTGACCACGCCGGTCCTGCCGTTATCGTGTACCTTTCCCTTGTGCTGACCGAGTCGCTTTGGCGGCGTTTCCGCCAGGCCCCCGGCATCGGCATGGGGGATGCCAAGGCGCTTTTCGCGCTTTGCACGCTCGACCCTCTGGGCGGCATCGTGGCATTTGCCGTCGCGCTCCTGGTCCTGGCTCTCTCCTGCCTCTTCACAAAATCGCGCTCCCTGCCATTGCTCCCGTTTTTGGTGCCGATATTTGCCATAATCGAGGTCGTGGGCTGGACATTGTAACCGATTGCGCATCCTTTTTAAGGAGCATGCCATGGCAACTAATCAAGAAACGGCCGTCATTAAGGCGCGCATGGACCGCATTCCCGCGGCGTTGTCGCCCGAGCTGGTCGAGCGTATCGCCGCCGACCGCGCCTCGGGTGTCGTTAATCCTTATCGATGCTGCGACGATCAGGTCATTCGTCGTATTGATCGCGCCTCCGACAAAGGCACGCTTATGCGTCCGGCGTTTATGCGCGATACCGAAAAGATACTTCATCTTCCGTCGTACACCCGTTATGCAGGCAAAACGCAGGTCTTTAGCTTCCGTAGCAATGACGATCTGTCACGCCGCGGTTTGCACGTGCAGCTTGTCTCCCGCATTGCGCGCGATATCGGTCGCGCCCTGGGGCTCAATTGCGATCTGATCGAGGCGATTGGCCTGGGCCACGACTTGGGCCACACGCCTTTCGGCCATGCCGGTGAGCGTTTTCTCAACGATATCTATCATGAGCGCACGGGTCGCTACTTTTTCCATAACGTTCAGTCGGTCCGCGTGCTCGACGCCCTGTATGGCCGCAACGTGTCGCTCCAGACGCTCGACGGCGTGCTATGCCACAACGGCGAGTACGAACAGCGTGTTTTTGAGCTTTCGGACATGGGTTCCTTTGACCAGTTCGACCGAACCGTCGAGGAATGCATTGCCACAGGCTATAGCGCGATTGAGCACCTGCGTCCCATGACGCTCGAGGGCTGTGTGGTGCGTATCTCGGATATCCTCGCCTACGTCGGTCGTGATCGTCAGGACGCCATTGCCGCGGGCCTGCTGTCGCCCGACGCTTTTGACGATGGTCGGGGCGGCGCCTATAACAGCTGGATTCTCACGCACGCTTCCATCGATATCGTTGAGCATAGCTACGGCAAACCGCGTATCGAGATGAGCGAGGACCTGTTTGAGGAGATCCGCCGAGCCAAGCGCGAGAACTACGAGAAGATCTATAGCAAGGGCGGTATCGAAGGCGATTCCGAGGAGGAGCTGCGTGAGGCGTTCGAAAAGCTCTACGACCGTTGCCTGCAGGATATATACGAGGGTGACGAGTCCTCCTACATCTTTAAGCACCACATTTCGCGTATTGAGCAGCAGCTTTCCTATTATGGCCGCATCTATGCTTGGCAGGACGACAAGGATCAGACTGTCGTCGATTACATCGCAAGCATGACGGATGGTTATTTCTGCGAGCTGACGAGCAAATTGTTCCCAGGTCTAAAGTTTCCGCACCGCACCTATATTAACGAACGGTAGTTCGTATCCTTTCGGTATACTGTTGGTCAACAACGATTTTGATTGATGCACGGGATGGCTATGGACGACCTTTTTTCTGCTTCGACGCGCGAGCGCTCTTTTCAGAATGCCCCGCTTGCGGTGCGTATGCGCCCCAATTCGCTCGACGAGTATGTGGGCCAGCAAAAGGCCGTCGGTAAGGGCTCGTGGCTGCGCGCCGCGATTGAGCATGACGTGCTGTCGAGCGTGATTCTGTACGGCCCGGCTGGCACGGGCAAGACGACGCTGGCCCACATTATCGCCAACCATACCAAGAGCGAGTTTGTCGAGGTCAGCGCCGTGACGGGCACCGTAAAGGACTTGCGCCGCGTGATTGACGAGGCCAAGACGCGCCTGAATACGTACGACCGCCGCACCATTCTATTCATCGATGAGATTCACCGCTTCTCTAAGTCGCAGCAGGATGCCCTGCTGCATGCAGTTGAGAACCGTACCGTCATTATGATTGGCGCTACGACGGAGAATCCGTACTTCGAGGTCAACTCGGCGCTGCTCTCACGTGGTCGAGTCGTGGAGCTTGAGCATTTAAAGGACGAGGATATCGCCATGCTTATCGAGCGTGCGCTCGAGGCACCTCAGGGCCTGAACGGTAAGTTCTCGGCCGATGAGGATACGGTCAAGACCATTTGTACGCTGGCTGCGGGTGATGCACGCTCGGCCCTGACGACACTTGAGCTGGCGAGCGAGATTGCCGTCACGCGTCCCGATACGGAGGGAACGCCAGCGCCGGCGGCGGGGGAGCGCTATCCCATCACCGTGGATGACGTAAAGATTGCCAACCCGCGTCGTGGCTTTTCGTACGACAAAAACGGCGACATGCACTATGACATTATCAGTGCGTTCATCAAGTCCATGCGCGGCAGCGACCCCGATGCCACGATCTATTGGCTCGCGCGCATGATTGACGCGGGGGAGGATCCTAAGTTTATCGCCCGTCGCATTATGATTCAGGCTTCTGAGGATGTTGGCAATGCCGATCCGCAGGCACTTTTGGTGGCACATGCCGCGTTTAAGTCTGCCGAGGTCATTGGCTATCCCGAGTGCCGCATTAACCTGGCTCAGGCTGCACTCTATGTGTGCTTGGCGCCTAAATCCAACGCGTGCGAGGCTTCGATCGATGCGGCGCTGGCCGATATCCACTCTAGTGGGCTTCGCGAGGTGCCGAGTTATCTACGCGATCGCCATCGCCCGGGCAGCGATGAATACGGTGTGTATAAGTATCCGCACGATTATCCCGAAGGCTGGGTCGACCAGCGCTATTTGCCCGAAGGCTTAGAACGCGGTGCATTTTGGCAGCCTGCCGGCCGCGGTTGGGAAGAATGGCGCGTAGAGCAAAGCGAACGCGACCGCAGCGGGAATGCACCGAAGTAGCTGCTGATAATTTTGTCCCACGTTGCTGCTCTTGGCATGTTCGGTCCCCTTTGGGGTACCATGGAAAGCGTTTGTATTTCGATTCCTTTGGGAGGCTTGTATGAGTCCCATTCAAATCGCCTTGCTGCTGCTTGCCGTTGCCGGCGTGTGGGCTATCGTTGAGCTTGCGCTCACCCTGCGCAAAACCCGCACCGTTGTCGACTCGCTCGACAAGACGGTAACCGACCTCAACAATACGATTGCCGAGGCGCAGCCCGTGGTGGCAAAGCTTGATGGCGCCGTTGACGAGCTTACGCCGGCACTTGCCCAGATGGAGCCGCTCCTCAAGTCGAGCAAGACTGCCGTTGACGCCCTGACGTCCAACCTCGTTGAGGTTGAGGCGGTCGTTCGCGACATCTCCGAGGTCACGGGCAGTATGGCCGAGGCCAGTAATGCCGTATCGAGCGTGACAGATTCTGCGGCCGGCGCCGTGCAGAAGCTCTTCAATAAGGTGAAGGCTCCTGCAGCCGACGCCGATCGTAAGCTAGCCGCTGCCGCCGCCGAGGCCGAGCAGCCTACCGAGCGCGTTCTGATCGGTGAGGCCGAGGACGAGGCCGCCGATGTTGCGGATGCGGCTCAGAAGCCCGCAGCCAAGCCGGCTCAGTATTACACCTATACGCCCGCCGAGTCCTCTGAGGAGTCCTGCGATGAGTAGCGAAGCAACCTGCCCCATCACGCTGACCGTTGCCGGCGACCCGCGTCTCGCTCGCCTTGTGCGCATGACGGCAGCCAACGTTGGTGCCCTGTGCTCCATGTCTGTCGATCGCATCGAGGACATCCGCATGGCTGCCGAGGAGGCTTTCATCTTTGGGTGCACCGCGGTCGACTGCGACGACATCACCATCAAATTCGATGTCGATGAGACTCACGTTGGCATGACTATTACCTTTGGAGACCAGGCTACGGTTGATGAAAACGACCAGGCTGCGGTGTATGGCGAGCTCATCCTCGCGAGCGTGTGCGATTCCTACGAAAAGACTGCGGCGCCCTTAACGCTTTCCCTCGATCTCAAGGCGGATATCTAATATGACCGAACGTTCCCGGAGCGGCAAGGCCGCTTGGGACAAGGAGAAAACCCGCGAGCTATTTCGTCGTTATAAGGAGACCGGTGATCCGGAAGCCCGCGAGCAGCTCGTCATGTCCCATATGAACCTGGTAAGGTTTCTTGCCAACAAATTCAAGAACCGCGGCGAGCCGCTCGATGACCTTTTGCAGGTCGGGTACTTGGGCTTGCTCAAGGCTATCGACCGCTTTGACCCTGAACGCGGACTCGAGTTCACGACGTTTGCCACGCCCACCATCTTGGGCGAGATTAAGCGCCACTTCCGCGACAAGGGCTGGAGTGTGCGCGTGCCGCGTCGTCTGCAGGAGCTCTCTGCCAAGGTTAACCAGGCCACCGATAAGCTCACCAACGAGCTTCAGCGTTCGCCCAAGGTTGAGGAAATCGCCGATTACCTTGGCGTGACCGTTGACGAGGTGCTCGAAGCCATGGAATCGTCCTCGGCCTATACCTCGGTGCCCATCGAGGCTCCCGGCGCGTCCGACTCCGACGATGCTCCCTCGATTCTCGATCGCTATGCCGACGACGACAACGAGCTCGACTTTACCGATGACCGTCTGGTAATCGAGGAAGCCATCCGCGATTTCTCGCCTCGCGAGCGCGAGGTTATCGAGCTGCGTTTTGTGAAGGGCATGACCCAGATCGAGATTGCCAAGAAGCTGGGCATATCGCAGGTGCAGGTTTCGCGTCTGCTGCGCCGCACGCTTAAGAAGATTCAAGATAAGATTGACCCCGACGGAGTGATGGTTCGTTCATGAGTGAGCACCCCCAACAAATCGACCGCACGCTTCGCGATACCCGCATTCTGACGCTGCGCATTTGGGGCGTCGTCGGCTGCATTGTCATCGCTGCCGTCATCTTTAACCTTATGGGCATCCTGGCACCGGTCATCGAGTTTCTCGCTGTCGGTTCCATCATCGCTTTTGTGATGTCTCCGATCACCAACTGGCTCGAGCATCACGGCGTCGGACGTGGCCTCGGTTCGCTCATCGCACTCATTGTGGTTGTTGCCGTGCTCGTCGGTGTCGTTTGCATCTTGTCGCCGATTCTCTTTGGTCAGATCATGGAAGTCCTTAGCCGCCTGCCCGAGCAGCTTCGCGTTGCGGGCGGCGACCTCAATGAGATGATCTCACACGCCAAGACGCTCAACAACACGCCGCTCAAGGAGTATCTGGACGATAATCTTTCGTCGCTGGTTGCCGTGGCATCGAAGTATGTGTCTCAGATCGCTGCCGAGCTTGGCCGCGGTGTGTTCCCGCTCATCACCAATACAGCCTCGCAGTTGTTCGTGATCTTCCTTGGTCTGGTGCTTGCGTACTGGATGGCCTGCGACTACCCTCGCATGCACCACGAGATCTGCACCATCATCGGTCAGGAGAAGGAGACCTCGTACCGCTTTATGGTCGCCATCCTTTCTCGCTCTGTCGGCGGCTACATGCGCGGTATGGTCGTGACGTCCATCTGCGGTGGTTTCCTCGCCTTTATCGGTTTTACGATCATCGGCCATCCGTATGCGGCGCTCATGGCCATCTTTACCGGCATCATGCATTTGGTTCCGGTCGTCGGTCCCTGGGTGAGCGCAGCAATCGCCACAGTGCTCGGTTTCATGTTCAGCCCCATGTTGGCGTTATGGACGCTCATCGTGACGATGGTCGCGCAAAACGTCACCGATAACGTAATTTCGCCTAAGGTCATGCAGAGCTCGGTGCAGGTGCATCCCATCATGAGCCTCACGGCGCTCGTTATTGGGTCGGCGCTCATGGGTCCTATTGGCATGATCATTGCCATTCCGCTGTGCGCAGCCCTCAAGGGCATTTTCGTCTACTACTTTGAGAACGAGACCGGCCGCCAGCTTGTGGCCTATGACGGCGCCGTGTTTAAGGGCACGCCGTACCGCGATGCCGATGGCAACCCGGTCGCCGCCTACGACGCGCTCGGCGACGACACCTTCATCTACGAGTCCGAGCTCATCGGCAACGAGACCGCGCCCGAGGCCCAGGCAATGCCCAAGCCCGAGCTCGATAATCCCTGGATCAAGCTCTCGGGTCTTCAGCCCGATGCTACGGGTTTCTTCAAGAATCCCTTCGCCAAGGATGACGATTCCAACTCTGATGACGATACCAAAACCGGCATCGACGGGTCCATGGACGATGACGACAAGTAGCGTGGTAATTCGGGTTAACTTTCATACGCGCTAACATGCAATTTCGCTGAAGGGCCGGCATTGTGCCGGCCCTCTTTTTTGCACAGGCGCGGTGGGATGGTAATATCGTTACGTTTGAACTGTTTCGATGTGAAACCGAGGAGATTCCCTCTATGAGTGCTGACTACCCGTCAATGACTACGGCCGAGATTCGCTCTAAGTTCCTCAACTTCTTTGAGGAGCGCGGTCTTAAGCTCTATCCTTCTTCGTCCCTCGTCCCCGACGACCCTTCGCTGCTGCTTGCCAACGCCGGCATGAACCAGTTTAAGGAGTATTACCAGGGCAAGAAGACCATGAAGGAGATCGGCGCGATCTCCTGCCAGAAGTGCGTCCGCACCAACGACATCGATTGCATCGGCGAGGACGGCCGTCACCTGTCCTTCTTTGAGATGCTCGGCGACTTCTCCTTTGGTGGCGTCTCCAAGCAGCAGGCCTGCGCTTGGGCCTTTGAGCTCATTACCAAGGAGTTCAAGCTGCCGCTCGATCGCCTGTACTTCACCGTCTTTACCGAGGACGACGAGACCCATGACGTGTGGCGCTCCCTGGGCGTTGCCGAGGATCACATCTCCCGCCTGGGCGAGGACGACAACTTCTGGCGCGCCGGCCCCACCGGTCCGTGCGGCCCCTGCTCCGAGCTGTACTTCGACCAGGGCCCCGAGGTGGGCTGCGGCAACACCGATTGCAAGCCGGGCTGCGACTGCGACCGCTTCCTGGAGTACTGGAACTGCGTGTTCACCCAGTTCGACGGCCAGGAGGATGGCACGCTCGCGCCGCTCAAGACGAAGAACATCGACACCGGCATGGGTCTGGAGCGCATGGCCGCCATCATGCAGGGCGTTCAGTCCAACTATGAAACCGATGTTATGCGCGATCTGATTTCGGTCGGTGAACGCCTGAGCGGCAAGTCCTACAAGGAAAACGCCGAAAGCGATCTTTCGCTGCGCATTATCGCCGACCATAGCCGCAGCGTTGCCTTCATGATTGCCGACGGCATCCTTCCTTCCAACGAAGGTCGCGGATACGTTTTGCGCCGCCTGCTTCGCCGTGCCGTCATGCACGCGCACAAGCTCGGCATCGAGGGTGCATTCTTGAGCAACTATGTCGACGCGATCGTGCGTCTTATGGGCCATGTGTATCCCGAGGTCGTCGATAATCGCGAGCTCGTCGAACGCGTCATCCTCTCGGAGGAGGAGCGCTTTGGCGTCACGCTTCGCCAGGGTCAGGCGTACCTCGCCGATGCTCTCGAGAAGCTCGAGGGCACGGTGCTTGACGGCGCCACCGCCTTTACGCTGCACGACACCTACGGCTTCCCGGTCGAAATTACCGAGGAGATTTGCGCCGATGCAAACATCACCGTCGACAAAGAGGGCTTCGAGGCATGCATGGATCAGCAGCGCGAACGCGCCCGTGCCGCCACGAAAGACGATGCCGAGGCTGCATGGAGCACGTACGGCGGCATCCATGACGATCTGCTCAAAGAACTCGGCGCTACCGGCTTCGTGGGCTATGATCGCTTGGCCGCTACGGCCGAGGTAAAGGCTGTTGTCAAAGACGGCAAGCGCGTCGAGTCCCTTGCGCAAGGCGAGGAAGGCGAGGTTGTTTTGGGCCTCACGCCGTTCTATGCCGAAATGGGCGGCGAAGTG